>JALRAZ010000046.1 GCA_023257935.1 Verrucomicrobiota bacterium
TGAAGATTCCCCTCGATTTAGAACGGTTTCGTGGCGAGAATATTTCAAAAAGCTCAACTGATCGCAATTATTTTTTGCTTATTTTCACATTTTTAGGATTGTTTAGCTTCAATGAAGCCCCAAGCTTTCTGCCTGTAGGCCTTTTGCATATTTACATATTGGCATATGCGCATTAAGCGGAGGCCCTACGACTGGCCTCATTATCATTTTTTGCAAGAAAATCAAATAACTCATTTTCTATGTTTATTATATATTTTATGAATATGCAGGGTGTCGGCGTGGACAAAGTATCCCTCTGAGAGAGCAGCTGGGACGAATTCCCGAATTTGAGCCCACTTTTGTTACCAAAATCATGATGCGTGGCAAGATGCTCAAGCGCTCACTCATTATCCACCGCTCCTTGCTAGCCCAGAATGACCTCGAGGAGCGGTAGGGCCGAAGGGCTCCAGGTAAGGTTCTGGATACCCACGGGGATGAGTCGACCTTGTTTGACGCACAACCGACTCAGCGAGACCAATCCATCAGCCCGGTTCCTCTCGAAAGCAAGGTTCGCTCAAGGACACCAAGTTGCGAGGCATGCCTTATGCCCCTGACTTGAGGCATAAAAACTTTCCATGAATCCAAGTGTGGCTTGAGAAACTTTGCAAAAGACCGCCCAAGAGTCATCACTCGGTGCGTTGGGATCAAAAAAACAAGCAGCCTTTGAAAAGTAGAAACCCCCAAAACTTTGATGTCGACCCAGACCCTGCAGAACTGGAATGGGGGGGAAAGAAAGAATGGCGACCCTACGGGGATTCGAACCCCGGTTACCGCCGTGAAAGGGCGGTGTCCTAACCGCTAGACGATAGGGTCGTCCTAGGCCGCAGAACTATATGGAAGGCTTAGACTGTGTCACGTATAAAAAACACTTTTTTTTGTTACCAACGAGACTCCAACCAAGGCACGGGAAATCATCTCTTCAATCCCTGCGACCCTGAAGATTGGCAAAGAAGCGATTGTTGCCGGTAGGGAGCATGCATGGCTTACTTTGATTTGAATCATATTTTTGATGAAAGAGCCTGGCAAATCCGTTAGCTTGTTCCTTTTGTGATATGGAAGCTACAGCTGATATCGGATTGATCGGATTGGCAGTGATGGGGCAAAACCTCGTCCTGAACATGAATGACCACGGGTTCGTGGTGTCGGTTTACAACCGCACTGTTTCCAAGGTCGATGACTTCCTTGCCAACGAGGCCAAGGGGACCCAGATTCTTGGTGCCAGGAGCATTCAAGAGTTTGTCGCTCATCTCAAGCGCCCTCGTAGGGTCATGCTCCTAGTCAAGGCAGGGCAAGCGGTCGATGATTTTATCGAACAACTCATTCCCTACCTCGAACCGGGTGACATCATCATTGACGGAGGCAACTCTCTCTATCAGGACAGCATCCGTCGCACGGCCTATCTGGAGTCCAAGGGTTTTCAGTTTATCGGCACCGGGGTGAGCGGTGGTGAGGAGGGGGCTCGACGTGGGCCCTCCATCATGCCTGGTGGCTCCAAATCTGCATGGCCTCATGTGAAAGATATCTTCCAGGCCATTTCCGCCAAGGTGGATGATGGGGCTCCCTGCTGCGACTGGGTTGGGGAGGATGGAGCCGGGCACTATGTCAAAATGGTGCACAATGGTATTGAATATGGGGACATGCAATTGATCTGCGAGGCGTATCAGCTCATGTCCGTCGGGCTCGGGATGAGCGCCGATGAAATGCATGCGGTATTTGCTGAATGGAATCAAGGCGTGCTGGATTCCTACCTGGTGGAGATCACTCGAGATATCCTGGGACACAAGGATGCTGATGGCGCCCCATTGGTGGACAAGATTCTCGACACAGCCGGGCAGAAGGGAACAGGCAAGTGGACGGTGATCTCCTCAGCTGATCTGGGGGTACCCATCACCCTGATCGCCGAAGCGGTCTACAGTCGCTGTGTGTCAGCCATGAAAGAGGAGCGAGTGGCTGCTGCAAAGAAACTCCGCGGACCCAAGCCCATCATCAAGACAGACCGGGCCAAGTTCATCGAAGACATCCGTCAGGCGCTCTATGCCTCCAAGATTGTCTCCTACGCTCAGGGTTACATGCTCCTGCGTGCCGCAGCCAATGAATATAACTGGAAGCTCAACTACGGAGGCATCGCCTTGATGTGGCGTGGCGGTTGCATTATCCGAAGCCAATTCCTGGGCAAGATCAAGGAAGCGTATGACAAGCGCCCTCGACTGGCCAACCTCATGCTCGACCCCTACTTCAAGCGTGAAATCCGCCTGAGCCAGAAAGGATGGCGTAATGTCATCGCCACGGCAGTGAAGAAGGGGATACCGGTTCCAGCCTTCGCCACGGCGCTTAATTTCTACGACAGCTACCGCTCGGAGCGGCTGCCAGCCAACCTGTTGCAGGCTCAGAGGGATTATTTTGGTGCCCACACCTACGAGCGTATCGACCAACCCAGAGGAGAATTCTTTCACACCAACTGGACGGGGACCGGCGGCAGGGTTTCTTCATCAACCTACACGGTCTGAGCCACCCAAGCATCGGCCAAAGGGCAAGTTTCAAGAAGCTGGGACTCCCTCCAAGATGAGGGGTCCCAGTTTTTTGATGCCTGCATGCGTTCAACACAGCCCCGGGGTGACAGGGATGATTCTATCTTGCCAACCCAACGGCAAGCCGCTGTGATGCAAGGATGAACCATCCCTTGCAACCATCCGACCCTCCAGGTGCCGAAGGGGGTAAGGGATCACCGGGTGGGGAGGCCAAGGCAATCGGACTCTGGCAGGCCTGGCGCCTCGGCACCCTCGGCTTTGGAATGGCCAGCCTGGCTGTGTTCGGCTCCTGGGCGTTTCTGGGCCGTTGGTTCTATCAGTGGCTGGGCGAAGCAGGGGCCTACCTGGCCTGGTCCATCATGTTTTTGGGACTTGGGGGTAGCGCCCTTCACAGGTTGATCCCTGATTTGAACAGGTGGGCTTTCCAGCGACTCTTTGCAGGCGCTTTCATGAGTTACGCGGTGATCTGGATGATCGCCTGGTTGTCATGTCGCAATCAATTGGGTGAAGTGCTGGGTTCGTTGTTTGGATGCTTTGGCATGGGCGCTTGCCTTTGCTGGATGCAGCGGGTCCCAAATCAATGGCTGAGGGTCAGCCTGATTCTGTTTGGTTCGAACCTCTCAGGCTATTTTCTTGGCTCATGGATGCATCAGCAATGGGGTATGCCCTGGGGAGCCGTGGCCTGGGGCCTGGCCTACGGCCTGATGTTCGGCGGTGGGATTGGCCCCGCCCTGTGGATCATCCAGCAGAAAACTCTTAGGGATTAGGCCGTGATGGGTCCCGATGCCTGCCTGTTGACCCGCGCCTGCAAGCGTAGGTCTTCTCCCACCTTGCGCCACCGAATGTGTGAAAGGCGATGCGCCTGATCCAGAGAAGTGGCGCCCTTGCCTGCTACCGCTCGCCGAGCGTGGAGGCCGCCCAGGACTTTCGGGGCGTAGTAAAAGACGACCTCATGGGCCAGGTCAGCCTCCAAAAAGGAGGCATGGACTTCGCCCCCTCCCTCGACCAGCAGCGCGGTGACAGATTGTTGACCGAGTTGATGCATCAGCCAATGCAGATCAACCCTTCCTTTGGATGGGCATTGCCAGAGAGTGGTTCTGGAACCTAAGGCCCTCAAACGACTGGCTGGAGCCGATTGGGTGACAACCACCCGAGTCCAGGAGGCCATTTCATCGTGAAGCACCTTGGCGTGCAGCGGCATCCTGGCCTTGGAATCCAGGATGATCCGCAAGAGTGGCTTACCGGGTTGGCTCCCTGCCCGTCCTAGGCGCACGGTCAAGCTGGGATCATCGGCCACCACGGTTTCACGCCCTACCAGGATGGCGTCCATGCTTTGGCGTAGGCGCATGCTGTCCCGACGAGCAGCCTCGCCGGTAATCCACTGGGATTGACCTGAGGCCGTGGCAATCTTCCCATCAAGGGTCATGGCCGATTTGAGCGTCACACGCGGGGTGCCTGTGGCAATCCAATGAAAGAAGGCCTGGTTCAGAGCCTGAGCCGAAGCTTGTTCCACGCCGAGGTCTACCCGAATGCCCTGTTGACTCAATTGTTGGAGTCCCCTGCCGGCATGAGCGGGATTGGGGTCTTCGGTCGCAACGACCACCCGGCGGATGCCATGACTCAAAATGGCGCGGGTGCAGGGTGGCGTCCTGCCTGTGGTGCAGCAGGGTTCGAGGGTCACATAAAGGGTGGCCCCCTTGAGCCGATTGCCCTGAGCCAAGGCGTGCTCGATGGCCCTCACCTCGGCATGAGCCTGACCTGCCCGTTCATGCCAGCCTTCGCCCAGGACTTGCTCACCTCGCACCAGCACCGCACCTACCATGGGATTGGGTGAAACCCACCCCAGACCCCGCCGAGCCAGGCGCAGGGCGCGTTGCATGAAATGTCTATCGAGCTTGGAAGGGGGCATGAGGATGAGGCCGGGATTTGAACTCAGTGCAGGTCAGCCTCCGATGAAACTCATGGTGCGTTCGGGTTGCACGAAGGAGGCCTGGCCAATCGCATGCCCCTTCTCCTTGCTCAGAACCGCTTCTTTGAGAGCCTGGGCAATGTCATGATCTGAGGATCCCTCTCGCAATCTGAGCTTGAAGTCATGCTCCTTGAGACTGAAGAGGCATGTTCGAAGCTGCCCATCAGCGGTCAGACGAATTCGGTTGCATTGGCCGCAAAAGGGGGAAGAAACGGGGGCGATGATACCGATCTCGCCCTGCCCATCAGCATGCTGCCAACGTTGTGCGGTTTCAGCGGCGTGCTGCTGCCCAAGGGGTAGCAGGGTGAAGTCCTGGTGCAGGCGGTTGAGCATTTCCTGGCGCGAGACCACATGCTCTCGCTGCCAGGCCTTGCCGGCGTCCAATGGCATGAACTCGATGAAGCGCATGATGACTGATTCCTGACGGCCAAAGGCCACCAGATCGGGTAGCTCATGGTCGTTGAGGCCCCTGATGATCACGGCATTGACCTTGATGGGGGCAAAGCCCATGGAACGCGCCAGTCGGATAGATTGCAACACCTCCTCAAGCCCATCGCGGCCAGTCATCTTGAGGAAACGCTCACGGTTCAGGGAATCGAGGCTAAAGGTCATGCGATCCAAGCCTGCCTCATACAGGGCCTGAGCCTGATGCTGGAAGCCAAACCCATTACTGGTCAGGGCGAGATCTTGGATGCCTTGGATACGAGCCAAGGCGTGGATCAACTCAGGAAGGTGAGGACGCAAAAGAGGCTCGCCTCCGGTCAACCTCAACTTCTGGACGCCTAAGCCGGCAGCGATGCGAACAAAGCGCACGATCTCCTCATAGGTCAGGATTTCCCGCCGAGGCTTCCAATGATAGCGGATTTTCTTCGTCGCGCTGGCCGGGGCAGGATCCTCTGATCTGGGGCGATAAAAATTGGATGCTTCCTCGGTCTCGGGCAGGCAATAGAGGCAGCGAAAATTGCAACGATCAGTTACACTGATCCGCAAGTCACGGATCTGTCGCCCAAAGGTATCTTGAAGCCCTTTGTCTGTCATGGGCTCCTGCTCTGGGGGATCAGGGTTCAGGGGTCGGCAACACCTTGACCCCGCCTTCCTGATTCAATTCAACATTGAGATCAAAGTTGGCCTTGGGTTCGGTTCGTTTGAAGCCCCGCATGAGCAAGGTCGCTCCCTTGGGGGTATTGCCTGCACCGAGGATGCCCTTGCGGATCCACTCGATGCGGCGGGCGATGGAAAGCTCATCCTTGAGCTTACGGACCTGATCCCTGAGGGCAGCCAGGTTGTTGAATTGTTTTTCGAGCTCAGCTTTTTCTGTCTGAAGTCGCTTGAGCTCTTCCAGCAGAAAGCCACGGTCACCTTCTGAAGCGGCCAACTTCTTCTGCGTGTCAGCAATCAGCGATTCCAGATCTTTGAGATCCACATTCAGCTTGGCCATCTGACCACTGAGATCATCCCGCTCGGAAGCCAGGTCGGCAATCTGCTGTTCCTTTTCCGCCAAGCTGTCTCGGGTCGTACTCAGCTCATCACTGACGCGGCTGACCTCCTGCTGAGATGCTTTGAGTTCACCGGTGACTGTGGTGAAGCGGGTTTGGAGTGTTTCAAGAGCTTGAGTGCGCTCACCCAGTTGCTTGGTGAGGCTGGCGGTGGTTTTCTTTTCATCCGCAAGCTGAGTGTTGGCAGTTTGCAAGTCCTGGGTCAGCGTTTCAATGGTCTGCTGACTCGCCTGCTTGGCCTTGTTGGCCTTGTCCATCTCAACATAGAGAAAGACTGCCAGAAAAACCGTTGTGACCCCCAGAAGGATGGTGATGGTCTTGTTCATTGCTTCTAAAATGAGGCGAAGCATTGATTTTGGCAAGTCTGCATCAAACAGGCCGAGCCGGGATTCTGCCAAGGCAACGATGAAGCGCCAACCCTGAAGGGAGGCGAAGTTTCACATCTGCGGCTTGATTCAGCCTCAGCTAGACTTAGAATGAAACCATGCAGACTCAGGAAACCATCCCGGTCATGATTCTCCCCAATGCCAACCTGTTCCCAAAGAGCATGTTGCCATTGCTGGTATTTGAGTCTCGTTACCGGCAAATGCTTCAACAGGTGCTGGATGGCAACCGCTTGATGGGGGTATCCCTGACCCGGATTGTTCCCTCCAATAAGGAAGAACCCCACCCTATTTGCGGCTTGGGCATGATTCGGGCCGCCGTCACCCATGATGATGGCACTTCCCACCTCATCTTGGAGGGTTTGAAGCGGGTCGAACTGATCGAAGCGGTAGGCGATCAGCCATGGCCTGTCTACCGGTTCAGAGAATGCAAGACTATCCGCAACAATGAAATACAGCTTCATGCACTCAAGCAAAAACTGATCGACGAGATCCATCGTCACCCAGCAATCCAGCATCTGAGCGATCATGGGGAAGCCAAGTCGGAGGGAGCGGTTGGTGATCCTGAAGCATCCAATCCGATCGCTTCCCCTGCCGAGGCCAAGGCCGAATTCAGCGCCAAGGTGGCTTTGCTGCTGAAAAACCTGACCGAAATGCAGGACATTGAACTGATGTGCGACATGGTCGCCTCAACCATGATCGGCTCTGCCCATAGCCGCCAGAGGGTGCTCAATGAACTGGAACTGGATAAGCGGCTCAACCAGCTGATCACACTGCTGACTCGACGCAGCCAACCCTCAAGCTTCGGAGACGATTTCGATCTGTGAAACCTACACCAACCAACGAAACCGGGCTGGAGGAGGCCAACCGCAAGGAAATCTATGCCAGATTATTTGAGGATCTGGTGATTCAACACGCTCGGACAGCCCTGGCCTTGCTCGGCAAGATTCCCAGCGACGGAGAGCTGGAACCAGGGGAGCCCGATCCAGCCTCCGCCAAGGTCCTGATCGATCAGCTTGAGATGCTAAGAGAAAAAACCCGCGGCAATCTGGGCGCTGACGAACGGGATCTCCTGGAGCGAAGCCTCCTGCGTCTGCAGAAAGATTTTCTCGAGCAATTGGAAAAACCTCAATAGCTCAGAGACCCAGGCCCGCTACTGGACCCGAGCAATCGAATGGGTCGCCTCCCTCGGGCCTGGGGCACCGTAAAACCCGGGCCGGTGCAGGGGCCAGCGGTTGCGGCAATCGCACCCAAGATAGTACCCCACACTCCGTGGCAGATGAGTCATCGGTCAAGGCTTGACCTGGCTCAGCTTGATCCTAACCTCAGAGGCATGTTCAAGGGGTTGATCCTGCTGCTCTCTCTGTTACCTGGTTGGCTTTGTGCCGCTCAACTGGAACGCCTGAACCATGTGCTAGCCGTGGTGGGACAAACCCCCATCACCCTGGGCGATATCGAGGCCCAGACCGCGCCACTGGAGCAGGCTTTGGTTCAACAGTTTCGCTCCAACCCAACGGCCTTGCGTCAGCAGGTTCTTCAACTCAAGCAGGAAGCCCTGGAGACACTGGTTGAGCGCCAACTGATCCTGATGGAATTTGACGAGCTGGGTTATCAGCTTCCCGAAAAAATCATCGACGAACGGGTCCAGGACCGCATACGGGAGCGCTTCGGCGACCGCCTCACCTTGACCCAGACCCTCCAGGCTCAAGGGGTGACCTTCGAGGCCTTCCGGCAGGATATCAAGACGACGGTCATCGTCGATTACCTCACCTCCAAGCAGGTCGAATCAGCCACCCTGGTGTCACCCAATGATATCCGTCAATATTACCAGGAGCACCTGGAGGACTTCCAGCAGGAGCCACAAATACGACTCCGAATGATTTTCCTCAAAGCCGATCAAAACACGCAGGTCTCGGCTCAGGCCATGCTTGGCGAAATCCGCAAGAAGGTTGCCGAGGGAGGGGATTTCGGTTCCCTGGCCCGCGTCTACCATCAGGGCAGCCAGCGCGCCCAAGGAGGGGATTGGGGCTGGGTCGACCAAAGCGTCCTCAGGGCAGACCTTTCGGCTGCAGCATTCAAGATACCGGAAGGAGAAACCAGCGATGTGATCTGCGCCGATGAGGGATGTTACTTGCTTTACGTCCAGGAAATCAGACCTCCTGAGCCCAAGAGTCTTGCCAGCGTGCAGCAGGAGATTGAAAGCATCCTCCTGACTCAGGAAAAAGGCCGCCTGAAGGACGAATGGATCAAGCGCCTCAAGGCAAAGAATTATGTGCGTTATTTTTGATCGCCTGGCGCCCGCATCGGACCGTCAAGCGATCCTGAAGTCGAACCATTGACTTCGGGCCAGGGTAAGGGGCTATAATGAGGCATGCCCAAGCTTACCAAGCCAATCCTGAAAAAAGATTCCCCTCATCGCTTTGCTCTGGCGCTGCTGGCAGGGGCCTGGATGGCCTCCACGTTGATCCTGGCAGATTCACCCATCATCCCAGGCTACAGGCACTTACTCGACAAGCCGGAAATATCTCCCGCAGAGCGAGGCGAGCTCCTGCTGGGTGAACTGAACTGCGTGGCCTGTCATCAGGCCGACCCAGCCAGCCAAGATCGTATCTGGGCCCGAAGCGCTCCGGACCTTTCGGCCGTTGGTAGCCGGGTCACCCCTGGGTTTCTACGACGCTACCTGAGCGACCCTCACTCAGTGGCGCCTGGCACAACAATGCCCAATATTTTCCATGCCTCGAACGCTCAGGCCAGAGATGGAGCAGTGGATTACCTGCTGCATTTTCTCACTTCGCTAGGCGGTGGATTGCAAGCCTCGAAAACCGGCGGCTCCCAGGCCCTGATTGAAAAAGGAGAAACGCTGTTTCATTCCATCGGATGCGTGGCCTGTCACGGCCCCCAATCCGAGACCCAATCCTTGGAAGATGGGCGTGACTACATCCCACTCCACGAACTGGCTGCCAAGACCACTGTCGATGCCCTGAGCCAATTCCTGCAAGACCCTTCTAAGGTTCGACCTTCAGGCCGCATGCCCCACCTTCGGCTTGATGCCAAGGAGTCCAGAGCCATCGCCCTCTACCTGCTCAGAGAGCAATTGAATAACCCTCAGGCCCAGGGAGCCGCTCCAAGCCAGGAGCCAGGTATCGCTTTCGCCTACTATGAGATCGATGGCATCAATGCCCTCCCTGATTTTGAGCAGCTTCAACCGCTGAAGGAAGGCATCGCAGAAGCCATCACGCTGAACCTGCCGATCGAACGTCGCAACAACGACTATGCCATCCGCTTTGTGGGCAACCTCGAGGTTACCCAGGCCGGGATGCATACTTTCATCAGCGCTTCGGATGATGGTTCCAAGATTTTGATTGATGATGAAGTGGTGGTGGACAACGACGGCATCCACGGGCGAGCGGCCCGCAACGGGCGAATCGAACTGAGTGCTGGGTCTCATACCATTGAGGTCCAGTTCTTCAATGGTGGGGGGGGTGCTGAACTATCCGTGGCCTGGCTGCCCCCCGGTGCACGCGGTCGCCGGGGTTCGGCCATTGCTCCCGAATTGCTGAGCACCCGTTCAGGACAGCCCATGATCCCGCTGCTCAGCGAATCATTCACCGTGGATCCTCAAAAAGCCCTGATGGGAGAGCGAATGTTTGCAGCGATGCGCTGTGTCGCCTGCCACGAACACAAGGACCTAAAGCCCATGCGGGGCGCCAAGGGACTGGCGGAGTTGTCCATCGATCGGGCCGAGGGTTGCCTGGGAGATCAGATTGGCCGAGGGCTGCCAGATTATCAGCTCAGCCAAACACAGCGATCGGATATCAAAGCCGCACTCAGGGCCAGGCATGCAGGGCCTTTGAGCCCGCAACAGACCGTTCAGCGAACCATGGCAGCCTTCAACTGCTATGCCTGCCATCAACGCGACGGCATGGGGGGACCAAGTAGCCAGCTTGCTGAAGCCTACTTTGGCACCACCTTTGAGATCGATCTTGGGGAGGAAGGGAAAATCCCGCCCTTACTGGACCATGCTGGAGCCAAGTTCAGGCCCGAAGCGCTGCAGAGCATCCTCAGCTCGGACGCGCTGCACATCCGTCACTACATGGCTACCCGTATGCCAGGCTTCCCTGAGTCCATGGTGGAACGATTCGTTGAAGCCATCGGTCAAGTGGATGATCAGCCAGCTCACGCATCAGGCCCGGCCTTTGATGAGTCCATGGCGGGTATCGGACAAAAGTTTGTGGGCGTCAGTGGGATGGCATGCATCACCTGCCATCGCGTATCAGGCCAGGATGCCCTGGCCATCCAGGGGATCGATCTTTCCTCGGTCTATGACCGGGTTCAACCAGGATGGTTTCGCTCCTTCATGCTCAACCCAGCTGCCTACAAGCCCGAAACCCGCATGCCTGCTTTCTGGCCAGAGGGGCAGTCACCCTTTGCTGACATCCTGGGCGGAGATGCCACCCAACAAATCGATGCGATATGGACCTACCTCTCGCTCAAGCATTCCATGCCCCTGCCACAGGGCATTGTGCCCAAGGGGGAGATTGCCATGGAACTGGTGCCCGCAGACAAACCCATTGTGCACCGCACCTTCATGAAGGAGGTCGGGCCACGAGCCGTCCTGACAGGGTTCCCAGAGAAACTCAACGTGGCCTACGATTTCAATGTCGTACGCCTGGCCAAAATCTGGCGTGGTCGATTCTTTGATCACTCAGGCGTGCAGAGCGGCCGGACTGACACATTCCTTGAACCCTTGGGCAATGATGTTCTGGACCTGCCCAAAGGACCGGCTTTTAGCTTCCTGGACGGGCCAGATGCTCCATGGCCAGTTCCAGCCTTGACGGATCGAAACGTCGGCGGCCGCTTCAAGGGTTACCAACTCCACCAGACCAACCAGCGTCCGATTTTTCGTTATGAACTGGAATCGGTCAGCATTGAAGAAGCCCCTGAGCCAGTGATTCAGCCGGGGGGAACTATCTTGAAAAGATCCTTCTCGTTGAAGGCTTCCAGTGCAGCTCGAGGCCTTTACTTCCTGGCTGCCGAAGGTGACCAGATCGAGCAGATCGGCCCAAATCAGTTCAAGGTGGGAGAGGATTATGACATCGAACTCAAGGGATCCTTTCCCGTGGAGCCCATCATCCGAGAACAGGGAACCCTCAAGCAACTGCTTATCCCCATCAGGCTAGATGGTGAAGCCGCCACACTGGAACAAATTATCCAATGGTAAGAAACCCCAAAACTGTAAGCTACGATATTGCCATGACTCACACCCAATCCACCAAAGGCCGCCCATCCTCCTTGCACAGCCTGATGAGGCTCATCCCTCTGCTATTGGCCTTACACGCGCAGTGCGAAGAATCCGACTACTACCAGATCGACACCTTCCCAACCGAAGCTCTCCCGATGGAGGTAGGAGCCATGACCCTGCTAGGTGATGGCAACCTGCTGGTTGGGACACGGCGTGGTGATGTCTACGTGCTCGAAAACCCATACGGCGCCCCGGAGGCGGCCCAGTTCAGGCCTTGGGCAAGAGGTCTGGCCCAACCCTTGGGATTCCTCGAACACCAGGGCTGGATCTACACGGCCCAACGGGGAGAGCTTACCCGTATGAAGGATGCCGATGGCGATGGTGCGGCCGATACGTTTGAGACGGTGTGCGATGCCTGGGACATTTCCGGCAACTACCACGAATACAACTTTGGACCTCGCATGGACAAGGAGGGCTTCATGTGGATCACCCTCAACAAGCCCTTTGGCGGACAGCCCTACGCTGATCCTGAAATCAAACAAGCTCACTGGAGGGGGTGGGCCGTGAGGGTCAACCCTGATACAGGAGAAATGTTTCCCATGGCTGCAGGATTGCGTTCTCCTGCAGGGGTTGAGGACAGTCCATGGGGGGATATTTTCTACACGGACAACCAAGGGGAATGGTGCAACGCTTCAAAGTTATCTCACCTGGAATTTGGCGATTATCACGGTCATCCCTGGGGCCTGCCCACTCAGAAGCTGGCTGGAGAACCCTTCGACGGTATCCCGCAACCGGTTTCGGGCACTTGGATGAAAGACATGCACCATCAGATCCCGCAATTCAAAATGCCTGCGGTCTGGTTCCCTTACGACAAGATGGGCAAGAGCCCAAGCGGATTGCGCTGGGACCGGAGTGAGGGCAAATTCGGCCCTTTCGCCAACCAACTTTTTGTCGCCGACCAACACCACGCCACGGTCATGCGGGTGGTGCTCGAGCAGGTCGATGGGCATTGGCAGGGGGCTTGCCTGCCTTTTCGCGAAGGCTTTCAATGCGGTATCATCCGCCTGTGCTTCGGGCAGGATGCCTCACTCTTTGTCGGCATGTCTAACGCTGGCTGGGGAGGCCGGGGCAATCGTCCCTGGGGGCTCCAACGCCTGAGGTGGACCGGCAAGGTGCCCTTTGAAATCCATGAAATGAAGGCCCAACCCGATGGGTTTACCCTGAGCTTTACCGAGCCTGTGGATCCTGCCACCGCTTCCAAAGTGGAAGCCTATGCGATGGAGAGTTACACCTATCGCCTGGAAAGCCGCTACGGTGGACCCGAGGATGACAAGCAGGAGCTCAAGGTCACCAAGGCGGTCGTCTCGGAGGATGGCATGCGGGTGAGACTGCATGTCGATGCCCTGAGAGCGGGCTACGTGCATGAACTTCACCTTGAGGGGATTCATAGCCAAAGTCAGCGGCCACTTCTCCACGGTGAAGCTTACTACACCCTGGTGAATATCCCCCGATCCACACACCTTTAGATCCTGGGGGCCTGTTGGCCTCAGGTGTGCCAGGGGGTGCGCCGAGATTGGCTCAGGATGGTGCTCAGGACGGGTTACCTTGGGCCAGCATGTGATCCACCAAGGCTTTGAGCGATGGATTCTGGGGCAGGACTGAACCTGAGAGCTGATGCCGAAACCACGTGCGTTGACGCTTGGCAAGTTGCCGGGTTCGAATGGCAATCCAACGCTTCATGGCATCAAAGCCCATGCGACCGCTGAGGTATTCAACAACCTGAGGGTAGCCAATGGCCTTGGAGGCGGTCGGAGCGGACTCCAGGCCCCGCTCCATCAGCTGCCGCGTTTCCTCAATCCATCCATCACGGAGCATTTCATCGACCCGCTGAACAATGCGCTCATTGAGTTGTTCAACGGGGCGGTCGATGATCCAGCACCTGCCACGCCCAAGGGGCAAGGGTTGGGACCAATCAGCCTGAGAATCGGCAAAAGGCCTGCCTGTGAGCACCACCACCTCAAGGGCGCGGATCACCTTGCGTGGGTTCTGGAGGTCAATGCGTTGGTAGGCCTCCGGGTCCAGGTCGCGCAACTTTTCTTTAAGCTGCTCATCATCCCATTGGCGCAGGTGCGCACGAAGCATGGGATCGCCCGAAGGGCCCTCCCCGACGCCCTGAAGCAGGGCCTGAAAATAAAACCCGGTGCCACCACAGAAGAGGATGGGTTTGCCGCGACGATCGATCTCCAGAGCCGCTTCAAGTGCCAGGCGGCGAAAGGCGGCGGCATCGAAAGGCTCGTGCAGATCAGCCACATCGATCAAATGATGCCTGACCTGTTGTTGATCAGCATGAGAGGGCTTGGCGGTGCCGATATCCAGACCCCGGTAAACCTGCATGGAATCCACCGAGATGATTTCAGCATCCAGAGCCTGGGCCAGCAGCATGCCCAGTTGGCTCTTACCTGATGCGGTGGGTCCAGCGATCCACCAGGCTCGCTCAAGAACACGCCTTAGTTGTTCTGGATCCTCAGCCATGGTTGGATTCTTAAGGGTTCATCAGATCTGTTTTGTTTGCCTTGGCCTCTTTCTGCAAGGAAATCAAAAATAGCGTCAAGACCCCCACGCAGATGGCTGAATCAGCCAGGTTGAAGGCGGGAAAGCCCAGCTCGCCACCACCATGTCGGTAGGTAAAAAAATAAATAAAATCGACCACGTGACCATGCTGAAATCGATCAAGCAGGTTACCCACGATGCCACCAAACATGAGCCCCAGGGCAAACTGGCCTCGCAGGCGATGGGCATCAAACTGTCGACTGACCCCATGGAGCAGGATCAGGGCAATGAGGGCCACACCGGCCAGGAGGTAGTTATTGCCTCGGAACAGGCTCCAGGCAGCGCCGGTATTGCCCCAGTAGACAAGCCTGAAAAAGCCTTCCACCCATTCTCGCTGCTCCCCGAGTTCGAGATGGGTGACCACCAACCATTTGGTCCATTGGTCCAGGAACAGGATCACCAGCCCCAGTGCCCAGGCTTTCAGGAGGAAAACTTTCATGCGCGAGGAGATTGAGTAGATTTTGGTTTGAGCTCCTGGAGCAAGGCCTTACGGATGGTTTCCTGTTCGGCGGCCTCGGTGATTTTGGATCCCTGGGCATTCTTAAGGTAAAAAGTATCCACTGCCGCTCCCTTTTCAGTGAGGATTTTGGCGTAGGAAAGATCCAGTTCAAGCCGATTAAGGACTTTGGATATCCGATAGAGCAACCCGACTCGATCCTGGGTTTCCACCTCCAAAACGGTGCGCGAGGGCAGGCGCTGATTATCAAAGCGAACGCGGTCGGCAAAGGGCTCAGGTTCAATCATCTGATAGAGAGGTGGGGTCTGG
Organism: Verrucomicrobiota bacterium; assembly: GCA_023257935.1. Classification (GTDB taxonomy): domain Bacteria; phylum Verrucomicrobiota; class Verrucomicrobiia; order Limisphaerales; family AAA164-E04; genus UBA7971. Next base: position 15,034 of record JALRAZ010000046.1, read on the forward strand.
ATTTGTTTTTCGACCAGAGCGTCCAGGTCGGCCGCCTCACCCAACACCTTCTTGATGATTGTGCTGAACTTATCCCGCTTGAATTTACGCACCAGTTCGCCACTGCCCGCATCAACCACCTCAAAGCTGTCGAGCACAATGCCATCGGATCTGGAAAAGATACGGGCACTGAGGATATTCAGGCCGGCTGCTGCCAGAGCACCGGTGAATTTGCAGAAGATAGCGGGGCGATCCCAAGTGACCAGATCGACCATGCTGAATCCACGATCCCTATCGTGTCGCCAGTGCACAATGGGTTCCAGGGCGCGGTCTTGCTTACTGATCTGGCGCCACATGAAACGATGTGTGAGGTGAACATCCTCCACCATGTGCTCGAGCAACCGGTTGCGAAAATATCGGTCGGGCATGTGGTTCAAGTGAGCCTGGATTTCATCATCAGGGATGCTCTGACGCACTCGCTGACGGAGGCTGAGGGAGAATTCTCGCTTGGCTTGCTCCAGGGCGACACGAGGCTCGGTCTGGCCATTGAGCCATTGACGGGTGCGATCATAGAGCGTCCAGAGCAGAGAATCCTTAAACCCTGTCCACAGATCACGGCTGGTTCCCATGGAATCACAGAAAGTAAGTAGGGTGAGCATGTCGAGGGTTTCCACATTCCCCACCAGCCTGGCGAAGGCCTGAATTTCTTCGTCACTTTCCAGGTCGCGACGCTGAGAAATCTCAGCCATGGTCAAATGATGCTCTACGGCAAAGGCAAGGAGCTTTTGGTGAGCCTGCGCAAGCCCAAGTCGCTGCCCAACTCTCAGGGCCAGATCCAGACCAATATCAGAATGCGAGCGATTCTTTTTCTTATTGGATTTGCCTGCATCATGCAGCAACAAGGCCAGATAAAGCAGGTGTGGGTGATCCAGGTCCTGGAAAAGGTTACTGTAGCCACGATGAAAATCTCCTTCCTCCTCCCACACTCGGTCCAGATGCTCAAGGCACTGAAGGGTGTGCTCATCAGTCGTGTACATGTGGAAGAACTCATGCTGGACCATGCCGGTGAGGCGCCCAAATTCTGGAAGGAATTTCCCAAGTACCCCTACCTCGTGCATCATGCGCAAGATGTTTCCCACGTTGCCACGCTCACCCAGAATCTCCATGAACGTGGAGATGGCATGCTCATCGCTTTGGAAGGATTTCTTAAGGATGTGCAGACCATGCCGCATCATTTGCGCTGTACCGGGATGAACCTTCAACCCGCGTTGCTGGGCATGCAGAAAAATGCGGATCATGCGTCGAGGCTGGTCCCTGAAAATTCTCCATGAACTTGCCTTGATCCAAGCTTCGTCAAAGAGAAATCCATCCACCGGCTTGATTTCGTCCTGGACTTTGGCTGGCAAGAAATGCCGCCAGAAGGGTACGCGCGCAGGGGTCGGGTCCAAGGCCAGGCTTTCCTCCAGCTGCCGGGTCAGGAGGAATATCTGACGCATATGAAAGTAAACCATCTGCATGAACGCCTCAATGCGCTTGCTCGGAGAGGTCTCCTTGAAACCTAGCCCATAGGCAATCTGTGGCTGAATGCTCTTGTAGAGTTTGTCCTCAGCACGATTCTTGCGATAGTGCATTTCATTGCGCACTTTCTGAAGAAAGTCATAGGCATCACTCAGGTGCCGGTGCTCAGCACGGTTGATGTGCCCAGCCTTCAGGAGATCATCTAGGGTAAGAACCCGATACTTGAAAAAGGCCATCCAGATAAGGTTCTGGTAATCACGCAGTCCGCCACAACCGTTCTTGATTTCTGGCTCCTGCATGAAGGGCGTGTTGCCATAGCGTTTGCGTCGAACCTGCTGATCCACCAATCGAGCAGAGAGAAATTTGTTTTCATGTCCCTCAACACATTTCTTGAGGATGGTTTCGCGCAGGCGAAGCAGCATAGGCCCATTACCAGCCAAGAGCCGGATCTCGATGAGTGAGGTCATGGTCTTGACATCCTGCTTGGCAAAGTGGATGCAATCTTCGATGTTTCGAGTCACGTAGCCGAGCTTGAGCTTGAGATCCAGCAGTGCGGTGTGAAAGCTCGAACAAAACTCCTCCAGCCAAGGTTCGGCCCCCACTTTTTTAAATCCTTTCTCGGTGAGAATCATCACATCCACATCACTCTGTGGATTGAGTTCATGGCGCCCATAGCCACCGAAGGCTACCACGGCAAGCTTGGCATCAGCAGGGATGGCTTCAGCATGGAGGGCACTCAGGTCGGCAAAGAGATGCTCGATGATCTGATCCATCATGTAGGAGCGCGCATGCACGATGGCAATGCCTGCATGACCGGTTCGGTGCTCGGTGCGCAAACGCAGGGTCACTGCCTTGAGGAAGGCGCGATACGGACCGATATCCAGGGCTCCTGACTTGAGGCAGCGCCGGCGACCCAGCCGTTCCTGGGCTAGCTGCCGAATATGCTGGTGCAGCGCTTCCAAGGTCCCGGTAGGGTAAAGTGCCTCATCGGTAATCATGATAGTGGTGTGCAGGACTTGACTGCTGGATTCAATCCGTAGATGCGGCAGGCATTCGCTCCCATGATGGCCTCTTGTTCGTCAGAAGAAAGCGCGGCTATGGCCTGGGTGACCTGCGCGTGGACACGCTGGTAATCAGCAGCCAGTAAGCAGACCGGCCAATCCGATCCATAAAGCAGCCGCTTGGGCCCAAAACAATCGATGACCGTATTCAGGTAGGGATGAAGGTCCTCAGGCGACCAATCGCCCCAGCGGGCTTCAGTCACCATGCCAGAGAGCTTACAGCTCACATTGGGGTATGCCGCCATTTGCAGCATCTGAGTCTTCCAGGGTTCCATGATTTGATCGGCAATCAGTGGTTTGGCCAGATGATCGATGACAAAGCTTTGCTCTGGGAACCGCTTGACCAGTTCCAGGGCTGCTGGCAGCTGTCGGGGAAAAACCAACAGATCGTAGACCAATCCAAAATCCTTCAGCAGGCCAATGCCACGCTGAAAATTGGGCTGCAACATGAACGCATCATCAGGTTCATCTTGAAGCACATGACGCACGCCCACCCACTTGGAATGAGGTGCCAGGGATTCGAGCTGAGAGGCTACCTGCTTGGAACAGAGATCGACCCAACCCACAACCCCTAGTATCTGAGGGTGATGATCGGCCAGCTCGAGTAGCCAGCGAGATTCTTCCAGCGATTGCCTGGCCTGCACCGCCACCGAGCCATGCAAGCCTGCAGCCGAGAGTTCGGGCAGCAGGTCAGGTGGGAGGAAATGCCTTCGGAGCTTGGCCAGAGGTTCTCCCATCCAGGGATACTGATCAGGGGCATACTCCCAGAAGTGCTGATGGGCATCGACTCGCATTACCCATCGAGTATGGGAAAAGCCGCAATGGGCTGTCAAAGGATTCAGCCTTCGATCTGCTTGATGGCCTCATCGGCCTGCTCTCGCACAAAGCGGTAACGATCCCGACGCACCTTGCGCAACTCAGGAAGCGCCTGCTCGGCAGCCGAACCCAATTGACCCAGGGAGCGGCACCCAAAGGCTCGCACCCCGGGGTCCTCATGGTTGAGCGCCTCCAGATACTGGGCGAGGTAAGCGACTTGAGAGGGGATCACGCGTAAGGCTCCCAGAGACAGCTCCCGATCCTCGGAGTTACCAAGGAGCCCAATGAGGGCGGGAATGGCCTCACCAGCTTGCTCTTTGAGCGGGATAAGAGCCTTCATCGCTGCCTGCCGGATGTCACCGGAGGGATCTTCCAGAGCCTCAAGCATGATGGGAAGGCCACGCTTGGGGTCGGGGTCCAGCACCAGGATCCCTTCGATGGCAGCAAGGCGGATAACAGGATCTTCATGAGCCAGAGACTCAGAAAAGAGTGGTAAGGCCTTGCTAGCCGAAGGCCCCATCCGCCCCAAGGTTTCAAGGGCCTGCTGGAGTGTCGGAGCATCCCCAAGCCTACCCAACCAGGCGATCTGATCCAGTGCCAAGGGGGAGGTCTCACCTATGACAGTCAACACACGCATGGAGGCAAGCCTGACTGAAGCATCGATATCAGCTAGCAGCATGGCTACCTCAGGTTCGAATTTTCGGGCGGATTCACCGGCATGCACCATGGTATGGAGGACCTGCGAACGGAGTGAGGGATCTTCAGAGCGCAGCAGCTGCCCCAATGCGTCAAGGTGGGCGGGCACCGCCTCAGGACGGAGGGAGAGTGCCTTGAGCGAGGCTAGCAAGACCGCAGGTGATGCCGAGGCAAGGAGTGGTTTGATGAGTTGATCGAATTGTTCCAGCTTGATTTCCAAGGCAGCCAAGGCCTGAATCGAAGCCGCCTGGAGATCGGGCTTCTTGGTTTCCAGGGCCCGAATAAGCGCCGGCTGAGCGGATCGAGCATTCCTACCCATGCCTCCCAAAGCGTGGATCAATTTGACCTGCATGAGCTCGGTTTGCTCGGGGAGAAGTTCAAGTATCGGCTGGACGGCGAGCAGGCCGTATTCGGTGAGCATGGTCTGGAAGATTTCCAGGTGAGCCTCCTTGTCTGTGAGCTGCATGGCCTCAATGACCATGGGGATGCCAGCTGGGCCAACCTGCAAAAAGGCACGCCGGTAGGGATCCAAGCGTTCTGGGCTATCAAGCCAGCGCTGCATGGAGTGCATCAATAGCGGCAGGGCCGGTGCCGCATCCACACCCAGGTAGCCCAGCAACTCCACGGCTCGATCACTGGAGGGGGGCTGAGCATGCTCAGCCTGATGCAGCAAGGCAGAGACAGCCTGATCAGGAGGCAAAGCCAGCATGACGTTGGCGACGGCCTGCTGCAATGCTTCCTCTTGCGAATCAAAGTGGGGCAGGGTCACAGCAAGGATGTCTTGAGGCGAGGCCTGGACGGGGAGCAAGGATTCCAGTGCGGCTACCAGAACCAATGGGTCGGTAGCCCTTTGAGCCAACTCAATCAACTCCTGTGAAGCGCTTTGAGCTCGGTCTGCCAGACGCGCCAGCGCACGGCAAGAGGCGGCCATGACTCGGGAGGTTTCGTGCTGCAAGCCCTGCTTCAAGGGCTCAAGCGAATGATCCGGTAGCAGGCTGAGTGATTCGATGGCAACCTCCCGCACTTCTTCTTCCTCGTCACCCAGCAGCCCCATCAGGATAGGCACCGATCGCGCTCCGCTAGTGGGAATCCCACCAAGAGCCTTGGCAGCTCCCGCTCTCCGACTGGCACCTTCTTCAGAGCAGGATGCCAGCAGGAGATCGACCACTTTATCTCCCATTTGACTCAAGGCATGGGCACTACGATACCATCGCACATTGACCCCTCGGCGGTTGCTGTTGCCCAGAGCCTGAAGTAGCTTCGGGGCAGCCTCAGCAGCTTGAGGTCCCATGATGGCAAGGGTGGAAACGGTGTGGAACCAGACCTGATCCTCGCGATCCTCCAAGGCCGTAATCAAGGAAGGCAGGGCAAGCCGAAGATCCATGCCCTCCACAGCCAGTTGATAGAGCTTCAGGGCGGCATCCCTTCGGGTTCTGGTCTCATCCGAGCTGAGCTGCTCCAATGCCTCACTCAACTGAGATGAATCCTCTACCTCTGAGGATTTGGGTGCCTCCTGGGCAGCCAGGAGCGATTGAGGCTGGGCGAAGAGGCCCAGAAAGAAAACCATGGCAAAACCAAGCCATGCAGGCCGTACATTCAAACCCGATGGGCGGCAACTCAGGAAGGGAACACCATGTCGCCACACACAGTTCAGGGTCGTCACCAACATGAGTTTAAAGAATGCCTCGAACCGGTTAAGCTGAGTCCAACCAGCTGCGGCGCTTGGGGTGATTTCAGCGGTTCGGGATGCCTAGACTTTGAGGCCACGAAGCAGGCCGGTGCTATCGCCAAAGCGCTCTGCTGGGACACCCATCTCGTGAATCATTGAAAGGAGCAGGTTAGCCATCGGTGTCTCAAAGGCGTAGCTGACATGACGCCCGGTGGAGATCCGGCCGCCACCCTTGCCTGCCACAAAAACGGGCAGGTTTTCGTTGTTATGACGATTCCCATCGCTGATGCCGGCACCGTAAACAACCATACTGTGATCGAGCAGGGTACCATCCCCTTCTGGAATGGATTTCATCTTCTGCAGGATGTAGGCGGCCTGCTGCACGTGGAAGGTGTTGATTTCGCTGATCTTGGCCTGTTTGGCTGGATCATTCTGATGATGGGAGAGTGAATGATGCCCCTCGTTGACGCCAATGTGGCGGTAGCTTCGGTTGCTGCCTTCGTTAGCCAGCATGAAGGTAGCCACTCGGGTGACATCCGTCTGGAAGGCCATCACCATCAGATCACCCAAAAGGCGAATATGTTCCTCGTAGGAGGAAGGGATGCCTTCGGGGGTCTCAAAAGTTCCAGGCTGAATCGGTTGAGCAGCCTGCTGCTGTTCGGCCCGCTCGATACGCTGTTCGATTTCACGCACTGCGGTGAGATACTCATCCAATTTCTGTTTGTCCTTGTAAGCCACCTGACGCTCAAGGCGGTGTGCGTCTTCGAGCACGAAGTCGAGGATACTCTGCTGGTGGCGTCGACGCCGAATCTGGCTCTCGTTCTGTTCCTGACTGATTTGATTGCCGAACAGACGCTCAAACACCAGCCTCGGGTTGACCTCTTTGGTCATCGGGGTGGCGGCATCCCGCCAGGAAATATTGTTGGAGTAAGCACAGCTGTAGCCTGAGTCGCATTTACCTGACTGACGCCCGGTTTCAGCCCCAATCTCAAGCGAAGCAAAACGGGTGCGGTGCCCGATGGCTTCAGCAATGATTTGATCAGCAGAAACCCCAGCTCGGATTTCGGAGCCTTCACTCTTGAGGGGTTGCACGCCGGTCAGGAAAACTCCGGCAGAGCGGGCATGATCCCCTGCTCCATCCCCGTTGGCACGCCCCTTGTCATGGGTGAGCCCACTGAGCACCAGCAAGTCCTGCTTGAGGGGCTCGAGGGAAGAGAGGATTTTGGGTAGTTCGAAATAACTCCCTTCGCGCGCAGGTGTCCAGTCTGGCATGTGCATGCCATTTGGCACAAACATGTAGGCTACCCTCAAGGGGGGTTCAGCCAAGGCACTGGAGGCAGCCATCCCTTTGAGGGGTAAGGCAGATTCAAGGGTGGGGAGGGCTAGCGCTGTCCCAAGCCCACGCAGGAAGGTTCTTCGACTCCATTGAGGTTGTGCTTTCATAGACTTTCTCCTTGCAGCTGACGTTGTTGAAAACTCTCACTCAGGACGATGGATTCGACCAGGGTCTGGAAGGCAAGGTTGTTGTCCCTCAAAGCCTGGTGAATATCGTCGATGGTGCACTTGTCATAGTATTCGAGTCCACGACCCAATGCAAACGTTAACATTTTCTCAATCACACAGCGCACAAAGGTATCACGGGTCTTGAGTTGCCGCACCAGTTCACCCGCCCCATCAAACTGAGTCCCATCAGGCAGCACACCGGATGCATCGATGGTGAAACTCCCATCCATTTCACGCCACTGCCCCACGGCATTAAAGTGCTCGAAAGCAAAACCGATGGGATCCATTTTCTCATGGCAGGTGGCGCACTCGGGTTTAAGACGATGTTGCTCCATGCGCTCGCGCAGTGAACCACGGAGAGCACCCTCCTGCTCGCTCTCCAATTCGGGAACATTGGGTGGCGGAGGTGGGGGTGGGCTCCCGAGGATCTGTTCCAGAATCCACTTGCCACGCAGCACGGGTGAGGTGCGGGTCGGGTTGGAGGTCAGGGTCAGCACGCTGCCTTGAGTCAGGATCCCTCCCCTGCGACTGGAAGCATCCAAACTGACTCGCTCAAAGCCCTCTCCTTCCAGGCCCTCGATACCGTAATGAGCCGCCAACGGGCCATTAAGGAAGGTGAAATCTGCCTCCAGGAAATCAGTCAGAGGCCGATCCTCACGCATGATGGTGGTGAAAAAAAGCTCCGTTTCCCGTTTCATGGCAGCACGCAAGGTATCAGTAAACTGTGGGAAAAGATTGGGGTCAGGAGTCACCGATTCGAAGTCTCTGAATTGGAGCCACTGACCCGCAAAATTCTCGGTCAGGGCCTCAGCGCGCTCATCCATCAGCATGCGCCGCACTTCTGCTGCAAGCACCTCTGACTCCTTGAGCTTGTCGGCTTTGGCCAATTCAAAGAGTCGCTCATCAGGCATGCTGCTCCAGATAAAGTAGGAAAGGCGAGAGGCCAGTTCGTAACTGTTGAGGGGCCGGGTGCCCTCTCCTTCGGTGAGGATGGGATCCAGCTCCCAGCGATACAGGAAGAAGGGAGAGCTCAGAACGGCCTGGGCAGCGACCTGAATCGCAGACTCGTAGGCACTGCCCTCCTTGAGGATGCTCTGAACCAAGGTAGTGAGGCGATCGAGCTCCTGATCTTTAACCGGGCGCCGCCAGGCCCGGCTTGCAAAAGCTTTGAGAACACCCTTGGCATGTTCCAGCTCCTGTCCCGCCTCGGGGGTATCAGGGATGATACGCGTGTGAGTTGTCGGCAAGGGAGGACGGGGCTGCCCCAAAGGGCCTTCCAATTCCAGGTAATCCACAAAAAGGTTGCGGTCGCCATTGAGTTCAGCAACCGGATGATCCTGGACATTATAATTATTCAGGTAAGCCAGTTGGAATCGGTGTTCACCGGCAGGGAGGGATAAAGTCAATGAATCAACCTGTGGGGCATCCTGATGGGCTCTGACATCGATGACCTGGCTCTGTTGCTCGCCCACGCGAACCTCGAGGCGAGCTGGATCTGGGCCGGCTTGCTGGCCATAGGCCCGGATCCGGATTGCGTAATCACCCGCCTGAGGTGCACTTAGAACCCCGGAAGCACTGCCTTCACGATAAAAGCCCATCACCGGACCCTCCGCTCGAATGATGTCTTCCTCAGTGGTGGCCAATGCTTCGGCCTGATAGCGGGTCAGAGGTGGCCATTCGGGCAGTTCCGCTAAGATGGCGTTGGTCACCACCGACTCGGCTGCACTGAGGTATTTTTCCAGTAGCAGCGGCGATAGCGAGAGGACATCGCCGATGTTGTCAAAGCCATAGCCCACCTCATCAAGGGGGAAATCAGCGGCCGGGGTAAAGGTCACTCCCATCAGATCGCGGATGGTTCGATCGTATTCAGATCGGTTCAGACGACGTACTGTCACACGACCAGGGTTGGCCATCTGGCTACAGTCCAAGCGATCCATCTCCTCTTCAAGCAAGGCAAGGAAAGCCGATCGTTCTTCCATTTCAGGCTGCCGGCTCTTGGCTGGAGGCATTTCCTTGTCGAGGGTGAGGAGGCGAACCTTTTCCCACAAATTGCGATCCTTGAATACTTCGGTGTCCAGCGGTAGCGCCTCAAAATTCACTTCCGCCTTTTGCTTTTCAGCCCCGTGACAGTCAAAACAGTAGGCTTCAAGGTAGGGCCTGAGGTGGGCGGCGTAAGCCGGCAAGGCTTGGCTCGAAGCTTCTTGGCAAAGCGCATGGTTTGACAACAAGATACCAAGGCAAAGCACCCAGCAAAATCGCCCGATCACCGCTAGGCGGCCCGGCCACAGGCAAGCGGTAGGTCGTTGGGGCAAGGACAATGGGTCGGGCATATGCACAGCTCTATCATAGCCGATCACGCCTCCTTGGCAAGCAGCTGAGGACCCTCGATCTGTGGAGAAAAACCAAAAAGGTCTGATATTTCGAGGTGGACAATCCAAAAACCTCTCTGTTTGCTGCATGCATATGGTTAGGACAAGATTGCTGATGATTTGCTGCCTCGTGCTTGGTTGGCACGGATGGACTCATGCGGGACCGCTTAGGCCGCTGGGCATTCATGAACTCACCGAGGCTTCTGATGTGGTATTACGAGGGAAAGTCACGGCCAAAAAAGTGGCACGCGATGAGGCGGGACGGATTTTCACCACGGTCTGCCTGGAGGTGATGGAAGTATGGAAAGGGCAACTTGAGGAGAGCACCTTTGAGCTTGTCCAAAGTGGCGGCATCCTGGGCAATCAAAGGGCAGAAACCCCCTTTCAGGCTTCCTTCCGCCTCAATCAGGAAGCGGTGGTATTCTGCCGTCTCAACCCTGATGGCAAGGGGGTCACGATTGGCCTGACTCAAGGAAAATTCGATGTGTTCGAGGTAGGTAATAACCAACCTTCGCATGTTCGCAACCTCTTCCTCGGGGGCCCGCCTCCGACCCATCCCACCTTCGCAAGTCGCGTTCGGATGCCTCAGCAATTGCCCATGACGCTCGAAGAGCTCAAGCAAACAGTCAGGGAGGAAACCCGATGAGGCAGTATCACTTCAAACAGCGCCGCTGGCTGGGGTGGAGCGCGTGTGGGCTTTTGGCTGCCATGCCGCTCTGGGCCTTTGTCAGCAATTACAACGAAAGGGGTCAGCACCAATATTGGTTCAAGCCGGGAAGCAGCGGCTTTGTCAGCCCCAATGTGATGCAATACACCAGCCGCACCATCAAATACTACTTGGATCCCAATGGTTTCTCTGAAGCAGGTAAGCAGCGTGAATTAGACGCGATCCGTACGGCCTTTGATCAGTGGCAGCAAATCCCCGATAGCAGGCTGCACTTCGAGGAGGCTGGCTTTGTTTCTGGAAAACCGGAAGTGAACCTGTTTGACAACACCAACACCATCTTCTGGGAAAAGGAGTCCTTTCTGGTCAATGGAGGACTGGATGATATCCGGGGTTCGCTGGGGCTGACCTTCAGGGCTTTCTTTGATGACTTCAACCTGGTCGAGGCGGACATCGTGTTCAACGGACTGGAGCGCCAGTGGACCACGGATTATGTGTCTCCGGCCTTCAACGCCATTTTCGTCGAGGCTGTGGCCCTGCATGAAATCGGCCACCTGATCGGGATGGAGCATGCCACCATTGGGTCCTCCACCATGATGTGGCAGGCTCGCCCTGGGCTAAACAGCCAGCTTGATCTCAGCGCCGATGACATCGCCTTCGTGCAAACCTACTACCCAGCTGATGGGCTCAGCGATAAGCTCGGAACCCTGCAGGGACAGGTTGAGCTTGGGGGTGAAGGTGTCCTGGGAGCGGTGGTGCTGCTGGAGGATACCCAGGGTAATCTGATTCGAGGAACTATCAGTCATCCAGTCAATCAGCAATGGCAACAGGGTTTTTATCAAATGACGGCGGTGCCGCCTGGAGACTACCTGGTCAGGGTTTGCCCCCTGGATCATCACCTGGCTTCGCAATTCCTCATCAATGGTCCGGTCATTGATTACTTCAGATTCCCCGAACCCACGACCGATTTTCAGCCCAGCGAGCCAGTCGCCATCTCGATTCAGGCTCGAAAAACCACCGAGCAACGGCTCAGCCTCCAGCCAGGCAGCGCCGCGTTCCGGATCCTCGGCATCCAGCCCCGAGTCCGCGACTTATCACTTTTAACCCTGGAACGTTCGACAGCCCAGATCACTCAGGGGGACCAGGATATCTGGGTGGGCTTCTATGGCGAAAACCTGCCATCGGAGGGTGATGGGGTGGTCGTAGGCATTCGAGGTAGCGGCATCGAAACCAAGATCAAACAATACCGGGAGAGCCTGTTTGGCGACCTGGATGCTTGGCTGATTCAGCTGAGCGTCGAGACAGACGCCTTGCCAGGGCCACGCTCCTTTTTCATCCAGGATCAGGATGGTATCGCCTATGCCAACGGATTCCTCCATGTGGAACCCCGCTCACCGGACACAAATCAGGATGGCCTCAATGATATCTTCCAACGATCCCATTTCGCCCACTGGACGGGTGAGCAAGCCGCCCCATCTCAAGACCCAGATGGCGATCGCTACACCAACCTGGAAGAATACCAGGCTGGCTCAGTGCCCACCCAGGCATCGTCCACGCCCATCAGCGTGCTGCCACCCTTTTCCCTGCTGGAGGTCGAGGTGTCCCAGGATGGGGCATCCATCCTTTTCGAAAGCCAGCCAGGTCAGCGCTACCAACTTCATGGACGCCATGACGCGGCCGAAGGCCCATGGACGGTTCGTGGTGAACCGGTGACAGCTGAAGGACCGACCACTCAAATCCTCGATCCTTCGACAACGGAGTTGAATACTTTCTACCGTGTCGAGGTGCTTTCACGCTGAGCAGGCGCCAACACAGGCAAGGGAGGCGGCCGCCGCAACTGAGGAATGGGTGGCTGCTTACGCTGCCTGACCGGAGGCAGGGGGGGAATCCTAGTGGCCACCTGCCTCACCGCATCCATGGCATCACCGGAAAGATCTTTCCATTGCAGGGCAGTCTGGCGAAAGCGGACCTGCTCCTGCGCGTTCATTTGCTTGAGGGCATCGAGGGCTTCCAGGCAGCGACGCCTGAGCTCGGGAGAGAGATGATCCATACCAACCAAGCGTTCCTGAAGGCTCATGCGCTGCGGGATAGGAATCCTGGCGAGCACCTGGCGTTGCTGCTGGGCCTCTAGGCCAATGAAAGACTGGTAGGTCTGAAAGAGCGAACGCTGGCGTGGCTGATCCAGGGACTGCCACCCTTGGGTTGCAACAGGCTGACCTTGAGCCAGGGCCTGCTGCTGTTCGGCTGGCTTGAGGGCGGCAAAGCGAGCAAAATACTGCAAAGCGGGCAGATGCAACAGGATATCACGCTGAAGGTCTTCGGGCATAGCCTGCCATGCCTGGAGCCGATCTTGAATCAAGGGGCGATCTTCGATTGGGATCTGCTCAACTAGGCGCGCTTTGAGCGGATCAGGCGCTCGCATCACCAACATGAGGTACCAATGCCATTGGGCTTCCTGCAGGCGTCGCTGCTGCTCGCCCGCATCCATGGCCTGGTATTGATCAATTTTTCGTTCCCAGAATGATCGCTTCGAAGCCGCATGCTCCTGTAGCAGTCGCTCGCGCTCCGATGGCTCGGCCTTTAAAAGTCGCCTTAAATGCGTCACTGGAGACTGATCAGGGGAAGGGATGGATCCATCGGCACTACCAGGGAGAGCCACCCTCAAGGGCGCCAGAGCTGGCCGAGGCTGGGCAAGTAGACCTAAAGCCAGGTAGAAGCCAAGGGCTAGGGCGATAAGCGAGCGTGCCTGAAACTGATTGGTTCGCATGGCTGCCTTCCTCCTCAATCCATAGCCAGGATGAGTTCCCAGTCCACGTCAACCGATGCCTGAGCCATGCCTGAAATAGCCTGAAAGTCCTTGAGTTCCTCAATGGACGGCAAGCTTTCCAGA
>JALRAZ010000151.1 GCA_023257935.1 Verrucomicrobiota bacterium
GATTTCTACCCATTTGAAAATGAATCCTATGAGGTTGGAGGCCAGAGCACGCTTCATGGGGAAGTCGATGAAGCACCTGCCTTGGAGAAAAAAATCCTCAACTGGGAAGAGAACTGGCCCGTCACCCTGAGCGGCCTGGCACTCATGACCGACGAGCAAGGTGGGCAAATCGTCCATGAAACCACCCTGGTGCTGGGCGGTGGCTTTCCCGAAGGCTTGGCTGGAAGCTCGAATCAGGCACCTGGGCCTGAACCCAAAGACCCTCCTGCCCCAGCCAAATCGCTGGGTCTCATGCTTGGCTTTGCTTTTCTGGGGGGGCTCATCCTCAATCTCATGCCCTGCGTCCTACCGGTCATTTCGCTAAAAATTTTGGGGTTCGTTCAGCAAAGTGACAAGCAGCCCGCACGAGTGCTGCAGATGGGGCTTTTCTACGGGCTGGGGGTGCTGATTTCCTTTTGGCTTTTGGCTGCAGGGGTGATCGCACTCCAATTCTCAGGTCTGTCCACCAATTGGGGCATGCAATTCCAGCAAACTCAATTCCTGGTGCTGATGACTATATTGATGACACTCATCGCCCTAAACTTCTTCGGGGTGTTTGAGGTCAGCGCCGGGGCCGTCACTGGAGCTGCCTCCGCTGCGTCCTCGGGCAGTGGTAGATTGGGTGCATTCGCTAATGGCGTACTCGCCACAATCTTGGCCACCCCTTGCACGGCCCCATTTCTCGGAACGGCTCTTGGCTTCGCCTTTTCCCAGCCCCCACAGGGGGTTTTGCTGATGTTCTCAACGATCGCTCTGGGCCTGGCCCTTCCGTATGTTCTCCTGAGCTGGCAACCCGCCTGGATGCGCTGGCTACCTCGGCCAGGAGCGTGGATGAACCACTTCAAGGTGTTCATGGGGTTTCCCATGCTGGCCACCGTGATCTGGCTCTACGCGATTGCTCGGAAACACTTTGGTCCAAATGGTGACTTATGGCTGGGTCTGCTCCTTGTCGCCACAGCCCTGCTGGCTTGGATTTACGGAACCTTCATTCAAGGAAATAGTCGCTACCGAGGCCTGGCTTGGGGAGCCCTTCTGATCGGAGCAGTGGCCTGCTACGGCTGGATTATGGAACATGAGCTTGACTGGCGTCACTCAAGTGTCTCGGCAGACCCACAAAAAAATAGCCTTGGCAAGGTCATGGGTAAGTTTGGCATCGAATGGCTTCCATGGTCAGAGCAAGCAGTCATGGATGCTCAACGCTCTGGAAAAACTGTCCTAGTGGATTTTACTGCCGCATGGTGCATGAACTGCCAGGTTAACAAGAAGACCAGTATCGAGATCGAGTCAGTCAGGGAAAAACTTGAGTCGATCCAAGGCATCACCCTACGTGGAGATTATACTTTCAGTGATGAGCGCATCACCCAAAAGCTCAAGGACCATGGCCGGGCAGGCGTCCCCCTGGTGTTGATCTATCCACCCGAAGAAGGCGCTGCGCCGGAGTTACTTCCCGAGCTGCTCACACCAAGGATCGTCCTTGAGGCGCTAGAAAGGGCTGCAGGGGGCCTAGCAGCGAAGCCATGAGCGCGACCCGCACCCCTACTGGGCCGTCCACCCGCCATCCACTGAGAACATGCTGCCCGTGACATAACTGGCCCCAGGGCTGGCCAGAAAAATGGCGACACCTTGGATCTCCTCCAGGCGCCCCCAGCGTTTCAAAGCGGTGGCCCCCACAATGAAGCGTTTTCCCTCCTCGGTGTCGGCAATGGGGATATTCATTTCCGTCAGGAAAGGACCAGGGCAAATGGCGTTGACAGTGATCCCTGCATCGGCCAGCTCCAAAGACAATGCGCGCGTCATCTGAACCACAGCTCCCTTGCTTGAAGCATAGGGGGTTCGGTTGGCAACCCCGACCAGCCCCAGAGCACTAGCGAGCTGAATAATACGACCATAACCTGCCTGTTTCATCACAGGAACCACTGCCCGATTAACGAGCCAGCTCCCAGTCACATTGATCTCCATCACCTGGCGGAATGCTTCAGCACTCAAGGTATCGATCGGGCCTCTGATATTGATCCCAGCGCTATTGATGAGGACATCGATACGGCCAAAATCTTCCATGGCCTGCTCGACCAAGGCTTGCACCTGTTCCTCACTCGTGACATCGGCCTGATAACCCAGTGCCTTGACCCCATGGCGTTGGGCCACTCCTTTTGCTGCCACTTGGGCTTCATCCAGGTGACGGCTGACCAGGATCAGGTTGGCTCCAGCCGAGGCGAGCCCGTCGGCCATCGCCAGCCCCAACCCCTTGGAACCTCCAGTCACAATGGCCAATTGGCCATCCATGCGAAACTGCCCAATACCTGGCAACCCATTGGAATCTTTTTGTGGTGTGTGCATCGTTTCAAAAACCCATGAAATCGCGTGCGTATTGAAAACAGGCACGCACGTTAGCTTCCTCGTATGCCAGCCGCTGAGCGGTGCTTTGACCTGCCACCTTGGGGAGGGCATCAAGGTTTCCCCGAGTCTTGATCTGATTCCAGATCCAGGCAAGGTCGCGGGCAGGCAGGTTTGGCATCGTGATCCAATAATCCTCATTAAAAACCGGCACTTGTAGCGGATCACGAGTAATCATCTCGAGATTGAATTCAATCCTAGGATTGGATTGCTGACATCGATCACACAGAGCATTCAAATCAAGGATACCCTTTCCAAGAGGTACTTCACTCAAGAGGAATCCATCCTTGTCATGGGCCACCCCCATGTCCTTGAGATGGGTTGTCATAATATAAGGAGCTAACTTCTCCAGTTGCTGATGAGGGTCCTCAAGCAGCGATAGGTTATTCCCAAAATCAAAGCATACCCCTAGGTATTCACTGCCAAGCCTTTGCAACCAGGCCACCTGCTCCTCAGTTCTCCAGTCTTTGTGGTTCTCCACAGCCAATTTCACCTTATGTCGTCGGACGATGCCCTCAGCGCGCTCAACGGCCAGGAGTGAATCCTTCTTGAAAGTCTCCCAGGCATCAAGAGACCGGAAGGTTTCATAGCGTCGCCCACCCAGGCAAACCGTTCGGAGGATGGTGGCCCCAGCCTCCCGAGCCCGGCGCACTGTGTCCTCAAAAACGGGGAGATCTTCCTCAGAACGGGGAAGACTCACCTGACCTTCCAGGGCAATGCCAAGGGACTCACGACGCCCTCTTACCTGACCGGCGAAATCCGCCGTCCAACCCCGAACCCCAATCTGCAGGCAACCAGCGTTCAGACTACGGCAATGATCGAGCACATCCAGGGCGCTTTCCCATGCAGGATGGTCCTGAGAATAGAAGCGCGCACTCCGACGATAGGAGGCAATGGAAAGCCCCAGCCTTCGCCCGCGAGAGGCAGCTCTGAGGGGCAGCGCTTTGGCCATGGCCCCGATAGCCAATAGGCTTGTCTGCTGAAGGAAAGCTCTTCGTTTCATTGCGTCGACTGAGTCATTATTGGTTATGAATGAAAAAAGCTGATCTGATCAGGGCCTCACACCAATGGCATGTGCCGGGGTGTGATGACTAATTCCGGCACGGTGGCCCTGTCAGGCAATTTGGCAACCGTCACCACCACCGATGCGATATCCTCAGGCTGCAACATCCGTGCACGTTGCTCGGCAGTGGGCGGCACCGGCCGCTTTTCAAGAATCGGTGTTTCGGTTTCACCGGGATAAATATTGGTCACACTCACCCCATCAGGCAGAACCTCCGCATTGGCATAGTGACCGACAGCACTCTGGGCAAATTTAGAGGCACAGTAGGGCAACCCTGCCAGGCCTAGGGGTCGCAAACCTGCCAGGGAAACAACATTGATGATGAGTCCCTTTTTTCTGGCTCGCATGGATGGAAGCACCGCCTGCATGCAATGAGTGGCTCCGAGTGCGTTGACATCCATGACCTGAGCCATGCTCTCGGGCTCCATGTCCGAAAAGGTGCGCTTGGGGACATTCATGCCCGCACTGTAAACAAGGATGTCGATGGGTCCCCATCGTTCGTGGACCGATTGAACCAGTTGGTCAATCTGCGATCGATGGGTTGCATCGACAGCCATACTGTGAATCGATCCTGAATCCTCTTGTCCAGGCTCTCGATCGAGCTGGGGGTCTGGATTCCTGGAAGCAAGGATGACCTTCATGCCCTCGCCTGCCAGTGCCTTGCCAATGCCCAGGCCAATCCCTGAGCTTCCCCCAACCACTAGGGCCACTTGATCTACAAGGGAATTCATTCAAGCGGTATAAGGCTTGAAAGCATTTTGAGCAACCGAACAATGCGCCTGGCAGGGTCGCTACCCTGTCACTTAAGCCCCAAGATGCCAGTCATGAACCAAGGCTCACTTGACCCATGAGGTCACATGAGCCAGATTGGGGATCATGGAATTGACGTATTATGGGCATGCCTGTTTTGGTGTGGTGGCCGGAGGAAAGCGATTGCTCTTTGATCCGTTCATCACACCCAATCCAATGGCTGCGGGTATCAATCTGGAGAGCATTGAGTGTGATGAAATACTCATCTCTCATGCCCATGCCGACCACCTTGCCGATGCAGTCGCCTTGGCTACCCGAACCGGAGCACGAGTCACTGCCAACTATGAGGTGACTCAATGGCTGAGCGCTCAGGGCATTGAACGGACCGAGCCCCTGAATCACGGGGGACGACTGCGCCTGGATTGGGGTTCCATCCAGTATGTCAACGCCATTCACAGCAGTAGTTTTCCCGACGGCTCGTATGGTGGGAACCCGGGAGGCTTCATCATCGAGAGCCAGGATGGTTGTTTTTATTATTCAGGGGATACGGCCCTGACATGGGACATGAAAATCATCGCTGAAAGATCGAAACTTGATTTTGCTGTCCTGTGTATCGGTGATCGCTTTACGATGGGTTTTGAAGACGCTTGCACCGCAGCCCAGTGGGTCGGCTGTGACGAGGTTGTTGGCGTGCATTATGACACCTTCCCGCCCATTAAGATAGATTGTGAGCAAGCACAGAAGTATTTTGCCTCAAAAGGTAAGAGGCTTCACCTCCCAAAAATAGGGACATCCCTGACACTACCTGGGGCTGGCAACTAACTGGATTTCAATCAAATAATCATGACCAATATTTCCAACACTATCACACTGGGACACTCCCCCGATCCGGATGACGCTTTCATGTTCTATGCCCTGGCCAAGGACCTCATTCCTACCCATGGGCTTGGATTCAAACATATTCTCCAGGACATCCAGACCCTTAACGAGCGCGCGACACGAGGGGAACTCGATGTGAGCGCCATCAGCATCCATGCTTATGCCTATGTGAGCGATCAATATGCCCTCTTACCAAGTGGCGCAAGCATGGGCGATGGCTATGGGCCCATGCTAGTCTCCAAGGCACAACGCTCCCTTGAGTCCATAAGACACTGCAGGATTGCGGTTCCTGGAGAAATGACCAGTGCTTTCCTGGCACTCCAGATGCGTCTGGGGTGCCAGGCATCGGAACTGGACTACCGGGTTGTTCCCTTTGATCAGATTTTTCAAGCAGTCAAATCAGATGAAGCGGACGTAGGGCTCATCATTCACGAAGGACAGCTGACATTTCAAAACGAAGGGCTGGTTCTTTGTGATGATCTCGGTGTCTGGTGGGGGAAGGAAAACAATGGCTTGCCCCTGCCGCTGGGAGGCAATGTGATTCACAAGCGATTTGCTCCCGAGGATCGCAAGCAAATATCTGACCTGCTCACTCAAAGCATACAATACAGTCTGGATCATCGAAGTGAGGCAGTCGAACACGCTCTTGCTTATGCCAGGGACATGGGTAAAGACCTGGCAGATCAATTCGTAGGCATGTATGTGAATGATTGGACACTGGACTATGGAGAGAAAGGCAGAGAAAGCATCAGGCGTTTTCTTGGGCAGGCTTTCGAAATGGGCTTGCTACCGCATAGACAGGAGCTTGAATTTGTAGCCTGATCCTTTCCTTGCAAATGACAGCTTGCGAAATCAGCTGATGAATCCGGGGAAACCAGACTCACTGATTTCGCCTGAGTGGCTGCGATATCTGGAGCGACTGAGCTTTCTCTCACGCAAGCGATCACGTAGCTCACAGCGAGGAGAACGTCGCAGTCGGGCCAGGGGCCATTCAGTAGAGTTTGCTGATCATCGCAACTACGTGGTAGGGGATGATCTGAGATACCTTGACTGGAACCTTCTTGGTAGACTAGATCGCCTATTCCTAAAAATCTATGAGGAGGAGCGAGAACTGCCGCTCCACCTGTTCGTTGACCTCAGCGAGTCGATGAATTTCGGGACCCCTTCGAAATTTGATGTCGCCAGACAAATCGCCGCAGCGATGGGCTATGTTGCATTGAATGGCTTCGATCGAGTCCACCTAAACCTCTTTCCGAATTCAGCGGCTCAAGGAGCCCAGGGATTGCCCCCAAGACACCTGCGTGGAAAAGGGTCGAGCATGCGCTTGCTTGATCATCTCTCAGCTTTACGTCCCGGTGGTCAAGGCTCACTGAACCAAGCACTGCAGGAGGCAGCCAGAGGAAATCGGCGTCAAGGAACCGTGATGGTGATCAGTGATTTCATGGATCCTGATGGCTATGAGAGCGGCCTCAAAGCATGGTGCAGCCAAGGCATGGATGTGCATGCGTTCATGGTTCTGGCTTCTGAGGAGCTCAATCCGACCCTCCATGGCGACCTTCGCCTGGTTGACTGCGAAAACGGTTCCCACGAGGAGGTCACCTTTGGCAGGCATCAACTCAAGGCTTACCAAGCCACCCTGCAAGGTTATCTCGATCAGATTCAAAACTTCTGCCGTCGGCACGCCATCGGCTTCCACTTGGTTCCTAGTCATATCAACTTGGAATCCTGGCTTCTGGCAGACCTGCGCAAGGCCATGCTTTGGAAGTAGGAGAGAAGGTGACATGCAGTTTCTGACCCCAACAGCTTTCTGGTTCGCCTTGACCCTTCCTGTCATCATCGCTTTTTACTTACTTAAGCGCCGACGACAAACCAGGGTTGTTTCCACTTCTCTGCTGTGGACACGTTTTCTGGCCGAACATCAGGCTAATGCCCCTTTCCAGAAACTCAGACGACACTGGTTGTTACTGCTTCAGCTTCTGATACTCAGTCTGGCCATCCTGGCTCTGGCGCGGCCACTGATTCAGGGCAACGGTCTTGAACGTGAATGGCTCATCGTACTGATCGATACCTCAGCTTCCATGCAGTCAACTGATGTGAAACCCTCGCGCATGGAGCAGGCACATCGTGAGGTGGAAGCGCTGATTGAGACCATGGACGAGACAGATCAAATGATGCTCATTGCAGCTGGCTACCCTACCCGCGTCATTCAGTCAGCCACCTCCAGTAAAACCGATCTCAGACGGGCTCTAGGAAAAATTCCTGCCGCTGATACGGGCACCAGGCTGGCTGAGGGACTTAAACTGGCATCCACGTTTGCAGAGGGCCTTGAGGCCGTGCAAATCCATCTTTTCACTGATGGGGCTATCAGTGACTTAAAAGATCAACAATGGCCTGAGGCGGACTTGGTCTATCACCCGATTGGTCAGGGCGGGGAGAACGTTGGCATCGTGTCCATGGACATCCGCCCTAACCCCGAAGACCCTACCTCAACGGCTATCTTTGCCGGTATTGCCAATTATGGTTCCCAGCCTCGCGAGCTGATACTCGAACTCAGCTTGGATGATCAGCTCGTTGAAGGTAGACCCCTTGATATTGCGGCGGGAGCCACGGCTTCCCAAACGTTTATAGCCAACCAACCTGAGGAAGGGGTTTTCAAACTTTCCATCAACTTAAAAGATGATCTTGAAATCGATAATGAGGTTTCCCTGGTTAGCCGCCTTCCAAAATCAGCCAGCGTGCTTCTGGTCAGTCAGGGCAACCGCTTTCTCGAGCGCGCCATCAGCTCCATACCTGGGTTAGCTCTGGCCGTGACCGACACCTGGGACCCCCTAGCATCCGAGCAAGCCGATCTCATCATCCTTGATGGCATCCTGCCTGAATCCTTGCCAGCCAAACACCTTTTGGCGATCGATGTGTTCCCGCAAGCCTGGTTTGAAAAAGTAACCCCTGAGGAATCACCTACCGTCGTGGATTGGCTTGCCACCCATCCGATTATGCGCTTCAGCCCGCTAGACAATGTCAGCATTGCTTCGGCAGGAGGCATCAAAGCTCCATCCTGGGCTACCCCTATCGTGGAAGCTAGCCAGACACCTCTTATCTTAGCTGGGGAGGAGCAAGGCAGGAGGGTCGTGTGGTTGGGTTTTAATCCCTTGAACTCGACTTGGCCGCTGCGTGTGTCCTTTCCTATATTCGTCCAAAACGCTATCCAGTGGCTCACTGCCCCCGAACAAGAATCATCCTGGGGCAATCTTCATACCGGAGAGGCACTAGTGACTGGAGCGGATCATGACTCCGATACAGTCAACATACGTCTACCTGATGGTTCCGTGCAATCGCTCTCGCTCAATCCGGAAACCACTCAATTTGTGTTCAGCGATACGTTCAGTCAGGGCATTTATCAGATCGAGCATCGCGATATGATTGAGCGTTTTGCTTCGAACCTGCTTGATCCATCAGAAAGCGACACCGGTCCCCGAAGCACCATTCAACTTGGAGACTACGGACAAATCACTGCCTCCACCCAGGAGCGTGCCCAAGTCGAATCATGGCGCCCGATTCTCCTTCTCGCCCTTTCCGTCCTGCTTTTCGAATGGTTTTACTATCACAGGAGGACCGTGTGACATGAACCGACGCTCGAAAGGAGAATTTAGCACAGCCTCTGGATCCGGCACATGGATCACCTTAGGCTTTTTTCTGATACTGGCACTTGGAAGCATTTCATGCAGGCAATCAGATGACCCTCAGGGGCCACATATCATCATTTACACATCTCAAGACCAGATCCATGCGGAGCCTGTGTTTGAGGCATTTGGGGCTGCTACCGGCATTAAAGTCAAAGCGCTCTACGACAATGAATCTGCCAAGAGCATGGGGCTGGCCAAACGACTTGCTGCTGAAAGTCGCCGGCCCGTCTGCGATGTTTTCTGGAGCAATGAATCGCTCACGATGCAGCAGTTAAGTCATCAGGGAATTGTTGATTCCTTTGACTCATTTGGTTACCGCATGCGAGTCATGATCATCAACACCAACGCCATCACTCCTCAGCAAGCCCCTGACTCGCTGCATCAATGGGTTGAACCCAAGTGGCGAGAAAAATGTGTCATGGCTTACCCTCTGTTCGGCACCACCGCCACACATCTGCTTGCACTGCGCCAAAAATGGGGTGCTCTATCGTGGAGCCAATGGTGTCAAGGTCTCAAGGAGAACGAAGTACGCATTGTCGATGGCAACTCTGCTGTGGTTCGCATGGTGGGCAGTGGAGACGCCTGGATCGGCCTGACAGACTCCGATGACCTGGCTGTTGGGCTCAGCCAGGGCTTGCCACTGATGTCCATTGATCTACCAGGGGAATTGTGCCCAATCTCTAACACCGTAGGTATCGTGAAAGGAGCCCCTCACCCAAATCTGGCTCGATCATTTGCCATGTTTCTGAGAGATTCAAAGATACTTGATAGCATGGTCCAGAGCTCAGCTCTCATGAGCGCCCAAACCATACCTGAAACTTCCAATTGGCTTGCGCCAAGCTGGGAGACCCTCATCGAGCAGTCCGCTGAAGGCTTGGAGCAAATGCGGTTTCTTTTCATGCGCTGAAATGCTGAGTCAACCCCTACAGAACAGCCTTTGGCTCACAGCATGCGTCTGCTTGCTGACAACCTTCATTGGATGGGTCACAGCCATAGCAACCTGCCTGCAAGGGAGAATCATCCGAAGATTCCTGATCGTGGCTGCTCTGATGCAACTGGCCCTGCCTCCTTTTTTCTTGATCAACTGGTGGATGCAACGCCTGAGCACCTCCAGCAGCTGGCGACATTGGCTGGACTGGAACCTCTATTCCATGGGTGGAGCTGTCTGGTTGTGTTCGCTGCTCTTTTGGCCAATACCCTTTTTCGTGATGCTTCGATCCATTCGTCAGCTGAATACGGAGCTTCTGGATACCGAGCCATGGCTAAAGGATTGGCAGCTCCTTGTCCATTGGTTCTGGCCAGCATTACGCCTGCCTTGCCTCATCAGCCTCGCGCTGGTCGCTCTGTTGACATTCAATCAACTCAACGTGCCATCGTTGCTTCAAATACCGACCTGGACTGCCGATCTGTTGGTCCGTTACAGCGCCACCCTGGAATGGCAACCAATCCTGGAAGATTTATCCCTTCCATTGCTCTTGAGCTGCCTGCTGCTTCTGGGATTGCGGCCTCGGGCAATCCCAGGATTGCTCCAAGGGCGAAGCGTCTCTGCCTCAACCCTGAGACGCTGCCTCTCACCCTGGCTCATCCATGCCCTCACTCTTTTGACATGCCTTTGGATCTTGGTGGGGCTACTCCTCCCTGTTGGAGACTTCCTATTATCCAGGGAACACTGGAGGGCATCCCTGACAGCCGCTGCCGCCGGACAGCAGGCTTCCTTGAACAGCCTGCTCATTGCCTTTAGCGTCGCCTCCCTGGTAATCCTGTTTGGCTGGCTGGGCCGCTTCCAATGGATGGGACGGCTAGGGTGGATCCCGCTCATCCTTCCTGGAACAATCATCGGAGCCTGCCTGCTAAGCCTGACTCAAGCCTCACCCGTTTCCTTGCAGCCGGTTGCAACACCGATTTGCCTTATCGCCATGGCCCTCCGCTATGGCGTCCTTGGGTGGGCTGGATCAAGACTTGCTCAGCAGGCTTTGGATCCAGCACTTGGCGATCTTGCGCGATTGGACAGGTTCAATGGGATACAACGTATCAGGCATGCATTCCTGCCGCAGACAGGATGGATCCTGGGCCTTGCATGGTATGGCACCTATCTTTTGTGCCTTTGGGACGCTGAAACCCTGCTCTTCCTCATCCCTCCAGGAAGCGAAACCCTTTCTTTGAGGATTTTCAACCTCCTGCATTATGGGCACACCAGCCAGGTGGATGGCCTGCTTTTGATCCAGATCGGCCTGGCTACCCTTCCGTTGGTCTGCTTTGGCATTGGGTCCTGGGTCAAAGGCGCGACCCAACAGGCAAAACTCAAGCCCTTCCTAAACGGCCTGATCGTGGCGGGCGGCACCTTGATTATATCGGGTTGCCAACCTTCACATCCCAACGAAAGTCTACCCGAAAGTTCACTCTTTGAAGAAGTCCTGGTCATCGGTTCCCAGGGGAGGAGTCCCGGCTATTTCATCAAGCCTCGATCGCTAACCGTTGATGGCTCGGATAATCTCTATGTGGTCGACATGACCGGCAGGGTACAGAAATTCGATGCGGAAGGAACATTCGTGCTTCAATGGCAAATGCCTGAGCTGGAGCGAGGCAAACCCAAGGGCATGGGTATCGACTCTCAGGGCAACATCATTGTCATTGAACCCCATTACAGCCGAGTCAATCATTTCACTTCAGATGGCATCCTGGTCAAGCAGTGGGGAAACTACGGAACGAGCGAGGGCTTATTGACCCTTCCTAGATCGGTTGCCATTGGGCTCAACGGGCACCTGATCATCAGCGAATATCAAGGTGCCGAACGCCTACAAGTTTTCCAGGAACCTGCCATGAATTTCCTCTTCGCCATCGGCAGTCAAGGAAGCGAAGTGGGGCACTTCAATCGCCCCGAAGGTGTGACCTGTGATAAGGCAGGCAACCTTTATGTCGCTGACTCATGCAATCATCGTATTCAGGTGTTCGACCCCACAGGAACATGGCTGAAGGCCTTTGGCGAACCCGGATCTGACCCCGGAAGCATGAGTTATCCCTACGACCTGGTATGGGATCACCAAAACCACCTCTATGTGTGTGAATTTGGTAACAGCCGGATACAGGTCTTGAATGATCAAGGCAAGACCCTCGAGATCCTTGGAGGACCGGGATCAGCGGTTGGGAAGCTGAGTAATCCTTGGTCCATCGCTCTGGACTCGACAGGAAGCCTTTATGTGGCCGATGCGGCCAATCATCGAGTTCAGAAGTGGATTCGGAAACCCTCAACCACCTCCCCCTGATTGCGATGCCGTTTCAGTGGACTCATCCGATGTGGTTGTTGGGGAGCCTTATCGCCCTTCCCTGGATTATTCTATGGTCCATCAAATCAGGCATCCCCATGGCTCGTTGGAAACGTGGAACCATCCTCGCTATTCGACTGATAGTCACCCTACTTGTGCTGTTGGCTCTGGCTGGTATGCAATGGCTACGACCGGTGGAAGGGATGAATGTG
Source organism: Verrucomicrobiota bacterium (assembly GCA_023257935.1). Lineage (GTDB taxonomy): Bacteria > Verrucomicrobiota > Verrucomicrobiia > Limisphaerales > AAA164-E04 > UBA7971. The sequence continues at coordinate 12,284 of JALRAZ010000151.1, forward strand.
GTCTACCTACTCGATCGCTCTGAGAGCCTTTCGCCAGCCCAAAAACAACAAAGCCTGGCCTACGTCCAAAGAACCCTCAAAAGAATGCAAAATGGGGATCGTGCCGGAGTCGTCGTGTTTGGTTCGGATGCAGCCATCGAGCTGCGCGTGCTCGAGCAAAATGCACTGCCCCAGGTTCAATCGGTCATTGATGCCTCTCGCAGCGATCTTGAAGCAGCTATACGCCTTGGCACAGCAACTTTTCCTGAAACAGGCCAGAAGAGACTGATCCTACTTTCAGACGGGAATGAAAACCTGGGAGACGCTCTAGCGGCAATGCGCTCCTCCCTCAATCTGGACGTTTCGATGGATGTCTTTCCCATGGGCTCCCGAACCGAAGGTGATGCATCCATTCAACGCCTTGGGCTGCCCTCTAACGTGAAGGAAGGCTCTCTCTTCGAAGTCAATGTCTTTGCCCAGTCAGACCAGGCTCAATCGGGCATCCTGCGCGTCTTTGTCAATGATGAGGTAATTGGTGAGGATGTCATACAACTTGAGGCAGGAAAAAATCTATTCACGCTGAATCAACAAATCCCAGACTCTGGCTTTTACACCTACGAGGTGCAGCTCTTGGCAGATCAGGACGCCATCGCTCAAAACAATCGAGCATTTGGATTTGTCACCGTCGAGGGGGACCCCCGTGTGCTGCTGCTCTCCAACGATCCCAAAGCGGATCAGGAACTCATGCAAGCTCTAAGGGGCTCCCAATTGGCAGTCACCCAAAGACTTCCCAACGCCTTGCCTCAACAGCTTCCGGAAATGCAAAGCTTTGATGCCATCATTCTAAGCAATGTGGCTGCGGGCGAATTAAGCATTAATCAGATGAAACTGCTTCAAAGTGCAGTCCGGGACTTTGGCGTCGGGTTGATATGTATAGGAGGTGATCAGGCCTTTGCTGCCGGTGGCTACAGGGGCACACCCTTGGAAGATACCTTGCCGCTGGAAATGGAGCTCAGCAGCCAAAAGGTCCTTCCCAATGGTGCCTTGGTGATGGTCATGCACGGCATGGAATTTAACAATGGCAATCAAATCGCCCGTCAGGTTGCCACAGGGGTGATGCAAGCCATGTCAGCTCAGGATGAACTGGGAATCGTTCTATGGGATGGAAGCGAGCGGTGGCTCTTCGAGCTCCAGCCCGTGAAGGATAAGGAATCCTTGGGACGTCAGATCATGGGGATGAATCAAGGTGACCTACCCAGCTTTCAGCAAATCATGAGTATGGGCTATGAAGGCCTGCAGCAATCTTCGGCACAAATCAAGCACATGATCCTCTTCAGTGATGGAGACCCTGGCCCTCCAAGCAGGGAGTTGATGGATTCCATGGTGGCGGACAAAGTGACTGTGAGCACAATCCTCATATCGGGTCATGCAGGTCCGGAAACCATGCAATGGATTGCTCAGAATGGCCAGGGGCGTTTCTATGAAGTCAGGGATCCGAGTCAGCTGCCTCAGGTGTTCATCAAAGAGGCATCCATCATTCTTAAAACTGCCATCATCGAGCATCCATTCCAACCGACCATTGCAGGCAATTCGGAGGTCATCCGTGGATTGGGTGCCAACGGATTTCCAACCCTCCGCGGCTACGTTGGCAGTTCGCCCAAAGCACGAGCCGAGATCCCTCTTATCTCAGACCAAGGGGATCCCATTCTAGCTCATTGGCAGTATGGACTTGGGCGTTCGGTTGCCTTCACATCGGACGCCTCCACTAAGTGGGCATCAGACTGGGTTCAATGGTCCCAATTCCAGTCCTTCTGGAACCAAGTAACCCGCTGGGGCCTTCGCCGCATGGAGCAGAGCAATCTCTCAGCCGAGGTGACTATCGATAAGGCAACCGGCAAATTGCACGTGGAAGCCCTGGATGAAACAGGTCAGTTCCGCCATTTCCTGGATCTTAGAGCTTCGGTCGTGAGCCCGTCGGGAGACAGTCAAACCCTGCAACTGACACAGACATCCCCAGGGCATTACGAGACTTCATTTGCAGCGCGGGAGGTGGGTGCTTACACCTTACAGCTCAGGGAATATGAAGAGGATAGGGTCAAAAGTGCCAAGGTCCTGGGCACCAGTGTTAGTTTCTCCCCCGAATTCGTCAGCAGAGAGCCCAATTTACCCCTGCTTAATCGCCTGGCCTCCGAGAGCCAGGGAACCTTGATCAACCTCGAAAACGAACAGGATGATCCCTTTGAAAGGAACAGACAAAAAACTTTACAGGCACATGCCTTATGGCCGCTGCTGCTCAAGATAGCCATTCTGCTCTTCCCCTTGGATGTAGGCATGAGACGCATCCAGCTGGAGTCTGGTTGGGTTGCCCGCGCCTGGCTCTGGCTGCTAGGAAAGAGGTCTGTGGCAGGGCCTGATCATGCCTCCTCCAGCGGGAAGGAGAGGATGGAAACCCTGCTCCGTCGCCGCCGGCAGACAAGAGAGACCCCACAAGGGCTGGGAGCCAGAGGAGCCCATGAAGGGATACACGCTCCACAGCGGCCTTCAGAAGAGTCTGCGGTAACGCAACCTTCACCTGACCTCTCCCAAAAGGAATCAAAACCTAGGATGACCGATCAACCTACTTCAAAGACTTCTACTGCAAGCCGACTGCTTGCCGCCAAGCGACGCCAACAAGGAAGGGATCAAAGCTCATGAGCTTACAGGACCGCCATCATGTATCAGGAAGACTCGAAACAAGAAAATCATTGCTAGTTCTATCGCAAATATGGCTTGATTCCTGCGTTCATTCCAACAGAATTTCGGGCTTTGCCGTTGGAAAGGCCAACACCCTGAAGGACACATGAAATTTCCAAAATGCTGTCGAGCAAGGGTTATCTACTCGGGAAGGGTGCAAGGGGTGGGCTTTCGATACACCATCAAGTCACTGGCTCCGGGGTTTGAGGCCACAGGAACAGTAAGGAACCTCGATTCAGGTCAAGTTGAGTTGATTCTGGAGGGAGAAAAGGAAGAGCTGGAGGCATTTGTCGAGGCGGTCAGAGACTCCGGGCTGGGTCCCATGATAAGGGATGAGGATTGTGAGTGGACCGATGCAGTGGGAGATTTCAAGGGTTTTGAAATCATTCGGTAAGACGGATCAAGGGTTTTAGAATTGATGAAATACGCGATTATCGCAGATATTCACGGGAATTTAGAGGCGTTGCAGACAGTATTGAAGGATGCTGAGGCTAATGAGTGCACGCATTATGCCTGCCTGGGTGATGTCGTTGGTTACAATGCCAACCCCAAGGAGTGCCTGGATATTGTCCGTGATATGGGCATGCCCTGCATCAAGGGGAATCACGACGAGTATTGCTCCATGGAGGGAGATTTGGAAGGCTTCAACCCACATGCCAAAGCCGCCATTGAGTGGACACAGGACCAACTGAGCGATGAGGACCTACAGTGGCTCAGAGATTTAAAGTATTTTCGGTTGGTGGCTAATTTTTCTATCGTCCATGCCACACTCGACGAACCTGAGCGCTGGGGTTACGTGTTCAACAAATTAGAAGCCGCTTCAAGCTTTACCTACCAAAATACCAAGGTCTGCTTTTTTGGGCACACACATGTCCCGGTAGCTTTCATCAAGGATGTCACCATAAGGGGTGGGACTTACTCCAAATTCAAGGTAGAGCCCGGGAAGAAATACTTCGTTAACGTAGGCAGTGTGGGACAATCCAGAGATGGCGTTCCCAAGGCAACCTATGTGATTTACGACATCAAGCAGGCAAGTGTGGAACTCAGAAGGCTGGATTACGACATGGAGACCACCATGAAGAAGATTCGGGCTGCAGGACTTCCCGAGCGACTTGCCGAGCGCTTGCCACTGGGGCGCTAAGACAGTCTGCATCGAGCTGCGAGATGCCAATGACTAGGAACTAGATAATCACATGCTTTCAAAACACAAAGGCTGCCCCAAACGGGACAGCTTTTTTGTGCCATCACAATGATTTGAATCGAATTGATCAGCGGACAACCTCCATGACAGCAAAGCCACCAGGATTCCAGGCTGTCGCCAGCGCATAAAGTTTCTCAACACGTCCCTTATCGTCCAATACCGGCTTCCAGGCTGCATTATGAATATGGGTGAAGAGTTCCAGCTCAAAGTCCTTTTTAGGGTTCACCTCGGAGATCAAGTTCCCATCTTTGTCTAACACATAGCACGGCGCTGAAGTGTAGCCCTGAGGCCCTCTGAGACAGCCCACCAGGACGAATCCTTGGTGAAAATCCACATCACATGGGAGCGATCCGGCTGGCAAGTTGACATTTTCAAGGAAGGTTCCATGAAAATCCACATCCTGAATCCTTGAGTTGGCGCGATCAGCGATGGCCAATCTGCGAGTATGCGGTTCGAGTGTGATGCCGTGAGCTGTGCCAAAAAGACCGTATTCCAGAGCTTTGGACGTCTTGCCTCCAAAATAGTCATCCGTCCAGCTGCCAGACCAGGGATCAGCAATGGAGATATAGTTGCCCGCTGAATAGCCATCAGCCACATAAAGACGCCCATCAGCGTATTCGGTATCAGTAGGATTGAAGGCGCCTCCTCCTCCATAATAGTCGTTCAGATCCATGGGAGAATGGAGTATCGAAGAAAGCTTGCCCTCATCTGAAACGATGTACACTCGGTGTTTTTCATTATCTGGAAGTGCCAGAAAGCGTTGACCATCACCTCGATAGAGGATGGTGGTATTATGAAAATTACCCTCCAGGATCATCGGCTCCGTGACAGGCAGGACTCGCTTTTCCTTGAGATCATTACTCATCCAGATAATACCCGCACCCTTGAGACCGAAGAAAACTTCACCCGTCTTGTTATCGACAGCAAAACCCCCGTGAGCTCCGGGCACCTTTTCGGCAACCTCCTGAGGCAAACTGCTCAGGGAAGCATCATATTTAAATTGGAAAGGAGCATTTCCGGCCAACTCCGCACCTTGCACAGGATTGGTATGGCAGAGAACCGCCAGACTAAAAGTGATAATAGCAGCTTTGTTCATGATGGTAACTTTTGAAACAACTACCCCTTACAGCAAGGCCTTAAGACCAACCGAGGGCTAGGGAATTCATAATTAGGCTAGGACCCAAAATTAGCAAGATTGGAAATTGTGGTAGCCCAAAAGCAATGGTTCTTTTTGGAACTCTAGGAGAGAAAATCAATTGCCTCAGGTAAGGATGGAATCAATCACACGTCCCGAAACGTCAGTCAGTCGAAAATCTCGTCCTTGAAAGCGGTAGGTTAGTCTTTCGTGATCGAAACCAAGCTGATGCAGTATCGTCGCTTGCAGATCGTGCACGTGAACCGGGTCGACGGCTGGCTGGAAACCCAGTTCATCAGAAGCCCCATAAGTGGTTCCTCCTCGAATACCTCCACCCACAAGCATCATGCTGTAACAATCTGGGAAATGATCTCGTCCAAGGATCTGACCTTTGGCTGTGCGGCCTTCTCGGAAAGGTGTCCGCCCAAATTCGCCACCCAACACAATCAGCGTCTCCTCAAGCATGCCGCGGCTGCGAAGATCCTCGATCAATGCCGCGACAGGTTTATCCATCGTCGCACATTTCTTGGTTAGCCCATCTCGGATGTCTTCGCTAGGACCTGTGCCATGAAAATCCCACCCCCAGTCAAACAGCTGCACATAACGGACGCCCTGCTCAACCAAACGCCGAGCCAAAAGGCAATTGTTGGCAAAACTCGCGGCCCCGGGTTCTGCTCCATAGGCCTCGAGGGTTGACTGCGATTCGCGAGTGATATCCATGACTTCAGGAACCGAAGTCTGCATCCGAAATGCCAGTTCATACTGAGACATGCGAGTCAGGGTCTCAGGATGGCCAAAGTCAGCCGCCTGGAGGGCATTGAGTTCTTGGAGAGCATCCAGGCTTCGGCGTCGGAGATGGCGAGGCATACCAGGAGGATCGGATGCAAACAGCACTGGATCTCCCTTGGACCGGCACTGAACTCCCTGATAAACCGAAGGTAAAAACCCACTCCCGTAGGAATTGCGCCCACCGTTGGGCTGAACGCCGCTGGAAATAAGCACCACAAAGCCTGGGAGATTTTGATTTTCGGTGCCCAGTCCATAAGTCACCCACGATCCCATTGAAGGACGTCCAGGTCGAGGGGATCCGGTGTAGACCAACAATTCAGCCGGTGCATGGTTGAACTGATCGGTGTGCATGGAACGGATGATGCAGAGTTCATCAGCGACTCTCTGGAGGTTAGGAAGCGCATCGGAAAGCCAAAGTCCACCTTGGCCATATTGAGCAAAATTTCGAGGCGTTCCCATCAACTTAGGCGTTCCTGAAGTGAAGGCAAACCGCTTTCCCTTTAGGTAGGCATCCGGGCAGTCCTGATCAGAGCGCTTAACTAATTCTGGCTTGTAATCAAACAGATCAAGATGCGGCGGAGAGCCAGTGAGGTGGAGATAAATCACTTGCTTGGCACGGGGAGCAAAGGGCGAGGGCCTCTGCTGGAGTGGAGCCTCCATGGCCGGAGCGCCAGCAATGGCTTGCTTTGCCATCATTTCCCCAAGCGCCATAGCGCCAATACCAGCCACCGATTCCTTGAAAAAATGTCGCCGCGTTCGATGCTGGAGCGATGCCAGAGAAGGAGCCGAAGTCAGAGATGGAAACAAGGAATGAGTCATTTTTCAGAGCGTCTAGATAAAAGGATTCAGGGTTTCATCAAAAATTCATCCAGATTGAGGATGGCGTTGGCGACCACGGTCAGGGAGGCAAGCACTGGCGCTTCGGCACCGGGGGCTAAAGGACCAATGGGATCTTCGGCCATCAGCTTTGCTTGATCCACTGACGATTGATAGTAGGCCAAGGCTTCGCCATACAACGATTCAAGCGATTGTAATTCGCGAGCCAGGGGATGACGTATGAGGCATTGCCTGAGACCAAAAGCAAGCCTGTCCTCAAGCTGATCCCCGGCAGCATGCATGCGTCGAGCCAAGCCTTGAGCAGCCTCGACGAATGCTGGGTCGTTAAGCGTGACCAGAGCTTGAAGAGGCGTGTTGCTACGATCCCTTCTGAGGGTACATACCTCGCGATTAGGAGCATCAAACACAGCCATGGATGGATAGGGATTGGATCGACGCCATGTCGTATAAAGCCCGCGACGGTAGCGATCCTGACCCTGGCTGGTTTGCCAGTCAATCTTGCTTCCAAAGGCAGCATTGAGTCCCATTTCAGGCTGCGGTGGATTCACCGAAGGACCCAGCAAGCGCTGACTCAGCAAACCACTGACTTGTAAGGCCTGATCCCGGATGGATTCGGCTGAAAGCCTCACACGCTGGCCTCGGCCCAACCAGCGGTTACCAGCATCTATTTCAAGAGCTGATTGGCTCCATTTCGAACTCTGGGAATAAGTATGGGAGGTCACGATGAGCTTAAGCATGTGCTTGATATCCCAACCGCTGTCCATGAATTCAACTGCCAGCCAATCAAGCAGTGCCGGATGGGTTGGTAAATTGCCCTGTGAGCCAAATTCCTCACTGGTCGACACGAGCCCCTGACCAAAAATTGCCTCCCACATGCGATTGACCATCACCCGAGCAGTAAGTGGGTTGGATCGGCTTACCAACCACCTGGCCATGGCAAGGCGATCCTGAGGAGCCGACTCCATATGCTTGGTAAAAATAGCTGGTATACCGGCTTTGACGACCTCACCTAAATCCATAAAATTGCCCCGCCTCTGCACATGAGTGGTTCGTTCCTTGCCTGCATCCACTGTTTTCATGATTGGGACCGAAGTGTAGGGCTTGATCGATTTCAAAGCTTCCTCCACCTGGGCCAGCTGCTGCCTTTCCTTGGCCAGTGAGGGAGCCAGCGCAAGATAATGAACCGATAGGGCATCCCGCTGATCTGCTTGGCGGCGATCTTCGGGCAAGTGAAGGATGGCCCATAGATTTTCAGGAAAACGGGCCTGCTGGGCCAGGAGACCGTCCTGAGAGGTCTCCAGCAGGGCATTCAGGCTCGCAGGTTGATTCAACTTGAATGCTTCACTTTGTAAGGAAATGACTCCCCCTTCTTGAGCCATCACAGGCTGTTCAAAAGCCACCTCAAACCGAACGCGCTGACCGGGCAGGAGATTCAACGTGTTTGCATCCCAATCTTGGGTCCAGGGACCGTTTGCATCCTCAACCAGGCGACGAGATGCGATGAGGCCCACCGATTGTCTCCCATCAATGGCCCAGGCTTCACTCACACTGGGAGCCTGTTCGAGTTGAAGCTGCCAGAGCTCCTGCCGCTGGGCATCCAACCAGAGAATCTTGGCACCATCCAAACGACGATGCAGCGAGCCATCGGTCCGGTTCCATATCACCAGGCGGTCGACATGCTTGACTTCTCCAAGATCCAGTTCCCACCACGGGTCATCTGAGGTGGCGGTATGGGTCACGCTCTGAGAGGCGTGGTAGTCTCCCTCGGTATTGCCATCCACCGCTCGGCTGGAAATCCCTCCAAAATCTGTTGAGCTTTGGCTGGTGCTGGCCCCCAATGCAATATTCTCCTCCCCATTAAAAAGCTGCACTTCGGCCAGCGAAAGTATGCGTTGGCTTCCTGGAAGGACGATGCGCAGATAGCGCCCTGCGGGCGGCTTATCTTGGCTTGGGGTCCAAGTGATTCGAGGCACCGCCAACTCAAGCTCAAGCGGTTCGACAGCAGCCGACTCAGGATACACCCATGTCCAAGCCAAACCATGAAGCTCCCCGAATTGAGCAGGTTTCAGTGACCAATTCAGCCCCAAAGACTGAGGTTGGCGCGAGCTCACCTGCAAAAGATTATCAGAGCCTTGCACCTGACCATTCAAGGTCCAAGGCTCGGCCTGGCCTTCGGAGGACGACCACGATACAGATTTGGTGAGCCCTTCCTGCCATTGTTCAAAAGACTGGCGAAGCTCATCCGTCATGTTTGATAGGACCGTCTTGAGTTTCTGGTGCTGATCCCTGAGAGCAGATTTCCTTTCGAGCTGGGCCTCCGTGAACAGCTCAAGAACCGGACTTTCATCCCTGCGATCGGCATCCTGTGTCTGATTCATCAAATCGAAAAACTGAAAATACTCCTCCTGAGAGATCGGGTCGTACTTGTGGTGATGGCACTGAGCGCAAGCCATGGTTGTCCCCATCCAAACGGCCCAGGTTGTATTCACCCGATCAATCACAGCCACATTGCGAAACTCCTCATCACTTGTGCCACCTTCGTTGTTGGTCATGGTATTACGGTGAAAGGCAGTGGCTACCAGCTGGGCATCGGTTGGATTCTCCAACAAGTCTCCAGCAAGCTGCTCGATGGTGAATTGATCAAATGGCAGGTTGGCATTGAAGCTGTTGATCAC
>JALRAZ010000155.1 GCA_023257935.1 Verrucomicrobiota bacterium
AGGTCTTTTGAATTGGCTGCTAGCGTGCTTGCAACCAGGTGAAAGCCAAAAATGGCTATGAAATGTGAAGACTTCATGGTTTGCGGATTTCTAGCGTGACATCTCATGGCTGCGCAGCCAATCCCTGAATATGGTTAATGACCAAGGTGTTTGACGACTGCTTCTGGTGGTTGCAGCCCATGCTTCGCAATGCTAAGATTTGAGTCAAGTCTCGGTCTCATGCTCCTAAAACGCATCAAATTAGGATATCTGCATCCCTTTGGCTTAGTATTTTGCTGGAACCTGGTTGCTTGGTCGGTCTCAAGCCATTCTCAATTATTGGCGGCCCAGCTCCAGCAGGCACGATATGAGCAAGGCAAGGTAATCTACCAGGCTCAGTGTGCCGAGTGTCACGGCGATGATGGCCAAGGAGTCACCGATCGATATGAGGACCCGCTTGCTGGTGATCGGTCTCTGGAGAGCCTCATTCGGCGCATTGTTCGAACGATGCCGGAAGAAGATCCCGATCAATGCGTGGGAGAAGAAGCTGCTCAAGTGGGGTATTTCCTTTACCATGCCTTCTATTCCTCTCAAGCGCGAGCGGCTCTTGGAAAAGCTCCCCGCATCACTCCTGCTCGATTGACGGCCGAGCAGTTCGATACTTCCGTGGCAGACCTTCTGGCCTTTTTCACCCCGCATGAAGGGCAACCTGCGGGAACAGACCACCTTCTGCTTGCTGCGTCCATGGCTCAGACAGGATTGCCTGGGGTGTATTTTCAATCCAAAGGCATGAACAAAGCTGACGACCAGAAACTGGAGCGAGTGGATCCCAGGGTTGATTTTCAGTTTGGGGACCAAGGGCCTACCGAGGCGATTGACGGTGAACAGTTTGCCATCATCTGGGAGGGAGGTTTTTTTCTGCAGGAAACCGGTGAGGTACAATTTCGCGTGACTACCGAAAATGGAGCACGACTTTATGTGAACCACGATCCCGGGGGGCGACGTGGTAAATTGCGCGATGACAGTTCAGCTGCTGGGCAGGCTGCTCTTATCGATGGCTGGGTGAGTTCTGGTGCGATGCGGACCATGGAAGCAAAAGTCCGTCTGCTTGGTGGGAGATACTATCCCATTCGGTTGGAATATTTTAAATACAAAGAGAAAAGTGGTTCCATTCGCCTTGAGTGGAAGCCCCCTCACGGAGTGTGGGAACTGATGGATGAAGGAGTGCTCAGGACACACCGCCCCCCCAGGACCTTTGTGCTTGATACAGTTTTTCCTGCTGATGACCGCAGCTTTGGGTATGCCCGCGGTAGTGATCTTTCCTACGATTGGTATGAGGCTGTGATTCAATCTGCTGCCAAGGTGGCGGCTGAGGTGGTCGAACGCTTGCCTTTGCTGGTTGGATTCAAACCAGGTGACAACGATCGCGGCGATAAGATCAGGGAGTTCCTGCCCCAGTTGGCACAGCATGCTTACCGGCGTCCTCTGGATGAGGAAGAAGAGGCATTGCTAGGTAAAAAGCTTTTTGAACAGAGCGAAAATCCCGAGGCTGCCATCCGCCGTGGCGTCACGCTGATCATCACTTCGCCTTCTTTTCTCTACGCTCCTTGGACACAGCAGCCGGTCAAGCCCGACGGCTTCACCCTTGCCTCTCGGCTAGCCCTTGTCCTGTGGGATTCCTTACCGGACCAGCCTTTGCTAAAGCTTGCTCAAAGTGGGGCACTGGAAAGCAAAGAAGCTCTCAGGCTGCAGGTGCAACGGATGCTGGATCACCCCTTGACTCGGTTCAAGATGTGGGGCCACTTCACGCACTGGCTGGAAATCGAAGAACGAGACTTGACCAAGGATAAGCAAATTTTTCCTGATTTTTCTCCTGATGTGGTTCTTGCCCTCAGGAGGTCCCTCCACCGCTTTGTCGATCAGGTGGTCTGGGCAGAGGCCTCGGACTATCGGGAACTCCTCTTGGCTGACTATTTGCTGATGAATGATGCTCTCATAGACTACTACCTCGATCGTGGTGATGAGGGACTTCAAGTCCAAGTCGTGGAACAGGATCCTCAGCTCAAAGACTGGGTTAGGGTGCGTTTGGGGGATGGACGGCGATCAGGCCTGCTGACCCACCCGTTCATGTTGAGTGCCCTTGCTTATCCAGATAATTCATCACCCATTCATCGGGGTGTCTTTTTGACTCGTCAGGTCGTGGGTCGAGGTATGAAACCCCCTCCCACAGCTGTTGCCTTTGATAATGATGCCTTTGAGGCCCATGTCACCATGAGGGAAAAAGTCACCCAACTGACGCGTGAAACAGCATGCATGGGTTGCCACTCGGTTATTAATTCACTTGGTTTTACTTTGGAACATTTTGATGCGGTGGGTCGCTGGCGCAGCCATGAACGTCAAGTCCCCATCGATCCTTCATCGATTTATGAAACCGATGAAGGATTCTCTCTGCCCCTTGGTGGTCCTCGAGATGTGGCGATCCATGCCGTCCAAGATGAACAAGCCCACAGCGCCTTTGTGGCTAGTTTGTTTCACCAATTTGTCAAATACGATCCCGCCGCATTCGAACCCAAGGCTCTCGAGCGGTTTAGGTTGCAATTTGAGCAAGCCCAATTTAACATTCAACAACTCCTCACCGAAATCACCCTGCTCGCTGCTGGCGTTGGGATCGATGAGTCTCTGCAAGCACCATGAATCACTTCCAGCATCTCTCACGCAGATCCTTCATGAGGGATTTGGGCGTTGGCTCCGCTCTCTTGCCCTTCCTCGGTGGGTTACCAAGTTTTCGGGAGCTGAGGGCAGAGGAGAACCGCCCGCCCAGGCGTCTGGTTATCATGTTCTCCCCCAACGGTACCCTTCCCAATGCTTTTTGGCCAGAGTCCCATACCGTTGATGGAGAAGGCTTGAAGCTCAAGCCAATCCTTGAGCCGCTGGCTGCCTTCAGTGACCAAATGCTCATCCTCAAGGGAGTGCACAACAAAATACGAGGAGATGGCGATAATCATATGCGGGGTATGTCATGCCTGCTGACCGCCACAGAATTGTTACCCGGCAACATTCAGGGCGGGAGTGATACACCAGCAGGATGGGCCGGAGGTATCTCCATTGATCAGGAAATTCGTCGCTTCCTACAAAGCCAGGAATCTACTCGCACTCGATTTGGATCCCTTGAATTTGGGGTGGCTGTCCCTAACCGAGCGGATCCATGGACCCGCATGTGCTATGCCGATAGCAATCAACCTGTGGCCCCAATCGATGATCCGGGACGCATGTTCAACAGGCTTTATGGAGGGGCGCAGGACCGGAAACACTTATCGAGTGTGCTCGATTACGTGCATCAGGACCTTCACCGGCTTGCTCCCAAACTGAGCCGTGACGACAAAGCGTTTCTTGAGCAGCATGTGGCATTAGTCAGGCGACTAGAACAGGACATCGCGACAGCCCAGAGCGAGCAAGAGCTGCAGCACCCAGAACCTGAGATTGACCCTGATATTGAACTAGTCAATGACAACACACCTCAAATCAGCCGCATGCAGATAGATTTGTTGGTGAATGCGTTGGCCAACAACATGACGCGAGTAGCTTCCCTGCAGTTCATGCGCTCCGTAGGCCAGGCAAGGATGCGCTGGCTTGATGTGGAGGAAGGGCATCACTCACTTTCTCACGAACCAGACTCCAATGAGGATGCTCAAGCCAAATTACTCAGAATCAACCGCTGGTTTGCGGGTGAGCTGGCTTACCTTGCGCAGAAGCTTGCATCCATTCCTGAACCAGGGGGTTTCGGTGGAAGCTTGCTCGATCACACTCAAATTGTATGGATCAACGAATTGGGCAAGGGTAATTCTCATACCCTTTCCAATATCCCTTTTGTATTATTGGGAGGAGGAGGTGGATTCAATACTGGAAGGTCTCTGGATTTTGATGGGGTTCCTCACAATCGTTTGTGGCTCTCATTGGCCCATGCCATGGGGCATGAGTCCTTGAGCTGTTTTGGATCTCCGGGGCATTGTGCGGATGGTCCCTTGAGCCTTGCCTGATTCGTTAGGGGTGACTTTTCCTGATTGATGACCCTTTTCTCCAAGTAACAGGGCCCCTACAGCCATTTGCTATCGAAGCCTAGAGATGTCGAGTCGATCGCTCCTGCATCCATTGGATGTCTGGGTTGTTGGGTGATGGACGGTTGTAAGGAGTGACTGTCCCCTTTTGAAAGGCTTCGATGGTTCTGGCGTCCTGCCACTTCTTGGTTTCTGAATGGCCATCTGCAAATGAGAATCCCCCCGATCCATTGTGGTAGCTTGCAGGTATATCCACGATGCGATACGAGGCTCCCTGTCCAGGAAAACCACCCATGTCCACGACGAACATGCCATCGTTGATGCTATCCTCGCGTTCATCCAGGAACACAAAGGTTTGGGAAGGACCGGGATCCACGAAATCGGAATCCTTGTGGTAGATGCGCCAAGGGCCCGTGGCATCCGACCATCCCATGGGGCGGTCTTCTCCTCTGCCTCCAACCCAATTGAGCATGGACATACTCCTGACTCGAGGCAGAGACCCTTCGGTCGTTTTAACCAGACTTTTATCTCCTGGGCACTTGAAAATCCCCTGACTGCCTCCTAGGTAAGGCCATAGAATGCTTTGGGTTAAATTGGCTTGAGGATCCCAATTTTCGCGGTTGCCGCCGCTGAAATCAAGCCATCCGTCGACCCAC
>JALRAZ010000244.1 GCA_023257935.1 Verrucomicrobiota bacterium
AACCATGCTTGGTTGAAGTTTAAGAATGCGCTTCTTTGGTCTTTCAACTCAATCCCCCATCCCCTATGCGCGTCCCTTCACCTGGCTCCTTATTGGGATGATTGTGGGGTTTTTCCAACGATCAACCCTCAAGGCTGCGGAAAACGACACCCAAATCGGCAAGCGGGCGCCTGAGTGGGAGTTGGTCAATCTGGAGGCCGGCAAAACTCATTCCAATCAATTCAAAGGCAAGGTTCAGGTACTTAACTTCTGGGCGACCTGGTGCCCACCGTGCCGTGCCGAAATCCCCCACTTCAAGGAGCTTGCCGAAATTTACAAGGAACGAAATGTCGTCTTCCTGGGTATCTCGCTGGACCAAAGCCTCGGGCACGTCAAGCGCTTCCATCGCACGGAAAAAATGAACTACCCCTTGCTGATGGGGCATGGTGATTTGGTGCAGGCCTTTGGCGGCTTCAGCGCCATCCCGCAAACTTTCATCATCGACTCAGAGGGCCGCATTCACAAACAATTCAGCGGTTTGGTTGAAAAGAAGGATCTTCAAGAGGTTCTTGAGAAGCTGGCAAAACCCAAACCAAAAGGAAGTGCTTGAGCAGCTAGCGCAACCCGACAAACACCCATAGACCCCCTCCTACAAGGATGTTTCCCCACATTAGGATCCTGTGCCTTACCTTGGGTGCTAGTTGTGCCTCTTTTCTCTTCGCCGCAGCCCCATTGCCCGAAGGACACCAAGGGATCGCCGCTCACTACCCGGGTGACGAGGGGATCGAGCAGGATGCCAAGGTGCTATTCGTTGAATCCTTTGACTCGATGGAAACAGCGCAGCTCAAGGAGCGCTGGGAAACAGTCAATGGCCTCGCGGACATGTCTTTTTCAAACCTCACGCCACAGGGGAGTCGGAGTCATCAATCGCTTTTGATCACCCATGAAGGTGGCAAGGGCACGGGAGGACAACTCTATCGCCGACTTCCCGAAGGAATCAAAAAAGTCTACGCCAGATGGTATGTCCGTTTTGATCAGGACTGCTGGGACATTCACCATTTCGGCACGCATGTGGGAGGTTTTGCCCCGTCGACCCCATGGCCTCAAGGAGGAGCGGGCGAACGCCCCGATGGGCACAAACGATTCACTTCGGGTGTTGAACCCTATGGAAGAAACTGGACTTGGGATTTTTATACCTATTGGCAGGGCATGCGCCGCCATGGCGACGGGAACTTCTGGGGCACCCCTTTTCTGGAAGGCATCCCAAAACCCAAGGTCGAAAAGGAGCGATGGATCTGTGTGGAAATGATGATAGAGCTTAACTCCACCCCTGCGCAGAAAGATGGTAGTCAGTGCTTCTGGCTGGATGGTCAATTGATTCGTCACGACCAGCAAATCGTCAGCCACATCGCACCGGGGCAGCCAGCTGGATCCTGGAAGGGAGGGTGGTGGGCGCCCTCAACTGAAGCCAACACCGCATTTGAAGGCTTTCAATGGTCGTCATCAGAATCTCTAAGTATCAACTATCTTTGGACCTATCTTTATATCACCAAAGCTCCCAAAGGTCATCTCAGTCGTGTGTGGTTTGACCAAATCGTGGTAGCAACTCAATACATCGGCCCCATCAGCTCATGATCACCCCACCTTTCCATCCTAAACTCAAAGCCGTTCTCATCCCTAAAGCCATACGCCCTTGGGTCCTGATCATGGCCATGATTACAGGCACTTGGTTGTTTGCCTGCGGACCCCACTTCCCAAACTGGCTACTTTCGGAGGGGGACCAGGCTTTTCTACAGTCTCCCTGGCTCCATTTTAAAAGCGAGATTCGCGCTTTATTAGGCGCTAAAAGATCGCCCTATAAGGCATTCCCGGCGAGGAAGGATCGCCCCACCCAAACCTTGGAAATGGCACTTACTGATCTTTCCCATGCCCTAGAATCAGTCGTCTACACCCAGGAAGATCGCCAAGTCATCCTAAGGCAATACAAAGAACTTCGAGAAGTCATCCATCGCTACCGCCAGACCCTGGAGCAATGGGAATCGATGAATCAGCCTTGGTTTCCCAATCCGAATCCCATCCCTGAGCTCGAGCCCATTCAACCCGTCGAAGGCCTTCCAGAAGAATTTGCTGACTATCTTGAAGGTGCCATCGCTTACCACCAAAGCCAGTTTCCAGAGGCCTTGGAGGCGTGGCAAAGACTGCTCAAGCTGCCTGCATCGCAAAGACATTTTCGCTCCACATGGGCTCTCTATATGTTGGGACGCATGCAGGTGGACACAGCCCCCGTTGAAGCCACCAAGTATTTCCAGGAACTTCGCCGAGGTGTTCAGGAGGGGTTTTCAGATTCATTGGGGCTGGCAGCCGCCAGTTTGGGATGGGAAGCACGAGCGGCTTTCAACCTCAAACAGTATAACCAAGCCATCACACTTTACCTAGAACAGTGCGCCGCAGGGCAAGATGAGGCTTCGGCGCATCAATCCATCGAACGAGTGATTCGCACCGCGTTGAATGACCCTGAAACTGATCTTTTACCACTGGCAAAAGATCAGGCCTCACGCAGCGTGGTGACTTTATTTTTGAGCTATCGCATGGCTGAGGCACAAAAGCCACTCCAGAAAACGGGAACCGACCCCTTTGAGCGTTGGCTCAAGGCCCTTGAGCGAAGCGGCTTCAACTCCGACCCTTTGGTCGAGCCCCTGGCCTTAGGAGCCTATCGAAGAGGCCTATTCGAGCTTTGCTCAGAGTATCTGCGACTGGCTCCGACCGAAAGTTTGAACCGGGCATGGTTAGCCTCAAAGTGTGCCTTCCGTGAAGGAGATCTCGAAAGGGCTTATAAAGAACTACAGTTTGCAGCCCGGCTTTTTCCTTCCCATGAATCGGTGATCTCAGAGCAGCCCTCACCTTCTGAAAGCGATACCCATTCTGTTTTATGGATGCCCTATCAACGCGTCCAGGGCGAGCTAGCGCTTTTGACCCTCCATCGGGGCGATTATGTGGAAGCCATGGAAATCCTGCTTAAGGCAGGCTACTGGATGGACGGAGCCTACATTGCTGAGCAGGTGCTCAGTTCCAGCGAACTTCGGGCATTCATCGATCGCGAATACACGATCGATCGTCAGCCCTATGACCTCGATCAAAATGTTCAGTGGGCTCGGGCTCTTACCATGGGAGAACCCTGGCCAAACAAGACACTCGAAGGCCAACTCCGCTACTTGTTGGCTCGACGGCTCACACGTGAGGGTAGCCTCGAGGAGGCCCTCAATGATTACCCAAATGCTCTGAAACCCTCCCACCTGGAAAGGTGGGCAGGGATCCGTTCAGGAAGAGATCCTTCCTTGTCTGTGGCACAAAGAGCCCAGGCACTCTGGGCTGCAGCCCGTTTGACCAGATATCAGGGAATGGAGCTCATGGGCACCGAACTCGCACCAGATTGGGGTATTCATGGAGGTAACTTCCAGGACGGAGTCAGCATCGAGGATCGCCAACAACACCTCGGCTCTCATCGCCTCAAACCCACGACCGAGGAGACAGCCCGCGCCCTGAAGTCTCAGCCAACTCCTAATCAAAGGTGGCATTACCGCTATGTGGCATCTGACCTTGCGTGGGAGGCTATCGCGTTGATGCCAGATGAGGACCCAAGCACCGCCGAAGCCCTTTGTGAGGCTGGTAGTTGGCTAAAGGTCAAGGACCCTCAGTCGGCCGATCGGTTTTACAAGGCACTGGTCACCCGTTGTTCCAAGACAGCCCTCGGTCAGGCAGCTGCAGAACTCCGCTGGTTTCCTCCATCCTCGACCATCGCATCGGGGACAGATTTCTGAACCCACCATGAGCCCGCAAAGCCTCATGGCCCTGGTTAAGCAAAACAAGGGCCTGGTTGCGAATGGTCTGCAATACCTCGGCTATCTCCTTCCTGCGATGGGATGTCTGTTCCTTTGGGTCGGCTGTAAGGAGCATGATTCCTCAAAAGCACCCTTGAAACACGAAGTCTACCTTTGGCAACGCCTGTGGGATGAATCAGTGAACCAAGCGGTCATGAGCCAAGGAGAATCGTTTGAGCAGATGTTGATCCTAGCCGCGGAGATTGATTGGCGCTTGAAAACCAATTCGGCCACCATCATCCAACCGGATTTCGAAGCCTTGGGTTCCAGCCAAACTCCCATCGGATTGGTCATTCGTGTGCCCCATTTCCCCAAACCTTCCGTTGACCTAGCCCTCCACAAAAACCAGCTCATTTCACTGGCAGGCACCTTAATAGATCGATACAGCGAGCAGGGAATTGAGATCTCGGAGATGCAGCTTGACCTAGATTGCCCGGATGCGCGACTCGAGCATTACATCGAGTGGGTTAAGGATCTGAGAGAAGCCATCGAACCCATGCCATTTTCGATCACCGCACTGCCCAGTTGGCTCAATGAATCCTCCTTTTCTGAGCTGATCGATTCTGTTGATCATTACGTTCTTCAGGTTCATTCCATCCAACCACCAACGCACCGTGAGGAAGCCCTTGTGCTGTGCGATCCCTATCAAGCCAGACTTGCCGTGGAAAGAGCCGGGCGCTGGCAAACGCCCTTCCGGGTGGCCTTACCCACCTACGGTTACTGGATGCAGTGGGATACCGAGGGTCGATTCATCAGGCTTTCCGCTGAAACCATGCCAACCCTTCTCCAACCCAAAATATCCTTGGACTCCGTAATGGCAGATCCTTATGCCATGGCAGATCTAGTCGATCACTGGCAACAAAGCCATCCGGCGAGCATGAGCGGTCTCATCTGGTTTCGCATGCCAGTGCCTTCGGATCGCATGAACTGGCGCTGGGAAACCCTGAGTAGCGTGATGCAAGGCAAACCACCGAGAATGGAGCTCACCTATTCTCTCAAGAACCCTGGACCAGGTTATTGGGAAGTTTGGCAAGAAGGGACACCTAATCCCAACATGGCACAGGGTTCGGTCACGGTCCACTGGCAAGCGGCCAGCCTCATAGCGGGAGATGGATTGAATGGGTATCGTTGGCGGACACTCAGCCCTACTAGCGGCCAGTTCAAGTCCTCTCTTCGAAGGACGCCACCTTGGGGTGAAACGGGCGCACATCTTATCGGATGGCTTCGCTTGGACCAGGCGGATGCAGTCAGGCTGGATGATTCGCTCTAGATGCTCTTGCTGAACCACCATCTGATCCATGGCTGCCGCAGGACCAGCCTTGCTTGCGCAGCGAAAGAACCGTTGCCAAGCGCCTAGATTGGGAACAAAATCCTCTTGGGTTCATTAGAGTGAATGCAGTGGCTGCTGTCTTGCCTCATACCTTTGAGATAGCAGTCCGAAAATCATGCAAAAAGCATTTCATATCCTAAAATTTGCCTGGCCATTCCTCAGGCCCTATCGATGGCGCCTTGGGTTTTCACTCGGTGCGGCGGCACTTTTTGGGCTGTCCAATGCCTTGGTGCTCTGGACAGTGAAATCGGTTCTAGCAAGGCTGGAGGGCGAGGTCCCTGTGGCAGCACAAAACCTCCCTGAGGGAGTGGCCAGTGCAGCCCTGTCATGGACCGATCGAATTCAGTCCCTCAAAGATACCATCAACGCCCTATCGCATCAGTGGGCCACCCAGTGGTTACCGGGTTTCGGGGAGCCACTGACCACCCAACATATCCTGGGAGCCTGTCTGCTGGTGCCACTCATTGCCGCTTTCCGAGGTTCCATGGAATTCTTTTCCAAGTATGGAATCGGCTGGGTGGGAGAGCGCGTGGTAAACGACCTGCGCATCAAGGTTTTTGGAACCCTGAGCCACCTGTCACTTGATTATTTCAATCAGGCCAAGATGGGCGACATGATTACGCGCATCAATGGTGACACGGCCATGCTGCAAACCTGCTTGAGCTCAGGCATACGCAACAGCATCACTTCCCCCATGACCGTGCTTTCGGTTCTGGCGCTCCTGCTCATTCTGGATTGGCAACTGACTTGCTACCTTTTCCTTGTCATGCCTGTAGCCATTGCTTGCATTGTCATTTTCGGCCGGAAGGCGCGCAAAGCAAGTCGCAAGGCAGTCATGGCTCATGTCGATCAATCCAGCCTGATTGTAGAGATGCTCCAATCCATCCGAGTGATCAAGGCTTATGCGCTGGAGCGACTTCAAAATGAGCGATTTGCTCGATTATCCAGACAGGTATTCGGCTTCAACATGAAAACCATCCGCTCTCAGGAAAAAGTGGGGCCGCTGGTGGAATCCATGGGTGTCGGACTCATGGGTGGGCTCATCCTATTTGTTGTGGCTACCAATCGTCAGATGTCCGACATGGTTGCTTTCTTTGCTGGGCTGGCCACCTTTTACTCACCCGTCAAGAAGCTGGCTTCTTTGCATGTCATGATCGAAAAAACCAGTGTCGGGGTGGAACGACTGATGCAGATCCTATCCCAGCAACCCACCGTGCAGGACACCAAAAACCCCTTACCAGTCCATGACTTCCGTGAGTCCATTGTCTTCAAACAAGTGGATTTTGCCTACGAATCCCAAAGGGTGATTGAAAAACTCGACCTCACTCTTCCCAAGGGACAGAAGCTGGGCATTGCCGGAGAGAGTGGCTCAGGCAAAAGTACGCTTATTAATCTGCTCCTTCGATTCTTCGACCCCAGCTCTGGGGAGATTCTTCTGGATGGTAAGCCCTACTCCAAGATCGCCCAAGAAGATCTGCGTCGCCTCATGGCCTTGGTCAGCCAAGATGTGGTTTTATTTGATCAAAGCGTTCATGAAAACATTGCTCTAGGAAGAGATGGAGCGAGCGCGGAGGAGATCCACAAAGCTGCGGCCAAGGCTCATGCCACCTCGTTTATTGAAAAGCTACCCAAGGGCTATGACACCATGCTAGGCGAACGCGGCATATCCCTCTCAGGCGGACAACGGCAGCGTATCGCCATTGCCAGGGCCTTTGTCCGAGATGCGCCCATCCTCATACTGGATGAGGCCACGGCCGCACTGGATTCGGCTTCGGAGGCAGAGGTCCAGTCGGCCATTGATGAGCTCAGCGAAGAAAGAACGGTGGTTTGCATCGCTCATCGACTGTCCACCTTGAAGCAAATGGATCGCATCCTTGTACTTTCACACGGAAGGATCATTGAGGACGGTACTTTTGAAGCACTCATGCAGCGAGGGGGTCATTTTGCCCGGATGGCTAAAGCCCAGGGCATGGAGGCTAATCATAAATAACCACACACCTAACTTGGTTTGCAGGATGGGCCCCAAAGTATTCATCCTTACATCGTGTTTTCTGGGTCAATTAACAGAGGAAGCTCTTAAAAGGAGATTGGCCACATCCTTTGACTCCAATCATTCAGCCCTCTCGGCTTTGATGATCGAATCTATTTGGGATGAGTCAGGATTGGACAGGGTGAGCCCAATTGTCTAGCTTAGTACCCATCGTTTCCCCTGACACAAAGATGGTTCCAACCCCAATCTTCACAAGAGCCAGGCATGCTATCCGAGCTTTGCCAAGCGGGTCTCCACAGCACCCACCGATGGCTTTCAAGCTCGAGAGTCGAATCGTCCTCCTGTTTTGTTGTTTGCTAACCCAATGGACCCCATCCATCATGACACTCGGGCAGCATCTCCAAAAAACAACGCACGAAGTAGAGGGTCTTTTCCTCATGGAAGAATACGGCTGCTTCGCCTGCCATGAGGCCGGACCTGCTTCTGGAAGCCCCATCCCATTGGGCGATTGGATGCCCTCTCTTAAGGGGGCTCATCAACGCCTCAAGCCGGAGTATCTCCTAAAAGTGATCCTTTCGCCTGATAAGCCTTCAGGTAGCTCCAAGAGTTCACACATGCCCCACATGCTTGCCGGACTCCCTTTAGACGAGCAGCGATCGGTCGCCGAGGCGCTCACTGCCTACCTTTGGTGGGAACAGGATCCTCCACACATGGAAAAGGCAAACCCGGCAAAAGAATCCTCCATGCGACAAGGTGAGCTGCTTTTTCAATCACTGGGATGCGTTGCCTGTCATCCCCTTTCTGAGACGACGAACCCTCGACCTGCTTCCCTGGCTCACCTGCCGGACAAATACCAATCCCGGGGTTTAGTGGCATTTCTATTGGATCCGCAAACCTCAAGGCCGGATTTTCGCATGCCTGATTTGCAGCTGAGCCAAAATGAAGCAGAACACCTCGCTGCCTATCTCATGCAGGGAGAGGTTTCCTCGACAGAAACCATGCCAAATCGTGATCTGTGGGAAACAGGTAAGCAGGCCTTCGGACGCTACCAATGTGGCCGGTGTCACGCAAAGGTTCAGGATTCATACTCCAGCATGACCACTCCCAAGCTTCCGTTTCCAAGTCAGGTGTCTGAAGGTTGCTTGGCAGACAAACCTTCTACCCATTTACCCCATTACCATTTCAACCCTTCAACCCAGAGTGCATTCCAATCCCTTATTACTGAGCAAAAGGAAACCCCTTCCAGGCGAACTCTCTCGGTCAATGCAGTCTTGAACTATCTTCAGTGTCACCAATGCCACGCACGAGATGGGGTTGGTGAACCTTCCCCTGCCTCCATGGGTTACTTTACCAGTTCTGGGGAGGATCTTGGAGACGAAGGACGCCTCCCGCCCCACCTCAATGGTGTCGGCCGAAAGCTCCAACCAAACGCACTCGAAACAACCTTGCTGGGCCAAGGGGCCGTACGCCCTTACATCAATACCCGCATGCCGAACTGGGGACCTCATTGGGCCGCCTACCTAGCAACTGCCCTAAGCAGGGCAGACGCCGTCCGGAATGAGCAACCAACCCCACGCGATGGACGCGAAAACGCCGTCGGACGCAACATGTGGGGACGTGCTTTGATGGGCATCAATGGGTTGGGTTGCATTCAATGCCACGCACTGGGGGGGCACCCTTCCTTGGGTATTCAGGCCATGGACCTGAGGCATGCCACCACTCGATTGAGGCCCGAATGGTTCCGTGATTATTTAATCGATCCAGTCAGCTTTCGACCAGGAACCCGCATGCCTGCCTTCTGGCCTGATGGAAAGCCTTCACTGCCCGGCAACGGTGGTAGTGCGGAACGCCAGATTGACAGCCTTTGGGCCTACCTTTCGGAGTGGGATCAATCGCGACTTCCAGAGGGTATGGAGGCCGAAGATTCGTTCACCTTGCAGCCTGAAAAGAGCCCTGTTGTCTTTCGTACCTTCATGAAAAATGCGGGGCTTCATGCCATCAACGTAGGCTTTCCCCAAGGATATCACGCAGCTTTCGATGCCCAGCAGTGTCGATGGATCATGGCCTGGCAAGGTGACTTTTTGAACGCGGCTGCGACCTGGGATGATCGTTTCACGCCTTTGACCGAGCCAGAGGGCAGGTCTTTGCCCTGGTTTCCGTTGGACTTCCAAGCGTCTCCCGCCCTTGAAGCAAAGCTGAAGAGTCAGGAAACCAGTAATCCCCATTTTCTGGGATATCAAAAAGACGAACATGGGATTCCCACGTTTCACTACCTGATGCATGGATGGCGCGTGGAGGACCGCTTGGAGGCCACCTCTCATGGATTTTTGCATACCTTGCATATCTCCTCCGAGCCAAACACTCCGCCAGTTACGTGCACCATGCGAGGCAACTTCACGGCGATTGGTGCGCATCAATACCAAGAGCCTTCGAATACTCGCATCACGCTCCTGAAGGGGAGTGCCAGCTTGGGAGACACCGAAAACCCAAAGCATCTCACACTGTTCATGGATCCCAATGAGAACGCCATGCAATGGCAATACTTGATCGAACAAACCAGGCCATGAACCCAACGCATTTACCCGACTTTCGACCTCTTGGCGCTCCTTCCACTTATGGAATGATCCTTTCGCTTTGCTGGCTGGCCCTATCTTCGCAGGTGTGTGATGGGCAGGTTACCGATTTTAATGTGGAAAGAGCTTATGAACTCTCGACCTTTAAATTGCCGGAGAGTCTCAAACTGGAGGTCAGCGGCATGGCCTTACTCCCCGATGGCTCGGTTGCCATTGCCATACGTAAAGGAGAAATCTGGATCGCTGACCAAACATCGCACCCTACCGCTACCCAATACCGACTCTTTGCTGATGGCCTTCATGAACCACTTGGCCTGAGCTATCATGAAGGGTCCCTCTACACGGTTCAACGCACAGAACTGACCCGTATCACCGACCAGGATGGCGATGGCCAGGCCGATGCTTACTGGTCGGTGGCACGGGGATGGGGTGTCACGGGCAACTACCACGAATACGCTTACGGTCCCCAGTTCGATCAACAGGGGAACGCATGGATCACCCTCAATGCCTCAATCGGCAAAGGATCCAAGCCACAAGACAATGCTTGGCGTGGATGGAGCCTTCGGGTCGCGCCCGACGGCCAATGGGAGCCTGTTTCCTATGGTTTTCGTTCTCCCTCCGGACTGGGAATGAACCCGCAGGGAGACATCTTCACAACCGACCAGCAAGGCAACTGGT
This sequence comes from Verrucomicrobiota bacterium, assembly GCA_023257935.1. Classification (GTDB taxonomy): domain Bacteria; phylum Verrucomicrobiota; class Verrucomicrobiia; order Limisphaerales; family AAA164-E04; genus UBA7971. The sequence goes on from JALRAZ010000244.1 coordinate 10,429, forward strand.
TTCCAACCTGCCCCTTGATTCACATTCAATCTGGGGCGTTTCATGGTCATGCTGATGCCCTGGTTCACGGAAAAGGCACCCCATATGAACCGAGGGTAAGCCAACCGCTACCTACCGGTCTCACAGTGGCCGAAGCTGCCAAGCGTATCCCGGCCTATCAATTGCCAGCTGTTTGGTTTCCCTATCGCAGCATGGGCATGAGCAGCACGGATATTCTCTGGGGGGATGAAACCGGTCGCTTTGGCCCATTTGATGGGCAAGCCTTTGTGGGTGAATTCACCATGTCCATGGTGTTGAGGGTTTATCTGGAACAGATTGAGGGACAGTATCAGGGAGCTTGCTTTGGGTTTGCCGAAGGGTTGCAATGCGGCGTGCTTCGCCTCGCATGGGATGAGGCCGGTGACATGCTGATCGGTCAAACCAATCGAGGGTGGAATTCGTTGGGCAGTCGCTCTTTTGGCATGCAAAAGCTTCACTGGACAGGCCGGATGCCCTTCGAAATCCTTCGGATCAATGCCCTGAGCGACGGCTTTGCCTTGACCTTGACTGAGGCCTTGGACGTGGCTTTTAAGTTGAATCCAGCCTCCCTTAGCATCCGAAGCCACACCTACCACTACCATGCTTCCTATGGCAGTGAGCCAGTGGAGAGCCTCGACCTGGAAGTCCTTGCTTGGACTTTATCGGAGGATCGCCGAACATTGACCTGTAAGGTGACCCCCATCAGGGAGGGCTATGTCCACACCTTTGATATGAAGGGATGGATCTCAGAATCGGGCCAAACCCTGCTACACCCATCTGCAGCTTACACCCTCAACCGTATCCCCAAGAGCCATTAAGGATTAAAAAAAGAGGCCATCCATAGGATGGCCTCAGAAATGTCGCACCCAAGGATGGGCTATTGATCGCGGCGAACGCGGTAAAACTTCTGCGTTCCAGAGATAGCGTCCTGCCAGGAAGTGGAAGCGCCGCTTGCGGAGATTCCCGAAGCCACTTCAGACCATGTTCCAGCAGCCAGGTCATTACTCACCAGAATCGAGTAGCTACCCCCTGCCACGCTGGCAAATTCAATCTCAATCTGCCCGCCAGAGGATTGCACACTGGTGAGTGCAGGAGGGTCCATGGGTTCAGGCCCCGCCACACGATTGCCTTTAGCATTGAACAAGCGAATGTTGTCAACAAAGAGATCCACATAGCCATCAAACCCTCCCTGAGTCACAAGATTGATATTCGGAGCAGGAGAACCCCATTCCACACTTCCCAGGTTAATCGAGGTGGTTCGCTGAACCATTTCACCCGCCCAGTTAGGTGAGAGTCGGGATCCTGTCACCGATGGGATGGTCTGAAACCAGGATACCGCAGTGGAAGGATCTGGGATGACGATGAAATCATAGCTCAGGGTGTAATGAACACGGTCCCCGGCTGGCACGGTTGCTAACACCTCATTGAGCACATCACTCTGTGAAAGTTCCAATACCGCAGCGGTAGTCCAACCACCATTATCCACTTCAATCCAGGCAGCCCCATTACCCTGGGTCACACGAGGATCATCAGCTTCCTGTTTGGCATAGTCGTAAAGGGCGTATCCGGATTCGGCGATCAGATCAAAATCTGGTCCTTCCAGGCCATCAAGCAAGATTTCTTCCGGCTCATAGCCAACAGCGTAAGTATCCATGAGTCGAATATTGTCGATCCACAGTTTACTTTCTTGAGCCAGATCCCCATTGAATCCAAAGCCGATCGCGATCTGACCATTTTCATCGGGCAGCAGTTCATTCCCGTTTCGCACTGAATCCATTTCGATGTAGGCTGTCACAGGTGTGTCCCAAGCCCCATTGACTTCGACTTGATCTCCGTAACTGGCGTCTCCTACCCAGACAGGGTTATTGGCCCAATTACCGCCCCCTGAACCGAAGGTGATATCATACAGCAACCACCAGCGATGAGGAGCCTCTTCCTGCCACTTTGCCTGAAGGGTGGCAGAAGCCTCAGGGCTTAGTTTGATCTGGAAGTCTTGGACCCAGCCTGAAAGTGTGTTGAAGGATACTTCCAAAGCCTGATTGCCTTCAGTCACACCCACCAAGGTTTCATCCCCCGAAAGATCGGCCAATCCAAGGGTCGCTCGATCGCCATTCCAGATCACGGCGGTGTTTTCAAGGCTGTCAATCGTCGAACTTTCAAAGGATTCGAGCAGGATGGTTGGTAACTGGGCCGCCTCAGGTTTAACCAAACTGGGCAAGGTGATGCCCTCATCAAGGGAGCGGTAAATCAAGCCTTCCAGAGGCTCACCGTCCAAGGTGAGGTTGATATTGGCACCACCGTGATCCCCTGCTGCATTGGTCCAATCGCCATTGAACCAATTGACCTCTATGGGGTATAGACCCGCTTTGGCAAAGAAAGCGCTCCCATCGGGTGCGGGCCCGGGAGCTCCATGGCCTCCGTCGTTGTTCACCACCACCTGATTGCCAACTCGAATCACCGAACCATCGTCAGAGGAACTGTTGAAATCATGCCACCCAGCCGCGGTAATATCAATCAGGCCCCTCAATTGGACCATGCCATCGTCCAGATTGCCTCCGTTGCCCTGGAACGAAGCCCCATCGCCAGCCAGCCAATCCATGATGGGGGTGAGGTCGTCCCCGGTGTAGTTAACATTCGTGGAAACGAAGGAACCATCGGGCTCGCTATTGATCATGTAAATCCCGTGATCATCTCCCGGTGTGGTCTGAAAGACTGGCCCTTGAGCTCCTTCCCCAAATTCAAATCCCTTGGGTTCGCTCGCCCAGTATCGGCCAGCCAAACCAGCTTCACCTTTTTCTGTGGTGAGGGATGAGGCGGATACGGCTACAGCCCCAACGTCCGAGGCACCATAGAGGATGTCCCCAGGAACGGGGGCACCATCAACCAGGATATTCAAGTTGGCGCCGCCATGATCGCCTGCTGCACTGGTCCAATCTCCATTGAACCATGCAATCTCGATGGGATAAAGCCCTGCGGTAGCAAAATTATAAAACCCATCAGGCGAGGGTCCTGGAGCGCCGTGACTGCCGTCATTGTCAATCACCCGCTCACCAGCAATCCAAATAATGGATCCATCGTCTGATTCCGATCGGATATCATAATCCCCAGGTGCATCGATGCGCAGGTAACCGGTGAAGCTGAGTAATCCATCATCCATGTTGCCATCGGCTCCATCGTAGGAGTCGCCATCTGCCTGCAGCCAATCGCGAATAGGGGTCAGGTCATTGCCGCCCTGATAGCTCAATCCGGTCGATTTGAACACCCCAGTAGGATGGGCTCCATGCATGATTTTTAGGCCAATGTCCTTGGGGCCACCCTTGTCATCAAGGTTATCAATGGATTTGATCCCTGCCTGCCAGTAACGACCATCCAGGCCACTGCCTGTGTCGGGCGCACCAGTAAGGGGCAGGATTTCCTGAGCTTGAAAGGGAGTGATCAGACCGACCAAAGCACACAACCCAACGGCTAGAACTCGAAGTTGAAGGGACATAAACATATGTTGCTCGAATTATTACCAACGAGTCAACAGGGATTTGCTAAGACTGCGAGATTGTCCTAGCTGAAAAACCGATTCTAAGGCCGAATGCATTTCCACCCTGACAGGCTGATTGCCAGATGTCATGATAATGCCGCCATCATGAAACCTACCCTTGCAAACCTAGGACTCATTCCATGGCTTTTCGTGTTGCCACACCTCGCGATTTTGGCACAGACACCGCATTCGAATGAGGCTCCCTCTCCCGGTGCCAGTGGCAACCCCGAAAATGTACCCTTCATCGGTGGAAAGGATCTTTCTGGCAACCCAGTGCGATTGGCCAAAAAAACGGGACATGTGTCCAATTATGATCCGGCCCATGTCGGGAAATACACCCTACCGGATCCTCTGGTCAGTTCTGACGGCAATCAGATCACCACCAAGATTCAATGGGAAAGCAAAAGACGTGGCGAAATTCTGTCATGCTATCGCTCTCAGATTTACGGTGCTGTGCCTCCTGCGGTAAAACCCATTACCTGGAGAGCCATGCCTGGCGACATTTCAGGAACTCGAATTTATGAAGGGACGATTACCGATCATGAGCTTGGTCATCCGATTCGCCTCAGCCTGCAAATCCCTCACGGTAGATCTGGGCCTTGTCCTCTTTTGTTGAACCTTTCCTTTTTCCCTCCCTCAGCGCCTGACTCACCCCCTCAAAGACCACAACGCTTTCAACCCAAGGAGCTTGTTCTTGCGCGCGGATGGGCTTATGCCCAGTTAGGTTATGGCGACATTCAGCCTGATCGACCGGATGGTTGGAAAGATGGGGTCATCGGATCCACCTTGTCGGCAAAACAAGATC
>JALRAZ010000246.1 GCA_023257935.1 Verrucomicrobiota bacterium
GAGTTCCAACTGATTCGAGTCAATACGCTGGACAATGCTATGTGCAATGCCACCCACGCCATGTCCAACGGGGATCTCTTTGTCAGGACCTGGGAACACCTCTGGTGCATCAGCGACCGTCGGGAGGTTGCCCAGCGCTGATTACGGTCAGGCAGGTGGGCTTTTGCGATCTTGTGTCCAAGGAATAGTATTGCCGTCTACTTTGCGGTTATCCTTTAATCACAGCCGCTTGCGAAATTGTGCAAGCCATGGCACTTGGCCAGCTCATCTTGAGAGTTGGCCACTTTGCCTTTCCTATTGCTTATCATGGCTATTCTAATCGATCATACCCTGACACCCTCTCGCCTTTTACCGGCGCTTCACCGCATGTGGGATCTTTCTGCCCGAAAGATCCAGCTCCTAGATCAGACATGGAAACCTTCACGAGGTACTCCTGTGTTCACCGTCAGGGGTGCCTACACCACACGCGGCTGGACTGAATGGACGCAGGGTTTTCAATTCGGTTCGGCCATCCTTCAGTTTGATGCGACCGGCCAACGTAACTTCCTCAAGATGGGCCGTGATGCGACCGTGGAACGCATGGCTCCCCATGTTTCTCACATCGGAGTCCATGATCACGGTTTCAACAATGTCTCGACCTATGGTAACCTCTTACGACTGATCCGCGAGGGACGCCTTCCGGACCGTCCATTCGAGCGGCATTTTTACGAACTGGCCCTCAAGGTTTCCGGTGCCGTTCAGGCTTCTCGGTGGACCCCTACAGCAGGGGGCGAGGGTTTTGTCCATTCATTCAACGGCCCTCACTCTCTTTTCATCGATACCATTCGCTCCATGCGAGCTCTGGGCGTAGCCCATGGCCTGGGCCACGTGTTGATGGGTGAAAACGATGCCCCCATTTCATTGCTCATGCGTTTGGTTCAGCACACTCGATCCACGGCCAACTATGGTGTTTATTATGGAGAAGGCAGGGATGATTATGATGTTCGAGGCAGGACAGCACACGAGAGTGTTTTTAATGTGACCGATGGGCGGTATCGTTGCCCCAATTCTCAGCAAGGGTATGCACCCTTCAGCACCTGGACCCGCGGTTTGGCATGGGCCATGTGTGGTTTTGCTGAACAACTTGAGTTTTTTGCCACCTTGCAAGCCTCAGATCTTCGGCCCTATGGAGGGAAAAAAGCTATCGAAGCCATGATGCTCAAGGCGGCAAGAGCTACCTGTGATTTCTACCTTGAGAACACTTGCCGTGATGGGATTCCCATGTGGGACACGGGGGCTCCCAACCTGCATCGGCTAGGGGATTACCTCGACCGAGATTCAGATCCTTATAACCCCTGGGAGCCTGTGGATAGTTCTGCTGCGGCCATTGCAGCACAAGGCCTGATACGGCTCGGGAATTACCTGGCATCCAAGGGAGAATCAGAGGACGGCAAGCGCTACCTCGAGGCTGGGCTTAAGGTGACAGCTAGCCTGCTTGAAGAACCCTATCTTTCAACCAATGAGCGGCATCAAGGCTTGCTGCTCCACTCGATTTATCATCGACCCAATGGGTGGGATTATGTGCCCAGAGGGAGCAAGATTCCCTGCGGGGAGAGCTCCATGTGGGGGGATTATCACATGAGGGAATTAGCCCTCCTGGTGCAGCGCTTGGCTGGCAAGGAACCTTACTTGCGGTTTTTCGCTTGCCTGGAAGGATCCTGAGAGGTGTTGATGAATCCTGGTCGTCATGAAGAAAGATCCTTTCAAGCTTACTCGAATCGCCACCCTTAAAACCCCAGAAGCTTTCCGGGAACACGTTCGCTCAATCGGGGTGGACATTCCGTGTGACCAGGAGCTGGTGGTGGGTCAGGACTCTCCCTTGCGCCAACCAGTGAGTCAGGTTTCAGTGGGCGGCAAAAGGATTGGCAATCGCTGGGCCATTCATCCGATGGAAGGATGGGATGGAACCACCGATGGCCTGCCTACCGATGAGGTGCGGCGGCGGTGGGAACGTTTTGGATTGAGCGGTGCCAAACTCATCTATGGTGGAGAAGCCATGGCTATTCGTCCTGATGGGCGAGCCAATCCAAACCAGTTGATCATTCAGCCAGGTCGGGAAGGGCACTTACGCCAGCTCGTCCAGACTCTTACTCAGGCTCATGAGTCAAAGTTTGGTCATAGCGAAGATTTGGTGGTTGGTTTCCAGCTCACCCATTCAGGCAGATTCTGTCGTCCTCACGAAAAATCTCGATGGGAATCCCGTATAGCCTATCGCCATCCCTTGCTTGATACCAAGTTTCAGGTGACCTCCGACGCCCAAATACTGAGCGATGAGGAGGTGGGTGAACTCATTGTGGCATACATTCAGGCCGCCCAGGTTGCCCGAGAGGCTGGAGCCGATTTTGTGGACCTCAAGCATTGCCACGGCTATCTGTTGCATGAGTTTCTTGGGGCCCACACCCGTCCTGGACGCTACGGTGGCTCTTTTGAGAATCGAACGCGTATCCTCAGAGAAATTGTCGAAGGTATCCGAGCCAGTGGTAATGACATTGACTTGGGAGTTAGGCTGAGTGCCTTTGACATGGTCCCTTTCCGTCCCGACCCAGATCAATCCTCTCCCGGCAAGCTTGGACCTGGTATTCCTGAAGCCCATGAGCATTGCCTCCCATACCGCTATGGGTTTGGGGTGGATCAGGAAGACCCGGTGAAAATCGATCTTAATGAGACGTTTCGGTTTGTGGACGTCTGTGTTGAGCTCGGCATCAAACTCATCAATATCAGCGCGGGATCGCCATACTATAACCCACATATTCAGCGCCCAGCTGCCTACCCTCCTTCCGATGGCTACCAGCCGGCGCATGATCCCCTCATTGATGTGGCAAGGCAGATTCAGGTGGTGCGCCAGCTCAGAGCCCGCGCCTCTCAAGAGGTTATCTTTATCGGAACTGCCTACAGCTATCTTCAGGAATACCTTCCTCACGTGGCCCAGCACAACGTGCGAGAGGGCTGGACGGATATGGTAGGCCTGGGACGTGTGACCTTGAGTTACCCGGGCATCCTCGACGATGCCACCACCACAGGCCAATTGACGCCGAGGATGATTTGTCGCACTTTTAGCGACTGCACCACCGCGCCGAGAAATGGCCTGATCAGTGGCTGTTACCCTCTGGACGATCATTACAAGGCCAAGCCTGAATTCGACCAACTTAAGCAAATCAAGCGACAAGTAGGAGCCTGATCATGAGTGCCAGCAAATCATCCAACACCGTAAGCCGCAGTGGTCGTTTTTCCGAGGGGCCAGCTTTGGCCGTTCAATCTTTTTCTCAATCGGTCACTTTCGATCGTCGGCTATGGAAGCATGATATCATCGGATCCATGGCTCATGCCAGGATGCTTCAATCCATTGGCGTACTCTCCGAAACGGAGTGTGATGCGATCGTGCGGGGGTTGGAGGAGATAGGAGAGGATATTCAGCAAGACCGTTTTGAATGGAGTCAGGAGTTGGAGGATGTGCATATGAACATCGAATCGGCTCTGACACGCAGAGTGCCTGCAGGAGCCAAGTTGCACACCGCACGCTCAAGAAACGATCAGGTAGCCTTGGACATGAGGATGTGGATGCGGGATGAAATCCTCGATTTGATGGGTGATCTGCGCGGGCTGCAGAACTCCCTTGTTCGTCTAGGGGACAGGAACCGAACGGTTCTCATTCCTGGCTACACGCATCTTCAGCGTGCTCAGCCTGTCTACCTGGCTCATCATCTACTAGCCTATGTTGAAATGCTGGAGCGTGACTGGCTCCGATTCCGAGATGCGTTTGATCGAGTCAATGTTTGCCCTCTTGGAAGCGGCGCACTGGCTGGTTCGACGCTGAAACTGGATCGTGAAATGGTGGCTCGAGAGCTGGGATTTGTGGATTTGGATGATCAGCCTCGTGTGACTCGTAATTCCATGGATGCGGTCAGTGATCGTGATTACATGGTGGAGTTCTGCTCTGCCGCTGCACTCTGTGCCATCCATCTTTCCCGCTTATCTGAAGATCTGATTTTATGGTCCAGTGCTGAGTTTGGATTTATACGCATAGCGGATGCCTACACCACTGGATCTTCCTTGATGCCTCAGAAAAAGAATCCTGACATGGCTGAATTGACACGTGGTAAGTCAGGGCGAGTGGTAGGCAATCTTATGGCCATGCTTACCCTTCTCAAGGGGCTCCCCATGACCTACAACCGAGATATGCAGGAGGACAAAGAACCGCTTTTTGATACGGCCGATACCCTAGGCTCCTCGCTGCGCATCATGGCTGGCATGATCGACCACACAAGTATGGAGGTTGCACGCTGCCAGCAAGCCGCGTCTGATCCAGCTCTGTTGGCGACCGATCTGGCAGACTGGCTGGTAGAGGAGGGTATTGCTTTCCGAGAAGCTCACCATTTGGTGGGAGCAGTGGTAGGTCTGGCTGAGTCAAAGCGGTGTCAGCTCAACGAACTGAAAGTGTCTGATCTCAAGCAAATCGACAGACGGTTCAATCGCAGGGCATTAGAGGTATTTGATATCAAGCGAGCCATGGAACGGCGCTGCATGACAGGGTCTCCCGGGGTCCGCGAGGTGGCCAAGCAGCTCAAGCATTGGAAAAAACAACTCAAAGGCAAGTAGGACGTTTGTGTCCTGCGGCTCAAATCTCATTCCTCCCAAACGAGGATGCCATTGAACACGCTCAAGGCCAACCCGCATCTGCTAAAAGATATTCTGCCGAAGGTTTCTCGTTCCTTCTACCTGACTCTGCGTGTGTTGCCCATTGAGTTGCGTGAGCCGATCGCTCTTGCTTACCTGTTAGCCAGGGTCTCAGATACTGTGGCTGACAGCACTGTCATCCCCTACCAGGGTCGACTCGATTGGCTGAAATCCCTCGGCCAAGCCATCCTTACTCCGGGTCAGGCTCTTCCGGCGGCTGATTTCATGGCTCACGACCATCTTGGTGAGCGGGCATTGCTTCAGTCGCTACCCACCCTGATTCAATGTCTGTGGAGCCTCGAGGCGAGCGATCGTCAATTGGTTCAGCAGGTGCTTGCGACTATTTTTCAGGGGCAGACAGAGGACCTATTGCGTTTCCCCATTCAATCCGATGGTGAGGTCAGGAGTCTGGATTTGCTGGAGGAGACTCAAGCCTATACCTATCAGGTGGCAGGATGTGTAGGTGCCTTCTGGACGCGCATGTGCCTTCGCCATTTACCTGGTTCGGCTTCCATCGACTCAGGGCAATTGGAATCCCTGGGTGTACGTTTTGGTCAGGGTCTTCAATGGGTCAACATTTTGAGAGATTTTCAAAAAGACCTCAAACTTGGACGCTGTTATTTGCCAGCTGCCCAATGGGAAGTAACGGGTTGGAAACCCAATCAGCCCGAGCTTTCCATGCCTGCTGCCATGAAACCCATCTGGCAGGGCTGGGTATTAGAGGCACTTGAATCCTTGGAAGATGGTTGGTGCTACCTGCAAGCGCTGCCCTCAGGATGGTATCGTATTCGGCTGGCGTGTGCCTGGCCTCTGTTATTGGGTATGATGACCCTCGAAAAATTGATATCTCCGCCGGCCGCAGATCAGCCTCCACCCAAGGTGACACGGTGGCAGGTCTATGAGATTTTGATCCGGACTTTCCTTTCGCTACCCAGCCCCGGGGTCTGGGATCGATTGTTTCTCCCCAGGGCTCGTCAGTTGCGAGTGGCTCTTTTGGGTGAGGGGAGGCCTGGCTGAAATGACGATGGCCTTTGTTGCCAGAAAAAAACACCCTCTAAACCACTCCCAATAGTACATGAGATCGCCCCAAAACCCATCCTTGAACCGGCTTGGATTCACCCTCATTGAATTGTTGGTTGTCATCGCCATCATCGCCATCCTGGCAGGGATGCTTCTGCCAGCGCTGGCACGAGCTAAAGCCAAGGCCAAGGGCACGCTCTGCCTGAGCAACCTCAGGCAAATGACTCTGGCAACGCGGTTTTACGCCGAGGATTATCAAGACCACGTCCCGCCGGTTGCTCATGCAGTCGGTGAATACTGGTTTCATCAAATCGCTCCTTACATGGGTGATGAGGCATACAAGCAGCGACCCAATGAACGGGCTGAAGGGGTCATGCGTATCCTGATCTGCCCCTCTACCAAAAGGCCGAAGGTCGACCCCAAACCTGGTGAAGGTTGGTGGGGAACGGCCACGACTACTTGGCGATCCCTTCAGTCCGAGGGTAGTTACGGCATGAATCTCTGGTTGGATAATCAGGGAGTCTACCTCAATGATTTTCCAGCTACCGACTACTATAGCCATTACTCTACCGCGCCGGCTGATGTCCCCGCTTATGGTGATTCGGTTTGGGTGGGTTCATGGCCTGATGGAGGGGATCAGGTGCCGCGTGATCGTCAAGGTGCTGGTTACGGCAATAGCAGTTTTCCTCACAGCAAAGGAAAATTCATGGGAAGGTTTGCCTTGGAGCGTCACGGTAATGGGATACAACTTGGTTTTGTGGATGGCCATGCTGCTCAGGTATCGGTTCAGGGTCTTTGGAACCTGAACTGGCATCGCAACAATCGCCCCAACCCAAATATCGCATTGCCCTGAATGGAGAAAAGGATTCCAATGGGCTCTTATGAAGACCCTCAGCATGTTTTTGCCTTGGCTTGGTTCCCTAGCGGTGGTGATCACCTCCCTGCAAGCTGCCGATCTCGACCCCTACACTAAGATTGAGCCACCTGCTCTGACAGGACGCTGGGACCTGACAGTCAAAGATGGAGACCTGATTTACCCATCCTGGCTTGAAATTTCGCTCTCCGGCTATCGTACCCTTGTTGGACGCTATGTAGGCCAGTTTGGGAGTGCTAGGCCTATTGGCTCCATCCACCTGGATGAGGCTGGGGCTGGGTTTGCCTTCAGCTTGCCCCCTCAGTGGGAAAAGCGCACCAGTGATATTATGTTCGAAGGTCGCTTTCAGGATGGTGGCCTGGTTGGAAGGACGACCAATGACAACGGTGAGCCCGTGACATGGACTGGGGTGAGAGCACCCGAACTCAGCGCTGAGCCAGCTGATAAGGTTCGCTGGGGCAGACGCCAGGATTTATTCAACGGTAAGGACCTTTCAAATTGGGGGGTGCGTCACCAGGATCTACCCAACGGCTGGGTGGTTCGTGAGGGTCTTTTGATCAACGAGCAGCCCGGCAATGACCTAGTCAGTCACGAGCAATTTGGTGACTTCAAGTTGCGTGTTCAATTTCGTTATCCCGAGGGCAGCAACAGCGGCCTGTATTTGAGAGGGCGCCATGAGGTCCAGATCGAAGACAACCATGGATTGACTCCAGATAGCCATCGCATAGGAGGTGTCTATGGTTTCATCACACCCAGTGCCAACGCTTCGCGGCCTGCCAACGCATGGCAGGAAATGGAAATCACTCTGGTTGGATCCTTGTTGAGTGTGGTATTCAACGGGGTTGAGATCATTACCAATCAACCCATTCCGGGTATCACCGGTGGGGCTCTGGATAGCAGGGAGGGTGAGCCAGGCCCCTTGATGGTTCAGGGTGATCATGGCCCGATCACCTTCCGAAAAATTGAGATCACCCCAGCTAAATAGGATCTGACGGGCCATTGGATTAGGTGGTAGTGCCTGA
>JALRAZ010000252.1 GCA_023257935.1 Verrucomicrobiota bacterium
AGGGAGGGTGAGCCAGGCCCCTTGATGGTTCAGGGTGATCATGGCCCGATCACCTTCCGAAAAATTGAGATCACCCCAGCTAAATAGGATCTGACGGGCCATTGGATTAGGTGGTAGTGCCTGACTCATGCTCCGTTTTTCGAATGAGCCGATTCTATCAAGCCAGTGACGCCATGGGTGTGGAGAAGGAGCAAACTAAAGCTGAGATCCATCCTGTGGTGCTCATGCTGGCGCGAGAACTGGAGCAGCCTTCGCAGGTCACACCCGAACAGGCGTCACGAGCTAGGTCTTTGCTGGAGTCTTTCTACCAGCTTGAGGAGGATGAAATCTCTCCATCGCTACTGCTTGAGGCACTTGAGGAGGATCCGGCTAATCTCGAGTGTCATCTGGAACTGATTGATTTATGTGGCCTGGAAGATGACCTGCAGTTGCCTGTCTTGACTCATTTGTTGCAGTTGGCCGAGCGCAAGTTACCCCTCAAGGGGGGCTTTCATCACCCTAGCGCTTATTGGGAAGATCCCTTCACGCGAGCCTATCTGCGCGTGGCACATCGGCTGGCCGAGGAATATCATTTTCAGGGTCAATACCAGCCCGCAGCAGCATTATGGTCAACCCTTCGCCCTCTGGATTGCCAACACATGTTACCTGTTGGGGACTGGTTGTTGTTGACTTGGCTCCTCCTCGGAGACACGGCTCAAGCCGATCTTCTTATTGCCGACGATAGCCAAGGCTTGTCAGCCTGCGCAAAGGGGTGGGGGAAACTCTTGAGTCACTTGATTCAGGGTAGGGAGTCTGAGTTGGAAATTCAATGGATGGAGGCGCGTCAAGCTAACCCAACCATGGAAGCTTGTCTGATAGGGATCCAGGAAGTGCCCCCCTCCCATCCCATGACCTGGGAGCCCCACACACCTGAAGAAGCCCATGCTCTGGCTGATGCCATGCTGCCTGCCTGGCAGGCTCATCCTGAGGCGTTGCGTTGGCTCGAGTCTAGGGTGGCTAGAGAGTAAGGGGACCCTCAAGGGCCTTCTGGTAGAGCGTCTCCCACTGGCTTGTGCCATCATCGGGCAAGAGCCTTGTGTCGGCGCCCTTCTCATAAAAAGGAATGGCTCCTCGGTTGGCGGCATTGAGGACATAATTGACCTCTGTGGCCGCCAAGAGCATGCGCTTGCCAGTAGGCCAGGAGATTTCTACCATCCGCCGCGGGTTAGGCCGCTCACTGGGTTTGGCGGTCCGAAACCTTTCGACCATCTCCCAATCCAGCTCATGCCCTAGTCCCGGTGTTTCTGGCACTTTTGCCTGACCCTCCTTAAGCAGGATGGGTTGTTTGAGCAGGTCATGACTGTAGAGCTGATGGCAGTTGACTGCCGGCCAGGTTGCATGGCTGCAGACTGCCCCAAAATGAAGAGAATGGGCTGCGGTCAGGCCTGTACCGACCAGCTGAAGCCAGAAAGGCATGTTGACCTGGGAGCAAAAGGCTGCCTGCCTGAGGACAGAACTGGCTCCACCTCCGACCACGAACCCATCACAGACGCCTTCTTCAACAACGGTCCTCGGGTTGGGTGTTCCGTAGTGAAGTGCAATGTTGACACGGGTGGCTTCACGGATTCGGCGGTTCCCTGCTACATCCGATTGCGGGATAGGGGATTCGTAAATATCCACCTGTGGGTAGGCTTCCAGATCCTTGATGATTGGCATGCCTCGATCGGCGTCCAGCAAGGTCGAATTGAAGTCCATGTCGATCTTGAAGGATTCGGGTACCACTGCCGCGGACTGCTCCACCTGCTGATGGATGTCAAACCAGGGTCGTCCCTTGGTCTTGTAGGAGCGATATCCCAGTTCAAGGGCTCGCTGACACTCCGAGGCCATGTCCTTTGCGGAGGTATCGATATTCCACCAGGAAAGGGGTGTGGTCTGGTTGACTTGAGATCCGAGCAATCGATGAACCGGAATCTCCAAGTGGCGAGCCACAGCATCAAAGAGGGCCATCTGCAGGCCTGCACCAAGTGAGTCGTCCCACATCAGTTCGGCAGCATTACGTCCGATGCATCGCTGGATGTCCTCCTGAGAGGAAGTGCCCCAAGTATAGTAAAGTAGGGTTTCACCGAAGCCAGAGACCCCAGCCTTGAGTTTGACTTCCAGGATTTCGCTCCACTTCCAGTGCGGTAGCTCACGGCTCATGGCTCGTCCTGGTATTTCCCGATAAGGTACTTTAACCGTGGTCGCCTCCACTGAGGCTACTTCCAGTTGTGGGTTACCCGTGGCTTTCCGGTTCAATTGTTGAGCCTGGCTGGAAAGGAAACTCAAGCCCGGAAAGGCCAGAGAGGCTGCCCCCAGCAGCGAACGATGAAAAAAAGCACGTCGGGTGATCATGGGTGGAATGCTAATATGACTTGTCTGTAGGAATCAACCCGATGCTTAGCGCTTGAGTGGCTTGATCCACTGCTGAAAATCTGGGGCTTCCCAGAGCTGCTGGGCCAGCATGCGGTAGCCTGGTTGCAGCGGGTGACTGGCATCTCCATACTGATGGCTTGGCAGGGTTGGTGGAGCCAGATGGGCAATACCCTGATCCCGAAACCATTGAATGATTTCCTGCTCATAAGCCTTGAAAGTAGGCCGGTGGTCTGGGTGCAACATGTGTTGATTGAAAGGTCCGATGATCACCATCAACGCATTGTCGCGATGTGCCATCCGCTGGCATATTCTTTGAAATGCCGCCCATTGTAGGGATTGACTGAGTGGAACCCAATCATAGCGTTGCGTACCCTCACCAAGCTCTGACCAAGGTTTGTGTCGGGGGCTTTCCAAACCTCGATCTGGGTCGGGGCTGGGTTCTTGCTCTAGTTGCCAATCGATGGCTTGCCAGGGAAAGGATCGGTGGTTCGGATAAGTCGGTGGGTAGCGGCCATCATCCATCAGGGTCCATTGGTAAGGATCTTTTTGATCCCAGTAATGAATTTGAAGATGGCGAATCCACGCCAGCCAACTCCAATGATTACCAACCAGTCGACTCAAGCGGGTTTCAATGGTGGCATGATAGCTGGGCAGCTGGGGTTCCCACTGGGGAACCAGCATGGGATGATTGAAAACCTGTTCTTTGGGATCCGAAAGGTCTGCCTGAGGGCTGCTCATCCAAAGGAGGTTGCAGTGAAGCAGCACTTGAGCGTGATGAAGCTCTTTGGCATAATGCTCCAGCAGTCCCTCCAGTGCCAGTGGATAGAGCCCGTTGAGGGCTAGGTTGACAAACCGAGGCTCTCCCTGGCTGTGATCATTCAGCCAATGGGTCCAGGTCCCTTCCTTTGAAACATATTCTCCCCAGACAACTGAGTCCCCGACAAAGTAAACCGTCGGCTCATCATGGGGTTGGTTCACATACCTCTCATAAAGCCAGTAATCTCGGCTCGCGGCGTAGGGGATCCGGTATGATTCTTCGGGATCGAAGGTTTCCAGTCCCTGCCAGCCAATGGGTATCACCCACATCGTCAGGCACAGGGACATGATGACAAGGATCCATTGGCGCCCACTCAGCACGAGACCCTGTGTGCAACGGGTTCCTTCCTTTTGGGCCCTCATCCCTGGCTGATTGACTGGTGTGGAGGAGTGTTTCATGTCATGAGATCAGAATTGGAAGTAGATGAAGGCTCCTCCGGAAGAACTGAAAAAACAAAGCCATAACAACATGATGATGACAGCGCAGACTTTGAATGGACCGGTTTGGGTCCAAGCTCGCCATGGGGATTGCTGGACCCATTGATAAGACCACACCGCCAGAATCAGAGCGACCATCAGCCAAGGTATTTGAGGATCCTGCCAATTGCCCTGCACGAGTTTCGAGAGAATCAACCATGCATCGGCAACGCTTTCAGCTCTGAAAAAAATCCACGCCAGGCAAACAAAGCCAAAAACGAGGATTCGCCTTAGCATGGTAGGGACTTTTTCCTGGAACCATTTTTGTCTTTCCAGCAGTCGGTTGAACAAGGTGCCCACCGCGTGCATCAGACCCCAGATCACGAATGTCCATGCAGCTCCATGCCAGATGGCAGAGGCCAGAAAGGTAATCAGGAGGTAGGTGGCACCAAGGATCGGTCCCTTCCGGTTTCCTCCCAGGGGGATGTAGACATAATCGCGAAACCATGTGGAAAGGCTGATGTGCCAGCGAGCCCAGAAATCTCCCAAGCTGGTAGCCAGATAGGGGTGATTGAAATTGAGCATCAGCTCATATCCCATGATGCGTGCGATGCCGCGAGCCATGTCCGTGTAGCCGCTAAAATCAAAGTAGATCTGCCAGGCAAAGGCTACCGTGGCCATGGCCAGCGCCGGCGCCGCCTGTGTCTCAGGCATTTCATAAACACGTTCCACATAAAATGAGAGGTAATTGGCTAGGGCCAGTTTCTTGAACAGACCTACCAGGAAAATCGAACTCCCTTCAGCAAAAGCTTTTGCTTGCAGCTTTTTGGGGCGAGCCAGCTGCGGCAATAGCGAGGAGGCGCGTTCAATTGGGCCAGCTACCAGTTGAGGGAAGAAGGAGACATAGGTGGCGAAACGTAGGAAGCTATGCTCCCGCCCAAGCTGCCCGCGATAGAAGTCGAGGGTATAACTCATGGATTGGAAGGTATAAAAGCTGATCCCAACCGGTAACATGTATTCCATTCCCAGAGGCATCCAGGAGGCAGCTGGTGGCCATTGGTAGCCCAGCCCCAAGCGGTCCATCAGGAAATTGGCATTTTCGATGAAAAAGTCAGCATACTTGAAATAGAACAGGAGGCTTAAATTATTGAGCATGCTGGCCCAGAGCCAACTGCGTCGGTCTTGACGTGTCGCTGCCCAGATCATGGTGAACCCCAAAAGGCACATCAGGGTCGCAAGGGCTCTGAGGGAGGACGGCCCCAAAGACAGGCCACAGGTCGCACCAATGAGGAGTAAGCGCCCACACCAAAGGGCCTGGTTGAGGCCGCGGTTTTTGAGGTGAAGGAAAAGAAAAGCTCTCCAGCCTCCTGAGCGATTCTCAGGCCAATTGCCTTGATGGCACTGATCCATCCAGGCAACGATCCAGTAATCAAGCAGCGTAGAATAGAAAATCAGAGCCAGGTAAAAGGGATTCCACCATCCATAGAAAACGTAGGATGCCAACAGCAGCCACGGCAGCCTCAGCCGACCACTTCCCATCCACGCGTGTCCGCAGAGAACCACCAAAAAGAAAACGCAAAAGGTCCAGGTATGGAAAAGCATGGTGGTTGAGCAAGAGTGGGAAGGCCGCTGACCTCTGGGTGAGAGGGTGTCGTTCCCGTTTTGAAATGGGCGCTGCGATCAGCTCTATCGCTTGTTTGCAGAGAGTGGGGGACCTTGTTTCGATCGATCGATAAGACTTAGGGTTCCTGAGCACTGCCCTTGGTTGAGGTTGCGCTTTGGAGATTGCTGGCTTCCTCCAGGGTGATAGTGCGCACGCAGCGAAAGCCACAGAAATCGGTGAAGAAGCAGGCATCAGAGTCGCCTGTCTGCTGGCCCTGGCGAAAGGTCACACGGCACATTTGAGGGGAAGACTTCCACGATCCTCCGCGCATCGATCGCCTGGTTTGCTCCGGTGACTCTGTGGGACCTCTTGGATTGCTGCTTGGACTGAGGGTGTAATAATCAGATTGATAAACGTCCTGGCACCACTCAGACACATTCCCATACATGTCATGAATGCCCCAAGCGTTGGGGCGGCGAGTCCCGACTACATGTGTTCTGGAATCTGCGTTTTCTCCATGCCATGCATGCGTCTTCAAACGTTGGATTCCCTCTGGGTAGGCTTGCTTGGAGCCGGCCCTGGCGGCGTACTCCCACTCTGCCTCGGAGGGAAGTCGGTAGCCCCCGGCTTGAGGATCACAAGGCCAGCCGGCAATGGATTCATCATAGCAAGGTTTCAGACCTTCTGCCAGGGAACGCTCGTTACAAAAGAGCTTGGCATCCCGCCAACGGATTTGTTCCACAGGCTTCCGGGGATCGTCCTGCCAGTGCGAAGGGTTGGGTAGTTGCAGTCGTTCCATCTGATCATGAGTCACTTCGAATTGGTCGATGAGGAAGGCATTCAGTGTGACCTCATGAGTCGGGCCCTCGTCAGGACCCTGCTCATTGCTTCCCATGACGAATGATCCCGCAGGAACAAAAACCATAGGGATCCCACTGGCAGTGGTGATCAAAAAGGAATCGTTCTGATCACCCGCGGTGTCATTGGATGGCTTGCAGCCTGAATGCAGCGCCGTCAGCCCGAGCAAACAGATCCAGGGTATGATCTTCTGAAAGAAGTTCATTTCAAGGGGCCGGTGTGAACCAGTCAGATTCCTTGTAGCTCTGCCCATCATGGGTGATGGCAGTCCATAGCTCATCATTGGCTTCTTCCAGGTCTATTTCGGATGCTTGGTCAGTGGCTACCGCGATGATGTTCCAGTCTCGGGCATAGATACCCACCATTTCGCAGGCCGCCTGATAGGTTCCAGGTTTGCTGGGATCACCTTCGCTGGCAAGTCCTCGGCTGATGCTTAGAAAACGACCATCGGGAGCCCAGTCGACATGGTAAATCTTTCTCACACTGTCCTTCACCGAGATCAATTTCTCTGCGAGCCTTGGCGGTTGAGCCTCCCAGTCGATTCGCCCCACGGCAATTTCATGATCTCCCGGCCCCCAGGCCACCTGGTTTCCATCCGGACTGAAGGTTGGGCGACAGCCCGGGATCTCTAGGTTGATGATCTGGTTGCCGTGCGATGCAATCAGCAGGATGGCATGCTTGTATCCCATGCCCGCATGGACTGTGGCGACAATCCATTTCCCATCAGGCGACATGCTGGGGTTGTAGAGATGATGCAATTGCTCTGCATTGGGATGAGGCTCATGTTTGCCAGTGGAGAGGTGGTAATAGACCAGGCCCTTGGTGTAGTAATCAACGACATTCCATTTGGGGTATTCCTGCGGAAGGTAGATGAGGGTATCACTTTCATGGCTCCAGCAGGGTTGTCTGGCGTGATCCGCGACCTTTTGGTGACCACTGCCGTCCAGGTTCATGATGTGAACGCTGCGAACCGTATCCCGTCCTGAACCTTGATCGGACACAAAGCAAAGACGTTTACCATCCGGTGAGACTTGAGGGTAGAGTTCGTGGCGATCTGGGGTCTGAGTCAAGTTGCGTGCCTCACTGCCATCGGCCTTGGCTACAAAGATGTCCCAATTGTTGTCCACATAAGCCTCATAAACCAGTTGATGGGGCGACCGGCCTAGTGCTTCCTTCAGGGAAGCAGCCTCAGCCAGAAGATAGGTGCTCTGGAGGATTGCCAGGGCGAGGAGGGTGTATGGTATTTTGGGGTGCACAGTTGCGTCTTCCTGTCTTAGGGGTTTGCGTAATTTTTCCAAAGCTGATTGAGGTTTTCAGCGTTGGGTTTGCCATCAGCGATAACCACCCGGTATCGCATGGTCGAGGGGGCTCCAGGTTTGATTTCCCAACCTTTTTCCTGGATGGGGACGTAGTTGAAAAATACCTTGCCGTCCGGCCAAACCCTCATGCGCTGGGGGGCATCACGGTTTTCTGGATGACAGAGGATGGCAAGGGTGGCTACACCGGTTTCGGTGGGGCCGAACATCGCGCACCAATTGCCACGGGTGGTATGACCATTGCTGCGATCCATGCCTTCGGAGGTCAGATAGTTGCTGTTCTCCTTATTCCAATGGTAAGGAGCCCGGTAGGCAATGCACCCACCATAGCGGTAGGCCGGCAGTACCAGCGGATCTTTTGTCACATTGGTTTGGGTGGTGTCATAATCGATCAAGTAGTTCCCCTGCTGTTTCTCAACGTTCACTCGCAACGTTTCCTCAAGAATCACTTCCTGGCTAGAACCGCCGTTGCTTAGCCCCACCTGTTCCTGTACGACGGCGAACCCGACCTGGTTATCGTGACTGAATGTGGAGAGCGTTCTGACAAAGCGCACCTTGCCGGTTTCATCCCCAATATTCCAAAAGTCAAAATGGCGATCACGATGCTCGGTCTTGACCCAGGCATGCCACAAACCCATGTGATGAATGTGGTCATCGGCATGGATGCTGGTGACGACCCCACCAGAGGGCGTGCGCAAAGGGTGGATGAAACCACTTCTGGCGAAAGCGGCCTTCTTTCCTGAAGGTGGCTCGACCACTGCTTTATGGTAAGTGAGCATGGACTGATCTCCATCCATGATCTGAATCGTCTCAGGCGTTTCAACCACCCTGAGTTCGGCGCTCAGCTTTTGGAAGGTAAAAGCTTGAAGCAGCAATGCCACCATAAAAGGCAGGCATGGCAGCCTCTTGAGCCATTTGCTTTGAGGTGCAGTGTGATGGGTCAAGGAAGGTTGGAATTTGTTCATTTGGATCATCTCATCATGTGTCACCGCCCTGGGTTATGAAAGTCAAAACTCATGGTCAGGGTGCTGCCCGGGCTTAAAGCTGGCAGAGGGAAACCTTCTCTCAAATGATTCGTCGACTTGTCTACTTGGCTGATTCATGCTGAAGAGGTGATTGCGCCAGGTCAGCATGTCTATTTCATCGGTATCTGTGGAACTGCCATGGCATCCTGTGCCGCTGCCATGAAGGAACGCGGCTATCAGGTTTCTGGGTCGGATGACAGCGTCTACCCGCCTATGTCCACCTTCTTGGCCGAACAGGGTATCACCATTCACCAGGGCTATGATCCGGCGCATTTTTCGACGAAACCGGATTGGGTGGTGATTGGCAATGCGCTCTCGCGGGGCAATGCAGAGGTCGAGCATGTGCTTGCCAACAAATGGATCTATCTCTCACTTCCAGAACTGCTCAGAGAGGTTTTTATCCGAGGCAAACGCTCGATTGTGGTGACAGGCACCCATGGCAAGTCTACCACTACCAGCCTGATTGCCTGGATTTTGGATCAGGCAGGATGGAATCCATCCTACCTGATCGGTGGTTTGCCCAGCAATTTTTCTCGCGGTGCCCGCTTTACCGATAGTGAGTGGATTGTTTTGGAGGGGGATGAATACGACACGGCCTTTTTCGACAAGCGGAGCAAGTTCATTCATTACCTGCCCGAAATCGGTATCGTTCACAACCTCGAGTTCGATCATGCCGATATTTTTGAGGATCTAGGGGCTGTTCAGAAAACTTTCTCTCATTTCATTCGCCTGATTCCCTCCAATGGCCTCTTGTTGGCCAATGGTAGCGACCCCAATCTCCAGCCGCTGCTCGAAGTCCCTTTTTGTCCCATACGTCGGTATGGATTGGGCGGGAAGCAGGATGACATCGCTAAGGTAGTCTCAAGCGAAGGAGGCACGACCCGCATTGAGGTCAGTGGAGATGCTTATGAACTTCCCATGTTCGGTGACCACAACGTCGAAAATGCTCTGGCCGCCATTGCCTGTGCCCGTCATGCGGGTGTGGCGGTCCAGGTCATTCAGCAGGCTCTTCGCGGTTTCAAGGGACTCCGTCGTCGACAGGAAATCATCGGTCGGTTTGGCGACATCACCGTATTTGACGATTTTGCGCACCATCCCACTGCGATCGCCAAAACCTTGCAGAGCCTGCGTGAGCAGTTTCCGTCGGCTCGATTGACGGCCCTTTTCGAGCCTCGCAGCAACACGACGCGCCGACGCGTCCTGCAGCAGGAGCTCATTCAGGCTCTCTCTCTTGCCGATGATGTCTTGTTGGGAGAAGTGGCCCGGGCATCCCTGCTGAGCGAGGATCAACGCTTGCATCTTCCAACTGTCCTGGAGGCGCTCAATCAGGCAGGATGTAGGGCGGCAGTGATGGCTGACCCTCAGGAAATGGCCGACAAGGTAGCCTCAAGTGCCAGGGCGGGTGATGTGATTGTCATCCTCAGCAATGGAGGATTCGGGGGCTTGCACCAGCGATTGCTCGATGCCCTGCAGTCTCGCTTCGAAGACACGGCTGTGTCGTAAAAAGCCCTCCTTGCTTGACTTAAATCGATCATCCATGTCGCTTAAGCGTTACCCTTTGCCCCCTAAAAGGATGGGATTGCCACCTCTGGAAAGCTCAAGCTTTCTTTCTCATGAGGTGGTTGAAAATGCGGCACTTGGTGTGTGGCCTGTGGCCCGGCCTTTCATCCTGGGATGACTATGCTTTGGTTCGCATTCTGCGTGCCAGCCGTCTACTGCGTTGGGCCCTTGTCATTTGCTTGGCATGGCTGATTGCCATACCGGCTGTGATGGTGCGAGCCTGGAGGGTGACCCCGCAGCATGTCACTCCCATCATTCACATTAGCCTCCTTGATTTTTTGCAGGCCAGATCCCTTGAGCGATCGGCTGTCATGGCTTCTGAAGCAGGGCAAATGAATCAGGCCAGACATGCCTGGCGGGCCGCCATAGCCAACCATCCAGGCCATCTTCCTACCCTACGCCAGTACCTTGCCTTCCTGATCCATATTCCACCGCAGGAATCCACTGCCCGCGACACCCTTGAATACGGAAAATGGTTGTTGCAGCTCAACCCAGGTAAGCAGGATGAGGCGGTCTTATTTGCCGAGGCCTGCTACGTCCAGGGACTCTATCTGGAAGCCCTTGAGACGCTCCTGCCCTTCCAAACTTCTCTCGGTGATGCGGCTCGAGGATTACTTTTGAAAGTCTCCATGCTCGCAAGGAGATTAGACTTCTGTGATGAACTCATGGCTAACCCAGAGTTCTTTCCAACCAAAAAAGACGACTGCTTCAACCTCCTCCACTTGGCTTACCAGGTCATCAGAGGATCACTGAACACGACCCAGGATCCGCCTCAGATGTGGCATACCCAGTTTGAGCAAGCAGCACATCAGGTGCTGGCTCACCAGCTTCATCTCCTGATCAGCGAGTTTCAGGGCTTGCCTCAATCTTATCGTGCCTCGCTGGATTATCTTCAATCCATGGGACGAGATCATGTGGCGGATCATTTGAGGTATTGGGAATTGCTCTGCCGCCTGGGTCGGTATCAAGAAGCGACTCATTCGATGGAGGTTTTCGGGGAGGATCCGCGTAGCATTGGGGAAACTCTCTGGTATGTTCAGATTGCGCAGGATCTTGGATTGGAGGAAGTGGCTCTGCGTTTGCTGCGAGCCCAAGCACCTCTTTATCCTCGTTCCCCCTTGCTGTGGATCCGGCTGGCCCAGGAACTAGAGCAAGCAGGTCGATGGGATGCTATGCGTCGAGAGGCCCTAGGAGTGCGCGAGGCATCCAGACACCTCAAGGCCTTGAAGGACCTCAGCTATTACATGGAGGCCAGAGCGGCCCATGCCGATCAGCGCTATCAAACAGCTGACCAATACGTGAGGCTATTGGAGCATGATCTGACGCCTTGGCCATCGATGGCAGTCTTGATTGGAAAGGGTCTCTGCAGGATGGGGCATGCTGCCAAGGCTTTGAATCTGATTGAGCCAGGGCTGAAGCAGGCTTCAGCCAGGAATGATCCGGCGCTCTGGTCTTTGGTGCTGCATGCTCGGTGCACGATGGGGTCGAGGATTGGCCTGGTAGCTGCCGCATCCCAACTCCATCGCATCAACCCCCAAAACACTTATTTTAGAGATCAATACATTGCTCTATTGCTCAGTGAGCGGCGCGAACCTAACAAGGTCCTCCTGATGACTCATGCCGTGATCAATCCATCCAACAGGTGCCTACCTCGAGGGGCGCTCCATCATGCTCGAGCCCTGATGTTGAACCATCGATTCGAAGAAGCCGGTCGATATTTGGAAGGATTGGATCCTACTCAGTTGAATCGAACCGACAGGGAGGCTTATTATTTGGCTCGCTTTGAGCATGCCCTGGGTCGGCAGGACTTTGCCATGGCCCGGCAAGAGGCCACACGGATTACGGCACCCTTATTGTGGCCAGGTGATGCCGCTTTCCTAGCCTCAGCCCTTAGCACCCTGAATGCGAAGGCCTCATGAACCAAGCAGTGGCACCTTTGTCTGTTCGATGTCGGCATTCGTCGGCATTCACGGCCTCAATCGAAAAAACGCTTTTCGGTGATCCCTCAATCCGATTTACTGGGTCCCTAATTGCATGAAACACTCTCCTGGTTTTCTTTCCATGGTTCAAGAGGCTGCCACTCGAGTTAAGGAGTTGACCCTCGAGCAGGCCCGTGAGCGTCTTCAGGCTAGTCCAGAGACCCTTTTAGTGGATGTCAGGGAAGATCGCGAGTGGTCTGCAGGGCATGCTACGGGAGCCTTGCACTTGGGCAAGGGGGTGCTTGAGCGCGATATCGAACAAGCTATCCCGGATAACAGTCGGCCTGTCATCATGTACTGTGGCGGCGGCTACCGTTCCATCCTTACCGCTGATGTGGCTCAGCAAATGGGCTACCGTGAGGTTTATTCGCTGGCGGGAGGCTTCAGGGCGATGCTGGAGGCTGGCTGGCCCATGGAAATCCAGGCTAAGGATTCATGACCCTGTTTCGTCGGCTTATCCGTGAAGCGGTCAAGTGGGGGGATTTTGTCAAGATCTCCCACACGGTGTTTGCTCTTCCCTTTGCTCTGGCATCCATGGTGGTGGCCGCTCGGGATCAGCGAGGGTGGCCTGGTTGGCGGATTTTCCTACTTGTGCTGGCAGCGATGATCAGTGCTCGGACCTGTGCGATGACTTTCAATCGCATCGTCGATCGCTCCTTTGATCGCCTCAACCCGCGCACGGCTAACCGACATCTGGCAACCGGGGCCATATCCTTGTGGAGTGCTCGCCTGCTGCTTTTGCTCTCCGGGGCAAGCTTCATTCTCTGGGCCTACCTCATCAACCCGATCTGCTTCATGCTTTCCCCTGTAGCCCTGTTCGTGATCTGTTTTTATTCTCTCACCAAGCGATTTACCGATTACACCCATGTGTTCCTTGGGATTGCCCTGGGGCTTGCCCCTCTGGGTGCTTGGCTTGCTGTCAGGGGTAGCCTCTCTCTGGCACCATGCTTACTGAGTTTGGTTGTGGTCTTTTGGTTGATAGGCTTTGACATCATCTATGCCCTTCAGGATGAGGCCTTTGATCGTCAGCATGGGCTCCGTTCTCTGGTTGTCGCCTGGGGCACCCGCAATGCTCTGCAGGGGGCCTTTCTCAGTCACATGATCATGTGGGGTTTGTTGGCCCTTTTTGGGTTCCTGCAAGGTTTTAAATTGGCCTACATTGTGGGTTTGAGTCTGATTCTGGTTGCCTTGCTGCTAGAGCACTGGCTGGCGCGCCGACGATCGCTTAACTGGATTCAGTTTGCCTTTTTCCGTCTCAACGCCCTGATCGGCCTGATATTTCTGGTGGTCACCACAGTTGAAGTGGTTTTCCCCTGGTGGCGAACCCGAGGCTGATGGGAGGGAATGCGACCATGGGTTGCCAACGGACCCAAATTCGCCATTGACGGCTGATTCGGCATGATTACTATCATCCCTCATTTTGGATCTGAAATCTTGACATTGGAAACTTAGAAATTATGGCAGTGAAAATCGCTATCAATGGGTTCGGAAGAATCGGACGACTGGTCTTTCGAGCACTCGCAGAACAAGGCTTACTTGGCAATGAGGTCGAAGTGGTTGCCGTTGGGGATCTGGTCCCTGCGGACAACCTTGCTTATCTCCTGAAATACGACTCCACTCAGGGTCGTTTCAACGGCGAGGTGAGCTCCAAGAAATCCTCTCCTGACAAGGAAGATGATGATGTCTTGGTCGTTAACGGCAAAGATATCCATGTGGTCAGTGCTCGTACACCTGCTGGGTTGCCCTGGAAGGACCTTGGCGTTGAGCTGGTCATCGAGTCTACCGGGCTATTTGCCAGTGCTGAAGCATCCAGCGGACACCTGGAAGCTGGAGCCAAGAAGGTGATCATCAGCGCACCTGCCAAGGGCGATGTGGCCACCATCGTTATGGGAGTCAATCACGAGACCTACGATGCCGCCAAGCATCACATCATCTCTAACGCCTCCTGCACCACCAACTGTCTGGCACCACTGGTGCACGTGCTTCTCAAGGAAGGATTCGGCATCGAAGAAGGCTTGATGACGACTGTGCACGCTTACACGGCGACCCAAAAGACAGTCGATGGGCCTAGCCGCAAGGACTGGAAAGGTGGCCGCTCAGCAGCCATCAACATCATTCCCTCAGCCACTGGTGCTGCCAAAGCTGTCGGTCTGGTGCTCCCCGAAGTGCAGGGTAAGCTCACTGGTATGGCATTCCGCGTGCCAACTCCCACTGCTTCCTGTGTGGATTTGACGGTCAAGACAGTCAAGGAAACCAGTTATGAGGAAATCTCTGCTGCCATGAAAAAGGCCAGTGAAACCTACCTCAAAGGCATCCTTGAATGGACCAATGATGAAGTGGTCAGCACCGACTTCATCCACTGCCAATCCTCTTCCATCTTTGATGCTGGATCAGGTATTTCTCTCAACAGCCGCTTCTTTAAGCTGGTCAGTTGGTATGACAACGAGTGGGGCTACAGCAACCGAGTTGGGGACTTGCTCAAGCATATCCTCAGCAAAGGCCTCTGATTCAGTTGGCTTTTCAGGCAATCAATCTCAACTCAAGGGCGATCATTTGATCGCCCTTTTTCGCGATGTCAGATCCCATTTCAACTCACTGTTTCAAAGAGGAAACGAATGCCTTACGCGAGGCATGGATGCGACATGATGCCCAATTCCTGGATGGTTATCTGGTCTCTGGGGTTGAAGATCCTCGGATCCATTTCCCCAGCTTGCTCACTCGTGGTCTCATGGTGGAGTCGCTTTTTCCTGGTCAACACCGAGCCAAGATCTGGCAGGAGTATCGATTTGGTATTTGTATGAGTTACCTGCAGCGTGTGCTTGTCCAGCGGCCTGGCCTTCAAACAGCCGCACACCTGCTAAGGGCCTTGGAACGAGGACAGTCTCAGTTCAAGGCCATTGAGATACCATCATACTTCATCGCGACATGGGAAGATCTGCAGCGTGAGTCCGTTCCTGAGAATTACTTATTGAAGGCACTCAATGTGCTGCGAGAAGACCCATGGAAGAGCCAAGCCATGCAGGAGGTTCTGGAGACATTCGCTCGCCAATGGCATCGAGAACTCCCCACAGAACCTCCTTACGCTTTCTCGGTGATGGAGCCTGCCTGTGGTTCGGCCAATGACTACCGTGCATTGGTTTCCTCTGGATTAGCCAGGCTCGTTCAATATCAAGGTTTTGATCTCTGTCCCAAGAATATTGACAATGCCATCGCCATGTTCCCTGAGGCTTCTTTTTCGATTGGTAACGTGTTTGATGTGGATGCAGCGGACAAGTCTGTGGATTTCCTCTACTTACACGATCTATTCGAGCACCTTTCGCCCGAGGGCATGGAGCAGGGCATCTGTGAAGTGGCTCGCATCACTCGCGGTATGGCATGCCTGGGCTTTTTCAACACAGCCATGGCACAGGAACATCAAATCCAGAAGCGCGATGGCTACCATTGGAATCGTCTCAGCCTCAGTCGACTTCAGGAGAGGCTGGAGCCGCTGTGCCAAGAACTACAAATGATTCCTGTCGCCTCTTTTTTGCGCCATGGTCTGGATTGCGCTGACTACCACAATCCCGGTTCCGCCATCCTAGTGATGCAGTTTTGATTCTGCTTGATTGCATCTAGGCAAG
This sequence comes from Verrucomicrobiota bacterium, assembly GCA_023257935.1. Taxonomy (GTDB): domain Bacteria; phylum Verrucomicrobiota; class Verrucomicrobiia; order Limisphaerales; family AAA164-E04; genus UBA7971. The sequence goes on from JALRAZ010000252.1 coordinate 15,586, forward strand.
GGTAACGAGATTCATTATCCTTGCCGTTGTTATGGCCAAGGTCTCGTAGCGCCAACACCTGTCCTGTGGAAAACCTTCTCCCCATTTCGATTGGCCTTCTTCTGTGCTGCACCGCCTGTTGGCTGGTCTGGCGTCTGTTCAGGCGAAGCCTTGATCGTAGCGATGATCCAGTCAAGCTGATGGTCAAATGGGCCGGAACCCTTGCCATCCTGTTGACATGGGCTTTTATCCTGAAGGGGTTGCTCAAATCTGGAGGTTATGCCTTGGGGTTCTTGGGCCCCCTTATGACTGCGGCCTTTTCCATTATCATTGGTATCATTTGGGCTCCTTCATGGGGTGCGATGCTGGCTCGGCCTCTTTCCAGCCTCTACGATGGCGGTGATGAGCAGATTCAGCCAACTCCCTTCTATGCCATCGCTATGGCCAGGCGCAAACGTGGCCTTTATGACCTTGCCATGATGGAGGTGCGCAAGCAGTTGGAGGCCTTCCCGCATGACATGAAAGGGCATGTGATGCTGGCGGAAATACTGACCGAGGATCTAGGTAACTGCGAAGGTGGCATGACAATACTTGAGGAATTCCTTCAGAGAGAAAACCTTGAGGCCACGCAGGGTGCTTTCATCATGAATCGGCTTGCTGAGTGGGAGCTGCGGTATCGCAAGAATCCTGATCAAGCTCGCTGGTGGATCAGCCGTATTAAGGAATCCTACCCGGATACCGAACAAGCGTCCCATGCGATACAGCGTCTGGCTCACATGACCGATGATGCTTACCTAGTCCATCGACGAGATCCCAAGCAATATTTGGTTCATCGTCCTACCCCTAATCTTTCAGCTGCAGATCAGGGGAATGAAGGCTTGAACCCACAGGTCAGGGCTGAACTCAGTTGTCAGGAGCTGTTACAGCACCTAGAAATGCATCCTGATGACACCAGTGTCCGGGAACAGCTTGCCTGGCTTTACGCTGAACAATTTCAGCGCATTGATCTGGCTCTGGATCAATTGATACGCTGTACTCAAATGGCACACCAGCCGGCGGCCCGACTGGCTCGCTGGTACCATCAGATGGCTGACCTGCATTGTCGATTCACCGGAGACGAGAAAGCGGCCCGGCAGGTGCTTGAGGATTTCTTGAAGGATCATCCTGAGAGCGTGCACGCTGAGACGACGAAGAGGCGTCTCAAACGCCTCAAACTTGAAATCCAGGTAACGCGTAGAAAAAAAGAAGCTGAAGGGAACCGTCCTTCAGCTTGATCACGGGGTGAATCACCTGATAAGCCCTGAAGCCTCAAACGTGACTTCCCCACGAGTTGCTTCTTTATGGATGCCTAATTAAGGAATGGGTTTGATCCGATCCGAAGGCCTCTATTGGAAGAGATGCCTAGCGCAATTGCAGGGCGATCTGCTTTTCTACTTCGCTTGCGAGATCGACATCAGGCCGTCCATATTTGGATCGGGATTGTACTTCAACTCGGGTGATGGTTGGGCTCTCTTCGAGAACTTGAATCCACACGCGACGGGTGTCGATACGACCAATCAGAGAATGATTGATACTGTTCTCACTCTCGATCGCACCATTGAAGCGAAGGACCTCAATGGCAGCCTCATAAATTTGGTCAATAGGACGCTCGTAGCGTCCAACCACCGAGTCCTTCAGCCAGGGTACCCCGGCCTTTTTCCCCCCGTCGGCAGTCGAATAACAGCCGGCAGTGCTGGCAAGCACAAGACCCAGAGTAAGCAGGCTAAGAAGACGTTTTAATCTCATAAAACAAATCAATCAGATCACCTTGCAACGTCAAGAAAGAAGATTCTCCCAACCCGCGAGGGATTGCCCACGAAACACCTCTTTGCTAAAGTCCCCGCATCATGCGATACGGCCTAAATCTGATCCTTGCCATGCTGGTCTACCCATCCCTCATGGCTACTGAGATTTATTTTGATTTTCAGCAGACCCCTCAAGATGGATTGCCTGAGGGATTCGAGGCCCTGACCGGGGGCACAGGTCGTGAGGGAAGGTGGGGGATTGTGCAGGATGAAGTGCCAGGATTCTTCCCCTCATTTTCAAAAGAAGCGGCTGCTTCAAGGCAGCGTGCGGTGCTTGCCCAGCTTTCGGAGGATCTAACCGAGGAGCGCTATCCCATGCTGATCTATGCGGCGCAGACATTTCGGGATGGTCAGTTTTCCGTCAAATTCAAGCTGGTCCGTGGGATTGTGGAAACCATGGCTGGTTTGGTTTTCCGCTATCAGGATCCCAACAACTATTACTACATCCGAGCCAGCGGCAACGGTCGCTCTTTTGCCTTTTTCAAAGTAGTCGATGGTGTAAGGGGCGAGCCCGTTCGGGTGACCACTGAACTGGCCCTGGGGCAATGGCATTCCATGGGAGTCACCATGAAAGGTCCTCAGTTTGATATCCTACTCAACGGGGAAAAACCTTTCCCTCAACTCACCGATCACACTTTCAACCAAGGAAAGGTTGGATTTTGGACCAAGTCCGATGCGGTTTCATATTTTGCAGATGCTCGCCTAGATTTCCAGCCCATGGTCATTGCCGCGCAGCAAATGGTTGAGCGAGCCCTGGAAGATTTTCCCCGGGTCCTTGAATTGATGATCTACGCACCTCGGGAACCAGGGCAAAGCGCAAGCGTGATTGCCTCCAAGGATTCGGCCCGCCTGGATCTACCCGAGGATGAAGCGGTCCGCGCAGCCATCACTGAGTCAAAAACCTACTACCAGCGTGACAAGGCCAAAACGACTGTGACCTTACCACTGGTTGACCGCAACGGAAATCCTGTTGCTGCGCTCCGTATTGGGATGAAATCCTTTGCGGGGCAGACTCGTGCCAATGCCTTGACGCGCGCCATCCCGATTGCCCAACAAATGCAGCGACAAATCCTCGACCTCAGAGACCTGTATCAGTAGGGGCTACTTGGCCCGAGAGGGTGTTTGGATCCGGGCCGGGTTTGACACAGCGGAAACCAGTGTGAGACATGGCTGTGTCGGGGGCTGATTTCATCCGCCACCACGTGCGATATCCCTCGCAATACAAATCACTGCATAAGTATGAGCCCCCTCGCATGATTTTCTTGGGAATGCCGGGTTCTCCCGGGTCGTAGCTTTGGTTGGGCCCAAAAGGATTTCTGGATGGGCTGTTCGCATAATAGTCTGGCATATACCAGTCCAGACACCACTCCCAAACATTGCCTGCCATATCATAAAGCCCATAGGGGTTGGGAGTGTATTGAGCCACCGGAGCCATCCAGTAATGACCATCCTCGAGGGTATTTTGGTGTGGGAAATCACCTTGCCAGACATTGGCATGCCATTGGTTGCTAGGGGTGAGTTCATTGCCCCAAACAAATGATAGGCCTTCCTGATTACCTCTGGCCGCATATTCCCACTCGGCTTCGCTAGGGAGCCGCTTGCCAGCCCACCTTGCATAAGCTTCAGCATCTTCCCAGGCAATCTGAGTGACGGGATAGTCATCCTTCCCCTGAATGTCCGAGGAGGGTCCAGTTGGATGCTGCCAGTTGGCCCCTGGCATGTAGCGCCACCAGGCATAATGGTTTCGAAGTGAAACCGGTTCTGGCGGTGGTTCAAAGACAATCGCCCCGGCTACCAGCAGGGAAGGGTCGGCTCCCGGAAAAAGCCTCGGATCTGGTTTCCGTTCGGCGACAGTCACGTAGCCGGTGTCTCGGACGAACTCGCGATATTGCCCATTGGTTATCTCGGTGCGATCCATCCAGAAGCCTGAGATAGTGATGGATCTTACAGGTTGTTCATCACCTTGTCCGGATTCTGTGCCCCGTTGGAAAGTGCCGCCCGGAATCCATACCATGTGGTTGGTCCAGCTAAGATCGGCCTGGGTAGCGGGGTTGGGTGCAAGCCTCTTTGAATCATCTTCAGAGGGGCTCCCAGTGGAGGTGCTTGGTTTGTCGCACCCTGTGCCCAGGAGCAAGGCTACCATCAAGCCGAGGCAGGCTGTTGTGCTCAAGCGCTGGGGTAGAAGGCTCTTGCGGTTTATGGGCTGATCCATGACTGCCAGGCCGTTTTTTTGATGGTTTCCCAGGATCAGATGAGGCATGTTGGTTTTCATGCCAAACTGCCTTTGCTCATTGCTAGCATGTTCCAGGTTCCGAGTGATTCTGGTTGTCCTCTTTCTCATGATGAGCCTCCTACCAGGCCTAGCCCAGGATAGGGTATTTTCGGGCCCACAGAAAGGGGAAAGGGCAACGGCTTTTTCGGTGGTTGGCCTCCGCGGTGACCTTCAGGGTCAGGCCATTGAGTGGAGTAACGAGGGTGATGACAAGGGGAAGTGCCTCCTTGTTTTCGTGCACGGTCTCGAGAGATCCATGGCTCCGCTCATGCGTGTGCTCGATGCATTCGGTCAGCGGTATCAGGACCTGTGTCGGACTGATTGGGTCTTCCTCTCTGATGATCCGGTTGCCAGCCGCCAGAGGCTTCCTATGGTCGGGCAATCGCTTAAGATCAAGGGTCGCATGTTGCTTTCGAGTGATGGATCTGAGGGCCCTGGCAATTATGGACTTAATAAGCAATGTTTGCTGACCATCCTCTTGTTGGATCGAGATCGGGTCCTATCCAACCATGCCTTGATTCAGCCGGGCTTGAGCGATGCCGAAGCCATCCTGGCTTCCTTATCAAGTGGGCTCAATATTGAAAGCCCGCCAACAGCAGCTTCCTTGATGGAAGCCTTGGGTATGACCAGGCAAGGAGGGCGGGATCGGGCCATGCGAGCCGAACAGCCTGCCGAACAGAAGGAGGCAAGCCAAAAGACTCAAACTATGCCTGGGGCTGTTCCCAGTGATCCTCAATTGGTGGGATTCATGCGCCAGTTTCTCCAGCCGGATAATACGGATGCACGCGTCGATCAAATCCTTCGGGAGGTGAATGCCTACATTGAGGATGATTCCAACCTGATTGGTCAGGCAATAGGCGGTTGGACGCGGCTGCTTCATGTCAAGTATGGCACACCCTACGCCCAGCAGCAGGCAGCCATGGAACTCACCAAGTGGCAAAAGGCCATGACAGCCCCATGAAGCCTTGCTGGGCGAAATCATCGCTCGAGTCATGAAGCTCACCCCCCCATTTTTTGCCTTGAGTTGTGTGCCTTGGCCCAAAGCTCTCTTGCTATCGTTTGCTTCAAGTTTGCTGACCATGCTTCAGGTTTTGGGAGCCGCTCCTCATTTTGAAACAGAAATTGTTCCCATTCTAACTCAGGCCGGCTGTAACGCGGCGGCATGCCATGGGGCGGCGACTGGCAAGGGGGGATTTAAGCTGAGTCTTTTTGCCGAGGATATACTTTCTGATTACCATGCCATGACCAGGGATCGTGCCGGTCGCCGGCTTGATCTAATCAAGCCGGAGCAAAGCCTTCTTCTTCGCAAGGCATCTCGCCGGCTGGATCATGAGGGAGGTCGCCGTCTACCCCATCAATCCACTGCCTATGCAGTCGTTCGCGCATGGATTACCCAAGGAGCTCCTCTGGGTGACGCATCGCTTCACTGTGTTGGGCTGAAGACCGTGCCAGCTGAGGTCATTGGAGCGAAGTCTGGGGCCGCCACACCCCTTGAAGTGATCGCCACCTTTTCTGATGGCTCAAGCAGGGAGGTGTCGCAGTGGTGTCGCTTTGAGTCACTGGATGAACAGGTTGCCAGTGTCTCGACCAACGGAGAAGTGATTTTTCATGACCCAGGCATCACCACCATCATGTTGCGCTTTGGGGATCAATCACTGGGTATTCGTGCAGGACTCCCATTTTCAATAGCTTCAATCGATCCAGCTCCCAATACGATGGACAGCCTGCCCGGTCCCTTGGACAGTCTCCTTGATCGCGAATGGGCTAAATGGCAGGTGAAGGCTGAGCCTGCAGCTCCCCCGCACTTGCTCATCAGGCGCCTGCATCTAGATCTTGTTGGAAGACTCCCAACTGAACAGGAGGCTCGAAAATGGCTAGATTTGATTTCACGGGACTTTTAAATGCGCGCTATCGTGGACAAGCTGCACCAGACAACATGCACAGTGACCGTAAAACCCATTTTCGGATCTTACGTGAAACAGTTTTAGCCTGGCAAAGAAACGAAATA
>JALRAZ010000266.1 GCA_023257935.1 Verrucomicrobiota bacterium
GGTAAGTAGATAGTTCGAGCGGCGTATTTGGAAATCATGTCGTTTTGGATCATGTATCAATGGGTTAGGCCTATCCTGCACTAACGGCCAGGAATGGCGTTTATTGTTAAAAAAGTTTTTCTAGTGAGCGACTCACAGATCCCTGGGGGTGTGGCGCAGTGTGAGCATCAGACACCCTGCCAAGGCCAGCGAAAGACCCAGGTAAACCCATCCCAGAGTGTAGCCACCACTAGTTTCCTTAAGCCAGCCGATGCAATAGGGTCCCACAAAACCCCCTATATTGCCGAATGAATTGATCATGCCAATGGCTCCGGCTGCAGCCGATCCAGTCAGAAAAGTTGTGGGATAGGACCACCATACCCCAAAGGGGGCGTAAACCCCCACTGCAGCCATGCATAGCATCAGGTAACTCAACCAGGGATTGTCAAAGGACGTGCCCAGCAAAAGACCCACAGCTCCTATGAAGAGCCCTATCGCACCATGAAATCGTTTTTCCCCAGTCACCGAGGATCGGTGTCCGATCCAAAGCATGAACCCCAGGGAAAGACACATGGGAGGAACAACCATCCATCCCAATGCCAAATCAGACCAACCACTGAGGGCCTTTAGCACAGATGGCATCCAGTATCCAAAGCCCCAAAAACCGGTGATCCAAAGAAAATAAATCAGGCATAATTTCAGCACTTTAGGATCACATAAGGCCTGCATCACGGTGTAGTGCCTTGTCTCTAACTTGGCATGGCACTCGCGCTTGTATTGATCCAGCAACCACTTTTTCTCATCAGCGTTGAGAAAGGTGGCCTGAGCAGGATCATCGCAAAACCACCTAAGCAATATCACGGCGAAAATTAAGGCAGGAAGCGCCTCCAGCAGGAAGAGCGTCTGCCAGCCCTCCAATCCGGGCAACTGAAAGCCCAGGACCCAGCCTGCCAATGGGGCTCCAATGATGTTCGAGACCTGCAGGGAGGCAAGTAGCAGCGCGATGGCTCGAGGCCGATCCCCAGCCCCAAACCAGCGTGGGATGCATGAGGCATAGAGGACGGGATAAAGACTTGCCTCGGCAAGCCCAAGGGCAAAGCGCAGCAGGTAGAATTCCCAGACTTGGGTCATGAATGCCATCAATCCAGAAACCAAGCCCCAACTAAACATGATACGCGCCAACCATTTTCGCGGGCTCGTGCGCTCAGCTATGAGTGCTCCTGGTATTTCAAAGAGGACATACCCTAGAAAAAAGATACCTGCCCCAAGCCCAAACACCTCATCTGAAAACTGCAGATCTTGATTCATGGTCAGCTTGGCGTAGGCCAAATTGACCCGATCAAGGTAGGCGATGACAGAAGTGATGAATAAAGGAGGCAATACGTGCAGGTAGGCTTTCCGACGCGCGCTCTGGGCAGCAGCTAAGTCTTCTGGCTGGGGCAAGGTCATGGAAGCAATTGGCAAAAAGAGGGTTTGTGTAGCCCAATATTAGCAGAACAATGAAATATTTTGGCATTGAAGCCAACCCGAATTCGGTAAAATATCTTGCTTGTGAATAACCCTTCCAAACGTTCGATCCAGTCATGCCAGATGGTCCCTTTCTGGATGGTGACATGGTGCCTGTGCTCTCTTGCGCCATACGCATGGGGGGCTCAATGGTCGTCGCTTTTCAATGGTGAAAACCTAGATGGCTGGATCAAGCGAGGAGGCAACGCAACCTATGAGGTTTCCGAGCAAACCATCATCGGGACAACACGTCAGGGGGGAGCTAACACCTTCCTTTGTACCGATCGCGACTATGGGGACTTCATTCTGGAGCTAGAATACCTCGTGGACCCGGCCATGAATTCAGGCATCCAAATACGAAGCCTGAGCGACCCTGACTACAACCGAGGCGTGGTGCATGGCTACCAGGTGGAAATTGATCCAAGCAAGCGTGCCTGGTCTGGCGGCATCTATGACGAAAGTCGTCGTGGCTGGCTTTTCCCTTTGAAGGATCTCCCTCAGGCACAAGCTGCCTTCCGACAAAACCAATGGAATCACTACCGGGTTGAGGCCATCGGCGATTCTATCCGCACTTGGGTCAACGGGGTCCCTGCTGCGGATTTGCGGGATTCACTGAACGTATCCGGATTCATTGCTCTTCAAGTTCACGGTACCAATCGTGAGGAACCCATGCAGATCAAGTGGCGCAACATCCGCATCCAGGATCTGGGTGAACACCAATGGAAGCCTTTGTTCAACGGCAAAGATCTAAGCGGATGGCATACTCTTCCAGGAGGCACGTGGGAGGTTGTCGATGGGACAATCCAAGGGACCAGCCCAGCCAGTGAACCACGGCACGGACTTTTGGTATCCGACCAAACCTATGGCGATTTCACTGTCCGCGCTTCCTTTAAGGTAACCCGTGGAGACAGTGGCTTTTATTTTCGTTCTGAAAAATCTGGGGATGGAGTTGGCGTGCACGGATTCCAGGTTGAAGTGGATACTTCCTACGAAACCGGGGGGCTTTACGAAACCGGGGGTCGTGCGTGGGTGATTGAACACCCAGCCGACAAAAAGACACCCTGGTATCGAAAAGGCGAATGGAATCAGCTGACGGTCTCGGCTCATGGCCAGCGCATTACCGTGCACATAAACGGGCATCAGACTGCTTCCCTGGAAAAGGATCCTGGTCGCTTGGCTGGCCATCTTGCACTTCAGCTTCACGGAGGGCAGGACATGCATGTGGCTTACCGCGACATCGAAATCCTGGCCCACCCCTGACCCTGTTTTGACTTTAGGATGTTGGCAATCTAAGTTGCGCTCATATGGAACACTTGCACGCTCCATGGCGCATTGATTACATTCTGGCGCCTAAAGAACCCAAAGGCGAAGATTCCCTGTTCACCCAGATCGCTCAATCCTCCGACGACGAGGCCAATCTGGTCCTGTGGCGAGGTCAGTCATGCTATGTGGTCATGAACCGCTACCCCTACAGCGGAGGGCATCTCATGGTGGTCCCCTACCGTCAGGTTGCCAACCTGGATGACCTCGACCAACAGGAACTAAGCGCCCTGATGGAAGCCACCCAAAACTCTATCAGAGTGTTGAGACATATCATGCAGCCAAGTGGCTTCAATATCGGCATGAACCTGGGGGCCGTTGCTGGTGCCGGCATCCAGGAGCATCTCCACATGCATATTGTGCCTCGCTGGGAGGGGGATACTAATTTCATGCCAGTTATCGGCGCCACAGCCGTCCTCCCAGAGGCTCTGGAAGCCCTGGCTGAGAAACTGCGTGCGGCCTTTCGAGGCAGTGAACCGATTCAGGAAGCATAAAACTGACCACACCTTGCATGCAGGCAACCATTGATCGATCTCGGCCTAGCTTTCATTAAATTGTCTTTTCCTCATGGCAACTGAAACACTGCATTACGAAAATGCCCATCAGGCTCAATTACTTTTTGCTAATGACGCGCGCAATCTGAAGCTGCTGGAAACTGAACTGGGGGTTAAAGCTATCACGCGCGATGGCTGGATAAAGCTCGAGGGTGACTTCGACAAAGTCGAACAGGCCAAAGAGCTTTTCATGACTCTGGAGAAAGCACTTAAGGCTGGCACTGCCATCCGCATGCGTGAGTTCAATCAATCCCTGGAAATCATCAAGCAGCATGGAGCCGGTGCCCTCAAACGATTGTATGAGGAGCGTATTCAACCCTCGAGCCGCAAGCCTCCTATTCATCCAAGGACCGCGGGCCAGAAAGAATACATCGAAGCAATACGTAAGCATGATGTGACCTTTGGTATCGGGCCAGCTGGAACAGGCAAAACTTACCTTGCGATGGCCATGGCAGCTCAGGCACTCAAAACCGGTGCGGTCAGCCGAATCATCCTCACTCGCCCAGCGGTGGAAGCCGGGGAGGCACTCGGGTTCCTCCCTGGCGATCTCCATGAAAAACTCGATCCTTATTTGAGACCCCTGCAAGATGCTCTGTTGGACATGCTCCCTGCAGAAGAAATTGAAAAGTATCGTGATCGAGGGATTATCGAGATTGCCCCACTTGCTTACATGCGTGGGCGCACCCTGAATTATGCCTTCATTATTCTTGATGAGGCCCAAAATGCCACCACCGAACAAATGTTCATGTTTCTGACTCGACTTGGGATGAATTCTCGGGCCGTCATCACGGGCGATCCTACTCAAATAGACCTACCAAAGCATAAACCCTCAGGCCTACTTGAAGCGAGAAAGGCCTTACAGGGAATTGATGACATAGCGATTATCGAATTTCAGAGAAAAGATGTCATTCGCCATCGGCTGGTTCAGAAAATTGTGGCTGCCTATGAGGACCATCGTCAACAGCAGGCTAGGTAGGCTACAGCACAAGCACTCATTTCCATGGCCTCAAGCATGCATCTGATCGAGGTTCGAAATCGCCAAAGAAAGTGGGCTGTCGATTTGGCAATCAGTCGTGCCGCTGCCTCCTGGGCTGCCGCTGAGATCCTACCTGAACGTGACTGTGAACTTTCTATTCAATTTCTCGCCTCTTCTCGCATGGCCCATATCAACCATCAATTCCTCCAGCACGAAGGGGCAACCGATGTCATCACCTTCGACCTGAGTTCTGAAGGCACTCAGGGCATGTTGCTAGGCGAAATCCTGATTTGCCCAGAAATTGCCTATCATTATAGCCTGACCTACCACACCCATTGGTTTGAGGAATGCATGCGCTACCTCATCCACGGCATGCTTCACCTGGTAGGTTATGATGATCATGAGCCTGATGATCGGCGCGTGATGAAAACTCAAGAAAACCACTGGTTAAGCCATCTAAAAAAAACGATTCCCCTACCCACACTACCCGTTCCCTCATCGGCGAGGGGCGGAGAATAAACCTACCGAGGTTGAATCCAATGGAACAGACGCAGGGAATCATCATCCGTTGCATTCGCTATTCTGAGACCAGCCTCATCGTTCACTGGATCACTAAGGATCACGGACGTTTGAGTACCATGGCGCGGGGCGCTTTGAGGAACAAATCAGCTTTCAAAGGAAAGCTCGACCTGTTTAACCACTGTTTGCTGGCATTCAAACGCAGCTCTCGTTCCACCCTGCATACCTTGCAGGAGATCCAGCTCAAGAACCCACCCGGACCACTGAGTCGACATCTAGATCGTTTCGAGTATGCCTGCTGCGCCGCCCAGATGGTTGCCCACTGCGTTGAGGAAGACACCCCCATGGATGGTTTGATGGAACTTTTTGAATCCTATCTCAAAGGGATGAGTCAAAAGGATACAGACGGCCTCATCCAGACGCTTTGTTTTGAATGCTATCTTCTTGAACTGCTTGGTTTGGCTCCCCCTTGGACAGAGACTCGACTTGACGGGGCAAGCAAGGATTTGGTGTTACAGTGGATGGCGTTGGGATCAGACACACTGGCAAATGGATGCAAGGCTTGCGATCGCCTCAATGGCCGCGCATTGGCCCATTATCTGGCATGCCTATGGACCGATTACTTGGGACGCCTTCCCAAGTTGCGTCACCGAATGATCTCGTGAGCGCGTAGATTGTTTCACCCTTTTCAGAGCTGTTGATCGCAGACCTGGATGCCATGCCTCAGAGACTGAAGCGGATCCTTCCAGGTAGGGATGAACTCATGGGCTACATACCCTTCATAACCCGTTCTTAGGATCTCTCTCATGATCGCGGGGTAATTGATTTCCTGGTTATCGTCCAGTTCTCCTCGTCCCGGGTTGCCAGCGGTATGATAGTGCCCAATGAGTGGATGGTAGCGGCGGATCCGGCGAATGACATCACCATGCATCACCGACACGTGGTAAATATCAAAGAGCAGCTTAAAATAGGGAGAGGCAAGGCTTTCAACGAGCTGTATGCAGAAATCGACATGATCACCAAAATAACCTGGATGCCCCTTCATGGGATGAGAGCCATCGCGAGAGTTAAGGTGCTCAAGCACCAGGGTTACCTTCTTTCGCTCAGCGTGCAAAAGCACCTTTTTCCAGGTATTGAGACATAATTGCACAGCCGCTTCATCATCCATTCCCTCGTAGCGCATCCCGGTAAAGGTAATCACTTTGTTCGCTCCCACCGAGGAGGCTAAATCAATCGCCTTAGTTAACCCGACGACTACCTGATCGGTGTAGGCGGGATTGCAAGGGCCTTGGGCAAAGCCGTGTCCTCCAGAAACCAGAGAAATATTCAATCCCATGGCCTTGACCTCGGCATAGGCTGATACGGGAATACCCTCGATGGCTGAAAGACCCATTTGCTTCCCCTGACGGGCTAGCTCAGCTGGCGACATGGGATTGAAGCACCAGCCCATGACTGAGTGTCGAATGGGACCCTTAGCAACGTAATCTGGTTTCATTGAAGACTGTGACAACTGCCCCTTGAGCGAGGGTGCAAGACATGATGCCATGGCCACCGAGGAGGCTTGGAGCATGAATTGCCTGCGATTGGTTTTCATGTTAGGAAGACTCACAAGTTAGCTCTTAGCGGGGGCTCTCTACCAGCTCAAAGCAACCTGTTCGCAAGACCTATCTTCATTGGCTTCCATGATAGGCTTTCTCATAAACCTTGAGTCGCTGGAAAGTACTTTGAGCCTGATCAATACAAGGGATGTCATTCAGAAGCTCCTTGGTTGTTGGTACCTCCCCCCATGCCGTCACCATGAATGCCTCCCTGGCGTGGTCATCGTCTATGCCAAGCTCTCGATTCTGCCTGATAAAGCGTTCGCGTAATTCCACCTTCCAGGCATCGAAATCGGCAGGGGCCTGCATCCGATGGCGCCCCACCCACGGGAGCCACTCCATAATCTGGCTTTGATGGCACCAGGTCATCTGAGCGATCGTTTCAAACATCGGTTCCACATCCACCACGAAATCCGGATGATTGGACCCAGCCATATAACCATCATAGGTATTCAGGATGACCGGCACCTTGCATGGGGTGGCCGTCCCTGCAGGTGAAGGATATTCTTCTAAGAAAGCATGCGGGACATTGATCATGTAGGCAACCTTCCTGACTGCCTCAGCCACGGCTACGTGATCCACATGTACTCCAGCAAGCGGATCAATCGGCAACGGCGGGCAGAAAAGGTAATCAGGTTCAAAGTCTCTGATTGCCTTCCACAGAGCCGCTAGCAATTCGCGCGTCACCAGCAGGCAGGCCTCACGGGGTATCGATCCGTCAGGCAAACGTAGGCTATGGAACTCATATTGACCAATGCTTGCCGAGGCTTGCTGCTCCTTTAAGCGCACTTGGGTGGTCTGATCGGGTCCATGCAAATGATGGCCGGCTCGACCATCAGTGCAAACCAACACCCTTGCCTTCAAGCCTGTGCTCAGTCTTCGCCGCCAGGCCTCGAAAAGGCCCGATGCGGTGAATTCATAATCATCAAAATGGGCATGAACAAAAAGGATCTTCATGGAACTCAATCATGGTTCAATCCAGTCATTTGTCGACCTCAGATCCTTCAATAAACTCCCAAAGGCTCCCCCCATTCTGGAAAAACCTTTTTGGAGGTTGACCTTGAATTTGAGGAAAAATAAGATTTGTTTAAGCCAAAGCTCATCAAGCCACATTCAGGAATGTCAAAGATTTACGACAACATCGTCCAGACCATCGGTCACACCCCCCTGGTCCGCCTCAATAGGGTGACTGATGGTATCGATGCAACCGTTTTACTCAAATGCGAGTTTTTCAACCCGCTAGGTAGTGTCAAGGATCGCATCGGTATGGCCATGATCGAGGATGCCGAAAAACGTGGTATCCTCAAAAAAGAAACGGTCATTATCGAACCAACTAGTGGCAACACGGGTATTGCGCTGGCTTTTGTTGCTGCCGCCAAAGGTTATAAACTGATCCTCACCATGCCTGAGACCATGTCGCACGAACGCAGGACCCTCCTGGCCCTGTTGGGAGCGCAATTGGTGCTCACTCCTGGGGCTCAAGGCATGAAAGGAGCTATCGACAAGGCCAAGGAGCTGGCAGAGCAAACTCCTAATGCGTGGATACCCCAACAATTTGAAAATCCCGCTAACCCGCAAATCCACCGTGAAACCACTGCCGAAGAACTCTGGGATGACACCGATGGTGCGATTGATATTTTGGTAGCTGGCGTCGGAACCGGTGGCACCATCAGCGGATGCTGCGAAGTCTTGCGTTCAAAAAAACCTGGTTTCCAAGCTATCGCTGTTGAGCCAAGCGACTCGCCAGTTATTAGTCAGACACTTGCTGGGGAAGCATTGACTCCTGGACCTCACAAAATCCAAGGCACAGGAGCTGGATTCATCCCCGACAACCTGCACTTGCAGGGATCAGACGGTGTGGACCAGATCCAGGAATGTGTGCGAGTCAGCAATGATGATGCCTTCGCCATGGCCCGTCGTCTGGCCAAGGAAGAAGGTTTGCTGGTAGGGATCAGTACCGGAGCCAATGTGGTCGCAGCTCTGGAAATCGCTCGTAGGCCTGAAAACAAGGGCAAAATGGTCGTCACCATCGCCTGTTCAACGGGTGAGCGTTACCTCAGCACCCCGCTGGCAGCTGAAGCGAGAGCCGAGGTCGATGCCTAGTCAGTTTGCCTGTCCGGGATTTCTCCCGACTGCTTAGTAGCTCTCTTTAAGCCGAGCTTTTCACCGCTTGGCTCTCTCATGTGCAGCATTTGGCGGCTGGCAAGCCCTTGGCATCCCTGTACAGCCCTTGCAGGCCAGATAAAGATAAGCCACGAAGGGTCGAGTGACCCATTTAATCGCTGGCTGCATCAGCATCCTGAGGCAATTCCCTGCTGGGAACTTCTCCATCATGCATCGCAAAATGTTCCTCGGGGGCCTTAACTAAACGGTGACGGGCAAACAAAGCAAAATAGCCTATGCCAGCCAAAAACCAAATCAGAGCACCCAAGACGGCATGACGATAGCTCGAATCAATAAAAAGGGCTAATAAAGTCATCACTGAGAGCAGGCTGGCTAACCAGGCTCCCCAGACTCCGGTAGGACTCAAATAGGGGCGCTTCATGGCAGCATGGTGCTTTCGCAGGCGCAAGAATGAGGCCATTTGCATGACGTAGGCAATGACCGCTCCAAAGACAGCCATATTGAGCAGGGCGGCTCCCACTGCACTACCTGGACTGGCAAAATGAATCACCAATGCGACCGCATACCCAATCAAGGCCCCGAACACCAAGGCAACGTGCGGCGTCTTGCGTCGGGGGGCAGTCAGAGACAGAAAGGATGGAAAGTAACCTGCTCGGGACAAAGAGTAGATCTGTCGGCCATAGGCATAAATGATGGAGTGAAAGCTTGCAACCAACCCAGCCACAGCAATCAATGCAAGGACTCGGGTTCCTAAACCTTCCCCAAAAATTGTTTTAAAGCCCTCAAAAAGAGGTTCATCGCTTTGAGCAATCCCTGCGGCTCCAGGTGCGATCCCCGCATTGAGAATGAGGGTGGCAAAGGCACAGAAGACTAGGGTCATCAAACCACTGACGATGCCTCGAGGCAAATCCCGCTGGGGCTTTTGGGCCTCTTCGGCTGCAAGAGGTAGTTGCTCGATAGCCAGGTAGAACCAGACAGCAAAAGGCATGGCAGCAAAGATCCCTGCCCATCCCTTCGGCAGGAACTGTGTTGCCCCTTCCCCGGGCTCCATGTTGAAAGCTTGTTGCCAGTCAAAGTGAGCTAAAGCTCCACAGTAAAATACGAGCAAGATGGCAAGGGCAACCAGGGTGATGAACACTGAAAACCGAAAAGAAATCTCAACCCCCCAAATATTTAGCCCAACAAAAACACTGTAGGCTGCCAACCACCACAGAGGTTCCCACGCTTCGGGGGTTTCAAAAATAGCGCCCAAATAGCCTCCAATACCCACGACAATAACCGCGGGAGTTAGGATATATTCCATATTTTCGGCTAAGCCAGTCAGGTAACCGCCCCAAGGCCCCATGGCTGTGCGAGCAAAGGAATAGGCACCTCCTGTATGAGGCATGGCCGCACTCATTTCGGCAATGCTGAAACACAACCCGACATACATCAGCGTGATGAGCACGGTGGCTACCAGCAGGCCTCCAAATCCCCCCGCCCCAAGACCAAAGTTCCAGCCAAAAAAATCCCCAGATATCACGGCCCCAACCCCTAGCGCCCAAAGATGAAAGACCCCAGCAAAACGCTTGAGCTGCCGCTTTTGAAAATAATCCTCTCCCACTTCCCGATAGGTCACCTGACTCGATGAGGGATGTTTACCTGGTTTCATAGGAAGATCAAAGGTCCTCAAGGCGGTTCCCAAGGGCACGCTCCACAGCCTGATAGACATGCTGAATAGGGACCCCGAATTGTTGAGCTGCCTGACGACAAGATTCAAATTCGGCCGTCACCCTCAAGCGCGCATCACCAAGGTATCCCTCTTTGGTCATGATATTCCCGAAGGCCGTAGCGACTTCACCCTCCCGTCGAGTGAGTTTGATCCGATCATGATAACTTTTTCGCAAGCCAAATGCGGTGGTTTCACGAAACATGAGGCGTTCAAACGTATCCTCTTGACCCCGCGCACAGAGCAAACTCAGCAGCACCCCCGGCCGTTGTTTTTTCATGTAAATTGGAGCAAAGAAGACATCCAGAGCTCCCTGTTTCAAGGCCAGCTCCATGAAGTGCCCTAACCACTCCGGCTGGCAATCATCCAGATTGGTCTGGAGCAACACGACTTGGTCAGAGCAGTCCTCTGCCTCAGGTTGAGAAGGGCTTGTCGTACCCAAAACCGCGCGGAGCACGTTGGGGCGGCCAGGAATATCTCGCCCGCCCAGACCGTAGCCGACTTGGGTCGCCACAAGACCTTCCATGGGACCAAAAGATTCCACTAATTCGGCCAACAAGGCAGCGCCGGTGGGAGTTACCAGTTCGTGAGGCACATCACACTGGCTGAGCGCAATGCCCGCTTCACCCAAAATGGAAAGGGTTGCCATCGTTGGAACAGGGAATTTCCCATGAGCGCAGTGAACAAAGCCGGTGCCCTCGACAACCGGTGAGGCAAGCACTCGGGGGCAGCCCATTTTTTCCAGGGCAATGCAGGCACCTAGGATATCGACAATGGAATCTACAGCGCCCACCTCGTGAAAATGAACCTCCTCAGGAGGCAGTCCATGAACCTTGCCTTCAGCAACAGCGATGCGGTGAAAAATCGCTTCGGCACGTTTTTTGACCCAATCCGAGAGCGGGCTTTGCCTGATTAGGGTTTTGATTTGTGCATAATTGCGAGCGTGATCCGTATCGTGACCGTGATCCTCGATGCCACCATGACTGTGGGTGTGGGAATGGGCATGGGTGTGACCCCCGTGTGAATGGCTATGGTGTGTCTCCCCCTGAGAAGCATCCAGGAGCACATCAAACTTGACGCCTTCCACGCTTGATCGGCTCGCTCGCCCTACTTTGAGTTCATAGGAACCGATTTCCAGCAAATCCAGTTGCTGCCTCAAATATCCCTCATCCAGCCCCAAATCGAGCATGGCTCCCAGGAACATATCCCCGCTGATCCCACTAAAAAGATCCAGATAAAGTGTCTTCATAAAGGCTACTATGCGAGGGGGTGAAGGAGTTGAGTGATCTGACTTGCCGCAAAAGCAGCTCCAAATCCGTTATCAATATTCACGACTGTGACGCCACTCCCACAGCTGGTGAGCATCCCTAAAAGCGCTGCCAAACCATTAAAACTCGCCCCATACCCCACGCTGGTTGGCACTGCGATGATTGGCTGCGACACCAGCCCAGCCACCACACTTGGCAGAGCACCTTCCATCCCTGCGACCACAATAAGCACCTCGGCTTGCTGAAGACGCTCCAAGGAAGCAAGCAATCGGTGCAGACCCGCTACCCCCACGTCATAAATCCGTTCGACATGGTTGCCCATGACTTCTGCAGTGACAGCGGCCTCCTCAGCTACGGGCATATCGCTGGTGCCAGCCGAGACCACGCAAACCTTTCCTCCCATATGAAGTTCTGTAGAACCTTGCCACACCAGACAGCGGGCCAGAGGATGGTAGGTCAGCTCTGGCATCCGCGACTGGATGTCAGCGGCCGCCTCGGGTTCAACGCGGGTGACAAGGACGGCGTGGGATGCTTCGGCCAATTTTTGAACAATGGACTCGATCTGGGGAGGGGTCTTGCCCTGGCCAAAAACAACCTCAGGAAACCCCTTACGTAAGGCTCGATGGGTATCGACCCTGGCAAATCCCAAGTCTTCAAAGGGCGCACGCTGAAAGAGCTTAATCAGCTCTTCCTGCGAAAGCCTGTCCTCTTTGTAGGCTCTTAAATATCGGCCTGCCTCATCGGGTGTCACGGCCTAAACCTGCCATGCCCTGATGATCAGGTCACGCGGAAAGTCTGTGATGCGTGTTGGAGCTTTGGGCCTCTCTGGAAACGCCAAAGGCAGGATAATACGGCCGGATTGGAATCCCCTTTTCAGTGCACTTCAAGAACGTGATCCATGAGGTGCCCCAGTTGGGAAAGAATCCCTGATCGATCCGCAATCAGCGTGGCACCCACCATGCGAGCCGAATCCTCCACAGAAGGCTTGGAAAGATCAGCAAAGGCAAGGATAGGCAGATGCTGGGTTTGTAAATCCTCTTTGATCGCACGGATGGCTTCAAGAGCAGGCCGGGGCTCGGGATCCAGATCACAGATCAGGGCCATGGGAGACTGCGTCCTAACCAGGTCGGCGAGTTGGTTTGGATCTGATACCACCTCAACCCTAAAACCCAGCCCTTCAAGGCCGTCAACCAGACGACTACCAGGCATCAAGGTTTTGTAGTGAAGCAATACCAGTGGCAAAGTCATGAGGCTAATTTACGAGCCCGAGAGCAGAATATCAAAATTTTTGATCGTCCTCTCTCTGGCTTAAGCCAAACCTTACCCTCAGCCCCTTGCTGATAGGTGGCCCCCAAAGCTTAATCAGAGAGGCGATTTAATTTCGATTGACTCGCTTGAGAAGCTGGTATGCCTTTTCGGCATTCGGGTCTCCATCCTCCATGGCATAGATCAATTCCTGCTCCAGGTTGATCAGGGAATCCCTGACGGCAATGCCTTCATTCACATCCTTGACCTTACCTGATTGCTTGATTTCCTGCAGCGCGATTAGGGCGTCCCGGTATTTTTTCTTCCGCATGGCCTCTGAAGCCGATTTGGCATGCTTTTGTAGGGCTGAGTCGGAATTAGCAAAAGCCTCTGACAAGTGATCAGCTGCACCCTCCACGTTCTGACTGTTGCGAATACCGCCATCGTCACTCCCATCCCCGCAGCCAGGCAGAGCGAATAGAAGGATGGAGAGTATCCATGCACATGGTATTTTCATATTCAAGAGTGGCTCAAAAAACCTCGGATTACTTACCATTAGCCGAAGCCGGATTGCACCAGAACCGACCAGGTGCCCGACCTGGAAAGCCACCAATCCCAGCTTCCTCATAGTAGGCGGCGAATTTCCAATATTCGACATGACCACCGAACATCCCCAGATTGGTGCCGTTGTTGTGCCGCTCGGTCACCCCTTCGTTCGGACGGCTGGCCACATTGTCATAGTTGGATGGCAGACGCTCATCAGCTTCCCAGTAAAGCAGGTTATTCGCATTAAATTGGTCCATCTTGTAACTTCCCCACTGCTTGCCATTGGGCGAAGTGCCGTAAGCCGTGACCGCCCCATTCATCACATAACTGGAGACCTGCATGTCGCGCTGCTTGAACAGAGCGGTGTTGGTGCGCTCGAGGGGACACCAGTAAATCTGACCGGTCGGGATATAGCTCCAGAGTTGGCCTAGGGTCACGTCGTGCTCGGGATTTTGTCCGCGCTTGCGGGTGTAGAGCCAGTTAGCCACATCGTAAGTGCCCGAACTCCACGAACTGTATGGAAGATACTCTTCATTGTCCCCCACATACATATGGGTGGCCAGCAGCATCTGCTTGAGATTACTGAGGCATTTGGTGCGTTGGGCCTTTTCCTTCGCTTTACTGAGGGCAGGCAAAAGCATACTGGCCAAGATAGCGATGATGGCGATGACCACCAGAAGCTCGATGAGGGTAAAAGCACGTCTAATCATTACAGAGGAAGACCCAAGGCAAGCCCCAGAAGGGTGGAATTCGGTGTTCATGATAGTTCAAAATGCCCTAATAAGGACCTGCCCTTCAAGCAGATAATCCCGCCATTTGACTCTCAGTAAACTACTTAGGATAATCCTTGGATGATTTGGCCCTGAGTCCTGATCTCCATGAATGATGTGGCTTGGGCTACCACAAAAACCTCATACGCGGGATCAAAATGATCCTGGGCTACCGCACGCATGCCTCGCAGCCTAGTGGCTTGCGGAGTCTTCCACGCAACTTGCAGGCATGAGATTGGCTATTGTCAGCCCATGGCATGATTACCTAAAGTGCTGGGCATCATGATTCTCCCATCTCAACCCAAGGCTCAGGCATCGCTACCTTGTATTTCAACCCTCTCTAGGTGGATACGCTTTATTGCCATCATCCTGACCATGGTAATTGGCACACGCTTTGGGATTACCTTGACCCAAGCAGGACATTTCGCAGACCACCGTTTGGGTCAGCCGAAAAACCTGAACGGCTATTTTCCTTTCCTCTTGTCAGAAACACCTGAGGCCTGGGAGCAGCGAGCAACAAGACTACGTCACCAGTTACTCGTTGCCAATGGTCTATGGCCCATGCCAACTCGCACTCCCCTTAATGCCGTGATTCATGGAAGGATCGACCAGGGTGACTACACGGTGGAAAAGGTGTTTATGGAGACTTTCCCCGGTTACTTCCTGACCGGAAGCCTTTATCGCCCTAAAGGGTGGGAAGGCCCGAGGCCCGCCATCCTCAGCCCGCATGGTCACTGGAATCAGGGACGATTCATGGAAAACGAAGATATCCTGATGGAAATCAACCAGGGAGCCGAACGATTTGAAAACGGTGGCCGCAGCCCATTGCAGTCGCGCAACGTACAGTTGGCAAGGATGGGTTGTATTGTTTTCCACTATGACATGGTAGGCTACGCGGACAATCAGCAGATCAGCTATGAGTTGGCCCACCGCTTTGCCGAGCAGCGAGAGCACATGAATGAGGCTGAGGGATGGGGACTCTTCAGTGCCCAGGCCGAAGCCAGGCTGCAAAGTGTCATGGGCCTACAGACCTGGAATTCCATCCGGGCGCTTGATTTTTTGACTGGATTGCCTGAGGTCGATACAGACCGACTTGCCATCACCGGTGCCAGTGGTGGTGGCACTCAGTCCTTCATGATGGGAGCCTTGGATGCAAGGCTGGCAGCCTGTTTTCCAGCCGTGATGGTGTCGACAGCCATGCAAGGGGGTTGCACCTGTGAAAATGCCTCCGGCTTAAGGATTCATGAGGGGAATGTCGCCATTGCTGCCCTCGTGGCACCCAAGCCCCTTGGCATGACCGGCGCGAATGACTGGACAGTTGAAATGACGACCAAAGGCTATCCGCAACTGGAGCAGCTTTACGAAACTTTGGGACATAAGGAACGTGTCTCCCTGGCAGCTCTCAATCATTTTGGACACAACTACAATTACGTCAGTCGGTCGGCCATGTATCATTTCATGAACCGGCACCTGAATCTCGGACTTCAGACTCCGATCGTGGAAAGGGATTATGAACGCCAGGATAAATCATCGATGACGGTTTGGAGTCATGGATACGAGGCTCCAGAAGGCGGTGAGGCATTCGAAAAAGGTTTACTCAAATACTGGGCAGAAGATGCTGCCGAGCAGCTTGCGGCTACCCACCAGAGTCTTCACGCCTTCCGTCATTGGTATGGAACAGGAATTCGCGCCATCCTGGGTAGGGAGCTCGCCACAGCGGGGGAGACTCAGCTCAACATCGTGCAAAAAACCGATCGTGATACCTACTGGGAAATGAGCGGTGAACTGGGTAACACTACCCATAAGGAATCGGTGACCCTCCTCTATCTGCAACCCAAGCAATGGAATGGCCGCACACTGATCTGGCCAACCGCGCGTGGGATAGCGGGCCTGCTCAACGATCAGGGGCAACCAAGTGCTTCTGTCAGGAAAGCTCTGGAGGGAGGATCCACCGTGATCGGTATGAACCTGATCGGCCAGGGACCCAGTCCTTTGGAAGCCAATCAGATCGTGAACAATGGACGTGCCTTTGCTGGCTACACCTACGGTTATAACCATCCGCTCTTTGCGCAGAGAGTGCACGACATCCTGAGCGTGATTCAGCATGTGCGTCATCATCCCGAGCCCCACAGTTCGACCCTAGAACTAGTCGGACTTGCCGGAGCTGGCCACTGGGTTGCAGCAGCTCGAGCGCTTGCCTATGAAGTCATTGACCGGAGCACGATCGATACTGCGGGCTTCCACTTTGCCAACCTCAAAGACTATCGTGACAGCAATTTCCTTCATGGAGCGATCAAGTATGGTGACCTGCTTGGCATGCTTGCTCTAGGGACCCCTTCGCATCTCAATCTTGCAATGCCAGGCACTCAGGAGGGAACACTTCTCGATAACCTCTTTGCCTCGGCAGGATTCCCAGCCAGGCTCAAACGGCTGCCTGGAGATGATCTGGTGCAAGCTGCACTCCAGCCTTGAAAGGGAGCCTGCTTTCAGGTCAGTGAGCCAGGCATTCCACTGATTTAGGGTCTGATATGTGGGGCTTCATGGGCGGCGGTAAGGCAAGCTATTGAGGTAATCCTCCAGTGAAGTGTAGCCGTCACCGTCCGGGTCGCCCTGGCCGTCATGGGGGTCCTCAGGATTCAAGCCCTTTGCCAACTCCCAGTGGTTGGGCATGCCATCACCATCGGTATCCCAGTCATGGGGTCGGTGCACTTCTGGATAGGCCTCCCACCCTCCCACATCATCTTGAGAATCTGGTAAACCGGGCAAGCCTGAGCGACTGCCTCGATAAGTGAAATTCCCCTCTCGGGTTTCACGAATAATGCGCCGATCATGATCATCCATTTGGGGCACATTGCATCCCACATCCTGCAGCACATCTCGATAGGCTGCTTGCGCGGATTGAGTTTGAACGAGTGATTCAAAAAAAGGCGTCGTGACCAGCGCAGGCCAGGGCTGCTCTCCTCGGATAGCCATACCCTGAAGAGGAAGCAATGGCCCCTCGGGGCCGACCACCCCTTCCATCACGTTTCCCTCGACGTAGTACTGCTGAGGGCCGAAAGAGGGGTTTTCAAATTGCGGGTTGAGGTATGTCAGGATCTTGGAAGCAGGTCCAGGCTTGTAGTAATTGTTGACAAATTGCACCTGCCTGGCGCCCCCATCGGTCGTGCGGTGAGACCAGTTGTAAACCACCATGTTCCGGATATCGAGACGCCCAGCGTGACGATTTGCCTGGTCGATGCTACCAGCCAGTGACCAATTGCGGCCCGCATTATGCGCCAGCAGGTTGTGATGAAAACTGCCGATATCACCTCCAATGGAACCTGCATAGCCATGAGCAGTGCCCTCGGGATATTTGCGGTGACCCGCTATGTTCAGTGCCTCAGAAATCAGGCTGTGCTGCAAGGTGATGTGGCGCGCCCCTCTTGAACTAAAAGCCTCATCCTGTGTCCACGAGATGGAGCAATGATCGATAATACAGTGATCACTGCTGGCAAGGCCCATGCCATCCATGGTCTGTCCAGCTAGGTCACCAAGCCTGAGGCGCATGTAGCGTATGATGGTGTCCCTGGCGCCAACCCCACCAAAAGAATAATTTCGGAGGCATATTCCCTTACCCGGGGCAGTCTGCCCAGCCACAGTCAGGAAGGCATTGTTCTTCCCAAAAATCAACTTGGATTTCAGGGTGATCAAACCGGAGACATCAAAGACAACCGTTCTCGGTCCTTCGGCCTCGACAGCCTCTCGGAACGATCCCGGCCCGCTGTCTCCCAGGTGGGTCACGTGCATCACTCGCCCTCCCCTCCCCCCGATTGCAAATCGGCCGTGGCCTTGAGCGCTTGGGAAGGCTGGGTGCCGCACGCGGAAATACCAAATATCACCACGCGTTAAGACTCCCTCCTGGTTGAGGGAATCCACTCGCCATCCGTAGTAAAGACTGGAATCTCTCGGGACTGGGATGCGGTGATAACTTGCGTGCACAAGCTCTCCCTGACTGTGATTTTGCAAGCGATCAGCCAACACGCTAGGATCCCTTTCGGCTACCCAGTGTACTCGGTGTGCGATGGCATCGGGCGCTGGTCGCCAGGCCAGATGCACCCAACCATCATCTCCATCGGCATGAAGGCTCATATCCGCTGGGACAGGGATCAGAGCCTTATGAGCAGGATCGGACGATCCCAGCACCAAACCGTTGAGCGGTATCATTTGCCCACGGAGAGGTTCCATGCGAATCACGGCCTCTTCACCCTCTTCCAGGCTGAAACGCAAATGGGCCGAAGCCAACAGATCATCATGGGTGGGATGCTCCGCCGATTTCACCTCAACTCCAGGCTGCTGCCCCATCTTGACCTGCCAGAGGGCGGCCTGCAGATCAGGGGCATGATGGTAGGTCGTCAGAGAATGCTCACCGGGGGGCAACCCAGCTATGCGAAGTTCCAATCCGGCACCTGTTTCAGCAGCCACTTGCACCCCATCAGCCCCAAGAGTCAATCCATCAGCCACGAGTGCCTTACGGGCAAAGGGCTTGAGTGAGTGACTTGGATTGACTGGCCGTAGGGTAAACTCAACGCCTTCAATGGAAGTCACAGCCGACTTTGCCACTGTTAGGTTCCATGCATGCCATGACTCGCGACGCATGTCAGCCCGAGTATTCCCATTGATATCAAGTCGAATCATGCTTGGAGATGTGGCCCCACTGACCTGCAAGCAGCTCATGAGGACCCAAAAGCCAAACCAATATCGACCAGATGCCTGTGATTGCATCAGATAGGGGGTTTTCATAGTAGATTCACTTCAGACTTTTCGCCCAAGCCTGATAGCGAGCACGGTAATCATACCCAAAACCATCGATGGAAAACTCATTGCGCACCTTGTGTTTTTTAAAAATTTTGATGATGCGCTTCTCTTGCCATGCAGCGAGGGACTCCTCACGCGCCAACACCATGCGAGACCAGATTACTGATCGCTCAGACTCGGTCATTTCGGGAATCATCTCCAGGTAGGCCCTGTAGGTCCTTTGTGCCCCGGGTGATCGGGTGATTCGATCTAAAATGCTGTAGGTCACCTCTTCCCCCACCTCTGCCTTGAGCGCTAGCAGCAAACCATGAATCTGGGGAGTAAAGGTGGCATAAAGAGGATCAATTTTCTCATGCATAATCGTCAATGCTTCCAGCTCATCCTTGGGATGATTCTCCTTCTCCGTGCGCGCTCGGTCCCACTCAAGCCATGCCTCATCGAGCATGGCATCCACCTCCTGATGCCATGCCCAAACTCGCTGATAGTGTTCAAGGAGCTTCTCCTGACACAAGGCATACTGATTTGCTGGTAGTGCCAGGGGATCAAGCCAGCGACTCACCCTCTGCTGAATATCTTGGCAAATAGTATCCGGTGGATTAGCTGACCACCAAGCAGGTGGCTGTCCCTGGTCAATGGATTTTTGAGTGACCGTTGCCACCATGGCTGCTGATTCAGCGAAAACTGATCCCATCCAACACCCAATCGAAATCATACAGACTGGGATCAAGCTAGTGATCCCAATCAAGGTTAACGGTGGGCGTGAAGACCTGTTAACAAATTGCATAAGATGAAGATACGGATTTCTCCATGAAAGACAAACGCTACCTATCCTTTGATGATAATCAAAACCCGTGGCAGTTAATCTCCCGTTCAACCCAACGGCTACCACTTAGGATTGGGTCGACATGAAATCACTTGGAAACTGAGTGGGATGGATGCTCCCTGAGAGCGATGAGGCCATGACGCCGGAGAATGGTGGCATCCAAAGACTGGAAAGGAATGGAGCGGGTGAAGGGAATCGAACCCTCGTAGCCAGCTTGGAAGGCTGGAGCTTTACCACTAAGCTACACCCGCAACAGGTCAGGCATATTGGGCAACGGAGCTTGCGTTGTCAATTCTCCACTGATTAACTTTTTGAAGATGAGTGATCTTTTGATTCAGCATGGCAGGGTGATTGACCCGGTCAGCGGCACGGACTTGCACCAGTCCATGCTGATCCGCGATGGCAGGATTGCTGCCTTGGGCGCCTCCGCGGAGGCCGGAGCAGGGCCGGAAACAACGGTTCTTGACGCGAGTCATCTGGTTATCTGCCCTGGCTT
>JALRAZ010000301.1 GCA_023257935.1 Verrucomicrobiota bacterium
GCTTGGACTGGAGGCAAAAGTGGACTCGCGCTGCGGTGATACAGCCTCCTCGGTCAAGGCGCGTCAGCTTCGTCAATTACCCGAAGTGTTGATCACCACGCCTGAAAGCCTTTCCCTGTTGCTCTCTCATGATGCCACACAGCAGGCCATGGAATCACTCAGCGCGGTGGTGGTAGACGAATGGCATGAGATGCTATCAACCAAGCGAGGGGTGCAAACTGAGTTGTGTCTTGCCAGGTTAAGATCCTGGCAACCCAGCCTGCTCACCTGGGGCCTCTCTGCAACCTTGGGTCAACTCGAGCCAGCCTTGCAGGCCCTGATGGGTCGTCAGATCCCGGGAAGGATTGTGGAAGCCAAGGTAGCCTCACCTATTGAAATCGAAACCTTGATCCCCCACCAAATGGAAATCTTCCCTTGGGCGGGTCATCTCGGTCAGCAGATGGTTCCTCAGGTGGTCCAGGCACTGGAGGGCGCGGGCACTTCCCTGGTTTTTACCAACGTGAGATCCCAAAGTGAGTGGTGGTATCAGGCCATTCTTAAAGCTCGGCCCGACTGGGAGGGCCAGCTTGGGCTCCACCATGGATCGCTTGAAAAGGCCGACCGTCTGGAGGTTGAACGACGCCTGGCTTGCGGTCAGATTCGAGCAGTGGTCTGCACCTCCAGCCTTGATCTTGGGGTGGATTTTTCCCCTGTCGATCAAGTGATTCAGATTGGTGGACCCAAGGGCATTGCGCGCCTGCTACAACGTGCAGGCAGGAGTGGGCACCGACCCGGAAAGACCAGTCGTATCCTTTGCGTCCCTACCCATGCCATGGAAATGATGGAGTTTGCTGCCGCTCGAGAAGCGGTGCGGCTGAGTCATGTTGAAACCCGCGAACCTTTGGAGAAACCTTTGGATGTCCTGGCTCAGCACCTGATTACCCTAGCCATTGGCGGCGGGTTTCAGGAGGAGGTTCAGTATGAGGAAATTCGTTCGGCCTGGTCTTACCGAAACCTGGACCGCAAGGACTGGCTTTGGGTGCTGGAATTCATCACCCAAGGTGGTCAGTCGCTCAAAGCCTACGACCAATTTAAAAAAGTCCGTTGTGATGACGGATGGTTTCAGGTGGATCGCCCTCAGGTGGTGCGCTGGCATCGTATGTCCATTGGGACCATCGCCAGCGATCCTTCCTTGGAGGTGCGTGTGATCCGGGGCAAGACCTTGGGGCACGTGGAGGAATCCTTCTTAAGTCGCCTCAAACCTGGGGTTAAATTTGTTTTTGGGGGGCAATTGTTGGAACTGGTACGTATCCGGCAAATGCGGGCATGGGTGCGACGGGCTCGGGGTGGCAAGGCTTCGGTTTCAGTTTGGAGTGGTGGCTACGCTCCCCTCTCCAGCGAGCTGGCTGCTGAGATGAGGCGAACCATGGGGGAGGTCTCATCAAGGTGCGCCAACTGGTCAGAAATACGCGCCTTGGAGCCTATGCTCAGGGCGCAGACTCAAGGTTCTGTTCTGCCAGCCACCAATCAATGCCTGATCGAACGGGTCCCAACCCGACAGGGGATTGGGTGGTTTCTCTACCCGTTTGCTGGGCGTCTGGCCCACGAAGGTTTGGCGGCACTGATCGCTCACCGTATCAGTCAGGAATCATCAGTGACCCTGTCGATGACCTGCAATGATTATGGCCTGCACCTGCTAAGCGAACAAAACGAGGCATGGGATCTGCATGCTTGGAAACGGTGGTTGGACCCGCACAATTTGGTAGCGGACTTAGAGGCGGCCTTGCATACGGTGGAAATGGATCGTCGAGTCTTTCGTGATGTCGCTCGTGTAGCAGGCCTGATCCACCAGGGATTTCCTGGGGCTCGAAAGCCCGTCCGACAGCTTCAGGTTTCCAGTGAACTCCTCTTTGAGGTTTTTCAGCGCTATGACCCAGGGAATCTCCTGATTGAGCAGACCCACCGTGAAGTGCTTTCGCGCGAGCTCGACGTGGAACGACTGCAACGGGTCTTGGAGCAGATGGCCCAGCAGGAATGGATCATGCCTTCCTTGGAGAAGCTCTCACCCATGGCCTTTCCTCTCTGGGCAGAGTCTCAGAGGCGCCACGTGTCCAATGAATCGTGGGTGGATCGTATTCGCCGGGAGAGTATCAGGCGTGAAGACGACTTGGATCTTCAATGACTGACTCATCTTTGATCACCCAATGGCACGGCATGAAGTGGCGGCTCATGGCTGACAAGGCCCTTTATCTTGAGGAAGGGCAAGCTCTCTTCATTGCCGACCCTCATTTCGGTAAAGCTGCCAGCCTACGCGCTGTTGGGCTTCCAATCCCCGAAGGAGACACTCAAGGAGATTGCCATCGGCTTTCGACATTACTTGCCGCGACGGCTGCCAAGCGCCTGATTATTCTGGGTGATTTTTTTCATCATGCTGCTGGGAAAACTCAAGTGGTGCATGAGTGCCTGAGGCAATGGCGTCGTATGAACGACGGGATCAGGATGGATTTGGTTCGTGGTAACCATGACCTCTGCTCGGGTGATCCCTGGCCCGACCTGCATATTCAGATGCACCAACCAATCTGGGAGTGGCATGGACTAGCGTGTTCTCATCTTGGCAGTGAAGCCAGTGCACTGCCCATGCTGTGTGGGCATCTCCATCCAGCAGTCAGGCTGCCCAGAACAGGTAAGGGTCATCTGCGCCTTCCTTGCTTCTGGTTTCAGTCCAGACGCTTGGTGTTGCCTTCCTTTGGTCGATTCACCGGATCTCAGAGGATCGAGCCAAATTCAAGGGATCGTCTCTTTGCTACCGATGGCCAGCGGGTGATGAAGGTCAGCTGTTGACAAGGGCTCTAACCACTTGGGCTTTTTCCACCCCAGTCAATCGGGCATCGAGTCCTTGGAATTTGACGCTCAAGCGATGGTGATCCATGCCCAGCAGATGCAGCATGGTAGCATGGAGGTCCCTGACGTGCACGATATCCTCGACCGCATGGTAGCCCAGTGCGTCGGTGGCGCCATGGGTCACCCCGCCTCGAACCCCACCGCCACACAACCACATGCTGAAGCCCTTGATATGGTGATCCCTTCCTGGTTGCTTGCCTTTGCCCTGAAACATGGGCGTTCTCCCAAACTCTCCTCCCCAGATCACAAGGGTGTCATCCAGCATGCCACGTTGTTTCAGATCAGTAATCAAAGCCCAGGTAGGTTTATCAGTTAGGCCACAACATGTGTCCATGTAACTGGCCAGGTCACCATGATGGTCCCAGCCGCGATGATAGAGGTGGATGAAGCGGACGCCACGCTCGGCCAGCCTTCTGGCCAACAGGCAGTTGGCAGCATAACTGCCATCAGCCCCTTCGGTGCCATACATTTCCAGGATGTGCTTGGGTTCGCCTGAAAGGTCCATCAGTTCCGGGACACTGGCTTGCATGCGAAAAGCCATTTCATAGGCATTGATGCGAGTCTGGATTTCAGGATCCGCTTGCTGGGATGCTCGGAGTCGATTGAGACGTTGAACCGTATCCACCAGTCGTCTCTGACCAGAGCGTGAAATGCCTGCAGGGTTGCGCACATAGTGCACCGGATCGCCACTTGACTGAAATTCAACCCCTTGAAAGCGCCCCGGAAGAAAGCCGCTGTGCCATTGTCTCGCACCGATGGGTTGCGGGTTGCGGCCACCCTGGCTGGTCAGCACAACGAATCCAGGAAGCTCTTCACTTTCGCTACCCAATCCATAATTGATCCAGGCACCCATGCTGGGCCTGCCTGAAATCGAAGTGCCGGTGTTCATCACCGTGTGAGCTGGGTCATGATTAATCTGATCCGTCACCATGGATCGAACGATGGCAATATCGTCGGCCAACCGAGCTGTCCAGGGGAGGAATTGGCTGATTTCCTGACCCGATTGTCCATACTGTTTAAAGGTGGTCTGAGGCCCAAGACACTTGAGCTCTTGACCCTGCAGTTGGGCAATGGGTTGTCCTTGAGTGAAGCTCGCCGGCATGGGCTGGCCGTGAAGCCTGGCCAGCTCGGGCTTGGCGTCAAATGTTTCCAAATGAGAGGGCCCACCCGCCATACACAGGAAAATGACGCGCTTTGCTTGAACCGGCAGATCGGGAAACCCGCTCACTCCTGGAGCGTTGGGGGCTTGAATCCCGTTGCTTGAAGTCGCCCATGTCTGGTTCAGGTGATGCATGGCCGCCACCCCCAGCCCGAGCGAAGACCGCTGCAGGAACGTGCGACGGTTGAGGCGCTGAGCGATGGGGTTCAGGGAAAAAGGTGAATCTAGCGACATGGTTGAAAATGGGCCTTTCGGCATCAGGATTTAATAACGTGTCATGCTCTCGTGTAAGTTGAGTAAAGCTCGGGCAACACTCATCCAGGGGGCAATCTGGAAATAGGCATCTCCATTGGTTGCCTTGGAAAATTCCCGGAGTCCTGCACTGCTTATCCATTGTTGCGCCATGGATGGGTTTTTGCTGAAAGCCTTTGACTCCTGCTCGAAAAACTCCATCAGAGCCTGGGTTTCTGCCTGGGTGGGCTCACGAGAAAGGACTTCCTGCCAGGCCCAGCGGATTCTCCCTTCAGGGTTGGGGTCAGCTTCTCTGAGAATGCGCTGTGCCAGATGGCCAGCGGCTTCGATGAATGAAGGATCGTTGAGTAGCACTAAGGCTGCCAGAGGGGTGTTGGAGATGTTGCGACTTGCCGTGCCCTCCTCGCGGCTGGGAGCGTCAAAGGCCTTGAGCATGGGATGCAAAAAGCCACGCTGCCAGTGCGTGTAGACCCCCCTGCGGTATTGCTGTGGCCCCGAGTCTGACTCATAGCTGCGCTGGGGAAAGTTGAGGTGCTGATAATAACCCAATGGTTGATAAGGTTTGGCGCTCTCGCCCCCTAGGATCGTCGTGAGCAGTCCGCTCACCTGCAAGGCCTGATCGCGTACGAATTCTGCCTGAATCCGGAAGGCCTGTTGTCGTGCCAGCCAGCGATTATCCGGATCGCTCTCCTCAATCGTTGGGTTGATCGCCGAGCTTTGACGGTAAGCTCTGGAGTGGACCATCAACCGGATCATATGGCGTATGTCCCACCCACTCGCTTCAAATTCAACCGCCAGCCAGTCGAGCAGTTGCGGATGCGAGGGAGGAGATCCTTGTGCTCCCAAATCTTCAACCACCCGTGACAACCCTTCCCCAAAGAAGAGTTTCCAGAGCCGGTTCATCAGGACCCTGCCGGTCAAAGGGTGCTTGGCCTCAAACAGCCACTGTGCCAAATCCAGTCGAGTGGGCTCTGCGGTTGCCCGCATCGGTGGCAGGAACGAGGGGGTGGAAGGTGAAACAAGCTGACCGCTCTCATCGAGCCAGTTGCCGCGAGGTAAAACCCGAGTGGGGCGCGGTGTCATTGACTCACTGACCATGCAGGGGGCAAAACTTGCCTCAAGGGCTTGCATGCGTTGCTCGAGAACGCGTTGATCTGTTTTATCCAAGTGAGCTTGATCCGACACCTTTGAGAGAGCTTTTTCAAGGGCCTCCCACTGAGCATACTGAGACAGGTTCCACGCCTTGATTTCGGGTAATCGTGTTGTGGGGATCGTGTTGGAGGCATTGTAGGCACCTTGTTGTTTCAGGTCGGCAAAAAAAGCCGCTAGCTCGTAGAAATTCGCTTGAGTGAAAGGGTCATACTTGTGGTTGTGGCATTCGGCGCAACCGGTGGTGGCACCCAGCCAAACCAGCCCAAAGTTGCGTACCCTGTCAGCAGCATATTTGGCAAGATACTCCTTATCTTGCACCCCGCCTTCGTGAGAAGTCTGGAGGAGTCGGTTATAGCCTGATGCCACCCGTTGCCAGAGCGTGGCATCAGGGAGCAAGTCACCAGCCAGCTGTTCCAGCGTGAACTGATCAAAGGGCATGTTTTCGTTGAATGCCTTGATGACGTAGTCGCGATAGGGGCTGATGCTGTGATCCTGATCGCCGTGGTAGCCGACCGTATCGGCGAAGCGAACCAGGTCCAGCCAGAAGACAGCCAGGCGCTCGCCGTGTGAAGGGCGGCTGAGCAATTGATCCACGTAGTGGCTCCATTCCCGATCCATGTCCTTCATGGCCCGAAACCGCTCCATGTCTCTGCGCGTCGGAGGTAACCCGGTCAGATCCAGATGGACCCGGCGTGCCAGAGTTTCTGGATCAGCCTCTTGAGACGGCGTGAGGCCTTGCTTTTCTAGCCTGGAGAGAATGAATGTATCGATGGCGCCTCTTGGCCATTTTGTGTCAACGACCTCTGGAAGGGATGGGCGGATTGGCTGCTTGTAAGCCCAATGCTCCTGATAGGGAGCGCCTTGTGCGATCCAAGTTTCCAGGGCCATGATCTGATCCGGATTCAAAGCCTTGCCCGTTTCCGGGGGGGGCATCTGCTCGTCCGGGTCTGTGCTGCGGATGCGCGCGATGAGCTCGCTGG
>JALRAZ010000335.1 GCA_023257935.1 Verrucomicrobiota bacterium
GGCCGACCGTATCGTGGAGGGGTGCCCATGAAGGTCGGGCGCGTGAGAGGGTCGCTGGGCAGCCACGGTTCGCACCGGCGAACCGCGGGCTGGGAGGCGCTGGGAGCTTGGCTGCCGGACATGGATTCGAACCATGACAAGCAGATTCAGAGACTGCTGTGCTACCGTTACACCATCCGGCAATCGGACGAGGCGCGGAAACATAGCAAAATAAGGTTTGGAGTCAAGCAACCATCAAAATTTTCGATGCCAGAAGAATTTCGACTCATATTGAAGAAGGTGGATGAAGCAGGTTACACGCCTGACATCGACTGCTACATGAGCCACGGAGGTTATGCCACCCTCCGAAAAGTCATGGCCATGCAACCCGTTTCAGGGAAAGAGGACCAAACCAAGAGTCCTCAGGAACAGTTACGCGAGGAGGTGATGACCAGCGGTCTCAGGGGTCGCGGTGGCGCAGGCTTTTCCTGCGGCCTGAAGTGGTCTTTTGTCGACCGCCGAAGTGGCAAACCCATTTATCTGATCTGCAATGCTGACGAATCCGAACCAGGCACTTTCAAGGATCGTCAGATTATCCACAAGGACCCCCATCAGCTTATCGAGGGGATGATCATCAGTGCTTTTGCCAACGACGTTCACCTTGCTTACATTTATATCCGCGGGGAATTTCCTCAAGGAGCCAAATTACTCAACCAAGCCCTCAAGGAGGCCAGAGACAAGGGATTTCTTGGCAAGGACATTCTGGGCTCGGGCTATGATCTTGAAATACATGTCCATCGTGGTGCAGGCGCCTACATCTGCGGAGAGGAGACTGGCTTGATCGAGTCCTTGGAAGGAAAGCGAGCCTATCCCAGGATCAAGCCACCCTACTTCCCTGCTGTGCTCGGTCTCTACATGTGCCCCACCATCGTGAACAATGTCGAGACTTTGTGTGCGGTGCGCCACATCATGGAAATGGGCGGTAGTGAGTACGCCAAGCTAGGCACAGCCCGCAACACAGGAACACGCATTGTCAGTCTGAGCGGCAAGGTCAAGCGCCCAGGCTATTATGAGATCGAGGTTGGCAAGGTGACCTTGGGAGAACTCATCTTTCATGAAAATTTTGGAGGGGGGCTCGAGGAGGGCCGAACCCTTAAGGCGGTGATTCCCGGGGGTTCCTCTGCCAAGGTACTCAAAGCTGGAGAAAGCTTTACGATGAAGCGACCCAACCAGGATGGCGAGATGGAGGATGTTCAGGTAGACATGCTGGATCTCCCCTACGATTTCGATTCGCTCATGGCAGCTGGCACCATGTCCGGTTCCAGCGCCATCATCGTGATGGACGATAGCGTCGACATTGTTGAAGCACTGGCCAATGTCTCGGCTTTTTATGCCCACGAAAGCTGCGGGCAGTGCACCCCTTGCCGGGAGGGATCACTCTGGATGAGCAAAGCCCTCAATCGGCTAACATCTGGGGAAGGCAGGAAGGAAGATGCCGATTACCTGACGCACATTGCCACGAACATCCAGGGACGTACCATCTGCGCATTCGGGGAAGCGTGCTCCTGGCCAGTACTGAGTTTTGTGAAAAAATTCCGGGAAGACTTTGAAGCCAAGGGTGCTGCTGATGAGGCGGCCCGAAGTAACAGCCCATCAAAGCAAGACCTCACCCCAGCGCATTGATTTCCACCATGGCTAGCGAGACCACTCAAGTAGAACCCAAGCCCGTCGAAACCATCACCGTTAAGGTCAACGGGGTGTCAGTCGAGGTACCCAAGACCACTCCTGACTGGCAGGGTAATCCGGTTCCCACGACTATCCTTCAAGCCTGCCAGCAGGCCAGCAAGGAGATCCCACACTATTGCTACCACCCAAAACTGCCTGTGGCGGGTAATTGCCGAATGTGCTTGGTTGAAGTAGGCATGCCGGCGATGGGACGGGATCGCAAGCCTGTTCTCAACGAAGACGGGACGCCCGTGATCCAAAAGGGAGTGCTGCCTTACGACCCCTCTCTGCCTCGGGGCGCCATCGCATGCGCCACTCCCGTTGCTCCCAACATGGAGATCTACACCGATTCGGATAACACCAAAATGATGCGGGAGGCAGTATTGGAATCACTCCTGATCAACCATCCGCTGGATTGCCCGATCTGTGATCAGGCCGGCGAGTGCAAGTTGCAGGAATACTCTGTGGAGCATGGTCAAGCTACCAGCCGTTTTGTTGAAACCAAGGTAAGCAAACCTAAACAGGTTGATTTGGGGCCTCGCATCATGCTTGATGACGAGCGTTGCATCCTCTGCACCCGCTGCATCCGTTTCAGTCGAGATGTGGCTGGAGACGATGCTCTAGGTATTGTCAATCGAGGCAGCTACAACACCATCGCTGCCTACCCAGGAGAGCGCTTCGACAACAATTACACCCTCAACACGGTCGACCTGTGCCCAGTTGGCGCACTCACCTCCAAGGATTTCCGATTCCAGATGCGCGTCTGGTTCATGAAAGAGACCAAATCCCTCTGCACCAGCTGCGCGACTGGTTGCAATATCACGGTTGGCTCAAGGGAGAATAAGGTCTATCGCTACGAACCGCGTGACAATGACGCTGTCAATGCCAGCTGGATGTGCGATCATGGACGACTCAATTACAAATGGGCGCAGCGGGAAGATCGCCTGAAAGATTGCCTGATCCGCGACGAAAAAGGTACCCAGAAGGTGACCTGGGCCACGCTTTCCAAAGCACTGATCGAACGTCTCAATCAGGCAGAAAAAGGCTCGGTCGCCATCATTGCATCAGCCAGAGCCACGGTTGAGGAGCTTTTCCTGATTAAGCAGCTTGCCGACCATTTCCAAGCCATCACTGATTGTGTAGCAAGACAGGGAGAGGCCGATCGACTGCTGGTGCAGGCGGATAAAAACCCCAATAGTCAAGGGGCCACAGCTCTGGGTCTTTGCTTCAGTGAAATGGGTATTCAAATTCCCAGCATCGAGCAAGGGATCGCTTCGGGCAAAATTAAGACCCTGCTCTGTCTGGGCGAAGACGCTACCAAGGCAGGCCTTGATGTCTCTCTGCTCAAACAACTCGAGTGCCTGGTGGCGAGCGATATCCTACCCAACCCTACGGTTGAAGTGGCGCATTTCGTGTTGCCCAGCTGCTCCCATCTGGAAAAGCGTGGAAGCTTTATCAATGGTAAAGGAAGGATTCAGAAATTCATGCAAGCAGTTCAACCCTCTGGAGATGCCAGAGCGGACTGGGAATGGCTGCGTGAACTGGTTGTTGGCCTGACAGGTAAACCCATTGCCGACACCCTTCCTGGTGTTTTTAACCAGTGCAGTCAACAATACGAAGCGCTCAGCGGCATCACCTGGCAGGACATCGGCGATCTCGGGGTGGAGACTAAGATCTAAAGAAGACTTCAATTCATGATACCTGATTTCCTCAACGATCCCTCCCACTGGGGACATTTCCTTTTCTGGAGCGCCTTCAAGGTCATGATGGCCTTTGCCATCATCATGCCCATGGTCGCCTATTCGGTGATGCTCGAGCGGCGAGTCAGTGCTGCGATCCAAGATAGGATCGGGCCCAATCGCGTCGGGCCATTTGGCATCCTTCAACCGATGGCTGATGGTCTCAAGGCCATCCTAAAAGAAGATTTCACGCCTTCTCATGTTCGGAGAATCTACTTCATCTTGGCTCCAGCCATCAGCATGATACCTGCTTTCCTCACGGTAGCAGTCATTCCCTTCGGTTCCAAGCTGGGCAACCAGAACATGGTGATTGCTAACCTCAACGTGGGCATCCTCTACACCTTCAGCATCGTCTCACTTGGCGTTTACGGGATTGTTCTGGCGGGTTACGCCTCAAATTCAAAATACCCATTTTTAGGAGGTATCCGCGCCAGTGCTCAAATGATCTCCTACGAAATTGCCATGGGCATGGCAGCGGTTCCTGTTTTCATGCTGGTTGGCGACCTGAATCTTGGAAAGGTCATTGCCTACCAGGCTGATGGTGCGTGGCTGGTATTCAAGCAACCCATTGCTTTTGTCATCTTCCTGGTATCTGCTTTTGCTGAAACTAACCGACTTCCTTTCGACATGCCCGAATCTGAAACTGAATTGGTTTCGGGCTACAACACCGAATACAGCTCCATGAAGTTTGCCTTATTCTTCATGGGAGAATACGCAGCGATGATTTCAGTCTCAGCCCTCATGGTTACCTTGTTTTTTGGTGGTTGGACCCTGCCTTTCATGGGGCTCAATGAAACAGCAACGAGTTTGGCTGGCGGCATCCTGCATATCCTGATTTTCCTGATCAAGATCGCCTTCTTCATGATTCTATTTGTTTGGATTCGCTGGATGCTTCCACGTTTTCGATACGATCAGCTCATGGATTTGGGTTGGAAACGGTTCCTGCCACTGGCATTGGCCAACATCATCATCACAGCCGTTATCCTCTGGATTGGGCATCTGTAAGGAGTCACAGCATGATTATCAAGCGAACCCCTCTCAATTGGCTCGAGCGACTTTATATCCCTTCGCTCATCAATGGCTTCAAGGTGACCTTGTCACATTTTTTTGGCAAGAAGGTCACCATGCAGTATCCAGAGGAAAAATGGACTGTTCCCGAGGGATATCGTGGGGCACCCTATCTGGTACAGGACTCGAAAGACCGCACCAAGTGTGTCTCTTGCCAACTCTGTGAGTTTGTCTGCCCGCCCAAGGCCATACGCATCACGCCTCCCGGACCCGAGGTGAACCTGGAACGAGGCAATATTGAGAAAGAACCCGCGGAGTTTGAAATCAATATGCTTCGCTGCATTTTCTGTGGCTATTGTCAGGAGGTTTGCCCAGAGGAAGCCATCTTCTTGCAAGAGGACTACTCCCTGACGGGTCAATCCAGAGAAGAAATGATTTACGATAAGAAAAAACTCCTCGAATTGGGTGGAGTCAGAGACAGCAAAGTCAAGAAGTGGGACAAGAAAGCGGCCGATGCGGCAGCTCAGTCAGCTCACTAGCTGGTCATATTAGCCTTCTCAAGAACATGGAAGCCTTGCTTTTTTACCTGTTTGCCTCACTGACCCTGATCTGCGGATTGCTGGTCGTGGCCAATCCATTGACCCGAAATCCGGTGACCAGCGCGATGTTTCTGGTACTAACCATTGTTTCCATGGCCGGGCTCTTTGTGCTGCTGCATGCTTTTTTCCTGGCAGCGGTTCAAGTCATGGTTTACGCGGGCGCTGTGATTGTTCTCTTCCTTTTTGTGATCATGCTTCTAGATATCAAATCGGTGGAGCAGAAGGGATTTAATCCGCTGAGTCTCTTCATGGGACTGCTTGGCCTGCTTGCTGTAGGGGGCATGGTCATACAATCCATCCTTCGATCGAACGTTGGGCAAGGACTCAAGCCGCAACTGGAAGGGGCTACCAAAGAGCTGGGTGTGGAGCTTTTCACACACTACGTGCTTGCCTTTGAAATCATGGGTGTGCTGCTCCTTGTGGGCATGATGGGCGTCATCCTTCTCAGCAAGAAAGATTTAAAATAGTCACATGATCGGATTGGAACATTACCTGATCGTCAGCGCCTTGCTCTTCAGCCTGGGCATGATGGGCGTTATCCTGCGCAGAAACTTGATCGTTATTTACATGGGGCTTGAGCTCATGCTCAACGCAGCCAACCTGGCATTGGTCGCGTTTTCTCGGTTCAACAACAGCATGGACGGTCAGGTGATGGTGTTTTTTGTGATCACCGTCGCGGCGGCTGAGGTCGCTGTCGGACTGGCCCTGATTGTGGCTCTTTACCGAAAACGACAATCAACCGAAGTGGCCGACCTGACCACCCTGAAACTTTAGAGATCTTATTGCGTCATGACAGGAGCCTTCACACTTGCCTGGATCGTCCTCTTGCTACCTTTGGCCTCCGCTGCGGTCATTGCCCTTGGCACCCTCAAGCAGGATCGAGTCAGCGCAAAAATATCCATCGCAGCCATCACTGGATCCTTTCTGTGTAGCGTGCTGCTCTTCCTGATGGCACGAGAGGGAGGAGAATCCAACCTGACATGGATTGCGATCGGAGACTTTCAAGCAACCTTGGGAGTCAAACTCGATGGATTGAGTCGACTGATGCTTCTGGTGGTGACTGGCGTCGGCACACTGATCCATTGGTATTCCCAAGGCTACATGCAAGGAGATCGTTCCTATGCCCGTTATTTTGCCTGCCTGAGTTTGTTTAGCTTCTCCATGCTGGGGATCGTCCTAGCAACCAACCTGATGCAAATGTTCATCTTCTGGGAGCTGGTGGGTGTTTCGAGTTACCTCCTCATTGGCTTCTGGCACCAACGGCCCGCAGCGGCTGATGCTTGCAAGAAGGCTTTCATCACCAACCGCCTGGGTGATTTTGGCTTTCTCCTAGGCATCATCATGGTTTGGAGTGCGGCTGGTTCCCTTAACTTTGATGAGCTTGAAAAAGCAATCACAGCCCAGCCTGCTCTGCTGGGAGCCTCGGCGGGTATCGTTGGGCTGCTACTCTTTTGTGGGGCTATGGGCAAATCTGCCCAATTTCCCCTTCACGTTTGGCTACCAGACGCGATGGAAGGCCCGACGCCAGTCAGCGCCCTAATTCATGCTGCCACCATGGTGGCGGCGGGTGTTTTCATGCTTTGCCGGATTTTCTTCATGCTCAGCCCCGATGCATTGCACGTGATCGCCTGGATCGGCGGTATCACTGCCTTGATAGCTGCCGTCATCGCTCTCCAGCAAGACGATATCAAACGCATCCTTGCCTATTCCACCCTCTCCCAGTTGGGTTACATGGTGATGGCAGTTGGCGTTCAAGCACCCGGGGCTGCCATGTTTCACCTCACCACGCACGCGTTTTTCAAAGCCATGCTCTTTCTGGGTGCAGGATCAGTCATCCATGCTCTACACCATGAGCAGAATATCTGGAACATGGGAGGCCTGCGGGAGAAAATGCCTGCCACTTATCGCACCTTTCTGATCGGCACCCTTGCCCTATGCGGTGTACCTCCATTGAGTGGCTTCTTCAGCAAGGATGGCATTCTAGCTGCCGCAGCCGATGGTCACCATGGTAGCCCAGTACTCTTTGGCATAGGTATCCTCGCGGCAGTCCTAACGACCCTTTACATGGGGCGGCTTGTTTTGGTGGCATTTCATGGCTCAGCGCGATCCGAACAGGCTGGCCA
>JALRAZ010000378.1 GCA_023257935.1 Verrucomicrobiota bacterium
ATTTGGGACAGAAGTGGTTTCATGGCAAGGAGCTTGATCGTTTGAAAAATGCCTGTCAGACCCCAGTTTGCCAAATTCAATTCATGGCGCTCGGGTCATCGGAAAATCGGTTTGATCCGCCTTTGAACAGAATATCCAAAGTAAAACCGATTATAACGGCTACTGCCTGATCAGCTTTAGAGGTTACTTTCCCTGGGCTATCGACCACTTAATGATGGGAGAAAGTTGCCTTGTTGAAAGATGGCAGATTGTGCCGTCGTGTCATTCTGATCTACCGGTATTTGGCTGCTCATCCAATGGCCAGAAGGTCAACGAACCATCCGAACCGCCCACCATGAGTTTGCTGCTGTCATGGGCGATGGCAGTACTGATGGGTAGTGCGCTTTCCAGGGCGAAGGATTGCAAGGGATCGCCAATGGGGCTCCAGAGGGTAATGGTTTGATTTCTGCCAGCTGTAGCCAGATGACCCTGTTTGCCAAAGCGCGCTGCCAGTACGCCATTTGGGAGCTTGCCGTAGTGCCCCTCGGGCCGATCCGGTGGATGGGCCTCGTTGCGTTGGATGCTAGGCCAGCCATCCTTGACGTCCCACCAAATCACCCGACCATCCTCGCCGGCTGAGGCCAACACCTTGCTATCAGAACGCCAGTCCAGTGCTCGGATGCTGGTCTCATGCTCCAGCAAGCTAAGCCGAATGCCACCGGTGGCAGCATCCCAGAGATGCAGACCTCCCGCGCGATCTGCTGTGGCCAGGGTGGTCCCATCCGGGCTGAATGCGATGGCTGTGATCCAGTCGCTGTGTTGGGTCAGGCGGTATTGTTCCTGCCCTTGACTGGTTGAAAACACCTTGACGACATCCGAAGAACCACCGAAAGCAACGAGTGATTGGTCGGGACTGAGATCCCCAGCCAACACCGCATCCAGCTCATCTCCCAGTTTGGCGAGCCGTTTACCACTAGATACCTCGAATAGAACCACGCACCCTGATTCAACTGGCCGCCCCCCGGCGACCATCAACACGGCTCCATCCCGGCTGAAGCGTAGCACTTGGGGTAGGCCCTCTGGAAAGGCCAGGCCCCCGATTGCTTGTTCGCGTTGGGTGTGCCAGAGCTGGACCTGTTCCTGAGCGGCTACCGCCAGGAGCGGGGCCCATGGACTGGTTGCCATGGCCAGGATTGGGAGAGGTCGCAAGGTTGTGGGAGATGCCACCTTCGGAAGTTGAGAAGGCATCGAAGGATGAGTGGGTTTCCCTTCAGCATTGGAGGAAGGTACAAAGCCCGTATCCCTTATCTCTAGGGTGGAGGTGTCACCAGCTTTTTCCAATACCCCTTGGTCGATCCAGTTGCGGATGAGTTTAATTTCTTCCTCAGGTAGCATGGGTTTATTGGGGGGCATCCGTGCTTCGTCATCCTGTTCTGTGATCACCTCAAGGAGTAAACTTTGTGAGGATCGACCCGCCACCACCACTGGCCCTCCGCTGCCCCCTTTCATGAGACCTTGGTATTGCTGCATATTCAGCCCTGCCTTTTGTTCATCTTCGCCGTGGCACTTGAGACAGTGGCGTCGCAGGATCGGTTTGATATCATCCTGGTAATGGATCGGATTGGATGCCCAGCCAATCGGTGGAAGGAAGGCAAGCAAGCTGATTATCACAACTTTAAGCGGCATGAGCTAAGCCTCAGTGGTTGAATGAAAATTCGGTTGAGTTAAGCAGACTCCAAAATAAATCCTCATAAACCTCCTTCTCCTGTGGGGTCGACTCGATGAAGGTCAGGAGGGCGTTTTGTTCGGTCTTGGTTGGCTTGCGGCTCAGGGCTAGAATGAAAAGGTCTTCCAGTGCCTCAGCTGACGAGTTGGCATGAGCGATGATTGCCTCAAGTCGTTTGTTGGACCGCAGGCCCGTTTCGAGGGTATCTCCTACCATGAGGTGAAGGGTTTGAGAAAGTGTGGGTTCGAGTTGGGTATCAGTCGAAGACACCGACTTGCGAGGTGAGCGACCAAAAGTCTCCAGAAAAGAGTCGCCGCAGTCGCCCCGTGCGGTATCCCCTCCCACACGTGGGTAAAAATCGATGGCCTTGGTGCCAGCTGCCCAGCTGCCAAATCGACGCTGGGTCCCCATGACAGCCAAGAATGAATCGATCATCACGTCGGCGCGTAAGCGACGGAGAGAGGCATGTGAAAATTGCCGCGTGTCCTGCCTGTTGGATGGGTTGGGTTGGCTGCTGAGTTGATAAACTGAGCTGTTGCAAATGTCGCGTATCAAACTGCGCAGATCAAAATCAACCGCGACCAATCGTTGGGACAAAGCCTTCATTAGGGGCGCATTGGAAGGAGGATTGCTGATGCGAATATCATCCACCGGCTCAATCACCCCTCGCCCAAAAAAATGAGCCCAAATGCGATTGGCCATATTTTTGGCAAAATGCTCGTTGTCAGGGGCGGTGAGCCATGCAGCCAGGGCTCGACGAGGGTCTCCTGTATGATCCACCGGGAGGGTGGCATCCAGCACCTTGGCAGGCATCGGGCGATCATCAACCAGGTGTCGGGCAGATCCTGCCTTGGTATCATAGTAAATACGCTGCTCGCGTGTTTCGATCCCTGGCTTGCGACGCACCCCAGAGAAAAAACTCACAAAACCATAGTAATCGTCCATGGTCCAACGATCGAAGGGATGGTTGTGGCATTCGGCACATTGAATCTGGATACCAAGAAACACCTGTGAGAAGTCGGCGGCAAATGCCTTGGGCTCTAGGCGTGGTGCATGAACCAGCATCGTGTAAAGATTAACCGGGCCGTTCTGGAGGTTGCTTCCAGAGGAGACAATCATGTCATGCACCATTTCGTCGAGGGGCCGGCTTGAGCGCATCTGTCTTCGGATCCACTCGTTGAAAGCATGGGCTGCTTTGATGTGTGTTCCCTGCG
The DNA here is from genome assembly GCA_023257935.1 of Verrucomicrobiota bacterium. Classification (GTDB taxonomy): domain Bacteria; phylum Verrucomicrobiota; class Verrucomicrobiia; order Limisphaerales; family AAA164-E04; genus UBA7971. The sequence goes on from JALRAZ010000378.1 coordinate 2,920, forward strand.
GAGCATAGTTGCCGCCAATGATACGCAATTGTTCACTCCAAAGGCTGGTCCAATAATCAGCAAAAGCATCCTCTTGAAGCAGCTCATCGATCTTGAGTGCTCGCTTCTCAGGATCCCTGTTACGCATGAAGGCACGGTATTCCTCAACCGAAGGAGG
>JALRAZ010000396.1 GCA_023257935.1 Verrucomicrobiota bacterium
GAGTTCATCGAGGCGTCCTTGAAGCTGCTCGCTTGTTGCATTGATGACTTCGACCGCTTCACTAACGATCGTAACGTCAACAGCGACCACGGCAGCCGCTTTCTAGTGCTTGCGGTATGCTGCTTCGAGCTTAGCACCAAAGCTCAGTATGGGCGTTTCGATGAGACTCCCGAGGATGCGCGCCGCGGTGTTCCTTCATGGGAATTGGATGCCTCCCAGCGGCATGATGTGTTCACCTTCGTTCGCATCCAATACCGTTCCTGGAGTGATGGTTATAGTCGATGGCGTCAGAAATGCATGATCGACTGGCCTGAAAGCGATCTTAATTTTTCCTATCGGCTCGAAGAATTGACCTCACTCAAAGTGGACCCCAATGGCAAGGTCATTCAACTTAACGATCCAGCACTCTTTGATTATCCCTTTGTTTACCTGATCGAACCTGGTGAGATGATTCTCGAAGAGGAAGAAAGAGCGAATCTGCGACGCTACCTTCTGGGTGGCGGATTCATGATGATCGACGACTTCTGGGGTATGGAGGAATACGAGCATCTCCAAGCCGAGCTCAAACGCGTGTTCCCTTCACGCACACCGCAGGAACTTCCCATCGAACACCCTGTCTTTCATTTCGTTTTCCCACTGGAGTCCAAGCCACAGATTCCCAATGTCCGAACCGGAACCGAAAGCCAATATACGGGGATTACTTACGAGCGCTGGGACTCCAAGACGCCGCACTACAAAGGAATGTTTGACGACACCGGCAGATTGATGATGATCATCTGTCACAATACCGACCTGGGAGATGGTTGGGAATGGGAAGGTTCCAACCCCTATTATTTCCGAGAGTTTTCAGAAAAAAAAGCATACCCTTTGGGCATCAACATCGTGATGTATGCCCTCACCCATTAAATCCAACCTCACCCTACAAAAATCAGGACTCACGTGGAACCATCATCACATTCAGCTCCATCGACTCAGGCAAACCAACAGGCAGTCATCGATCAATTAAGGCAAAGTCGCACCCAAATCGAATCGGAGTTGGGCAAAGTGATCGTAGGCCAAAGGCAAGCCATCGAGGAAATACTGATCGCCCTGCTGGCCGGCGGCCACTGCCTCATCACCGGTGCTCCAGGGCTTGCCAAGACACTGTTAGTCAAAACCATTGCCCAAATATTCGATCTTAAATTCCAACGCATTCAGTTCACACCTGATTTGATGCCTGCAGACATCACAGGCACTGAAATCCTGCAGGATTCCGAGGATGGCAGGCGCATGACCTTCATTAAAGGCCCCATATTCGCCAACATGATCCTCGCAGACGAAATCAATCGCACGCCACCCAAGACTCAGGCTGCTCTCCTTGAAGCCATGCAGGAACACCAGATTACCGCAGCCGGGGTCAGGCACCCTCTCCAAGAGCCCTTTTTCGTTCTTGCGACTCAGAATCCGATCGAAATGGAGGGCACCTACCCTCTTCCTGAGGCACAGCTGGACCGATTCATGTTCAATGTGGTGATTGATTACCTTCCTGAGGATGACGAAATTGCCGTCGTGCGCCAAACGACGACCTCCGCATCAGAGCCAATCCAAGCAATCTACACCGGAGAGGATGTGCAGCGGTTTCACCAGACGGTACGCGCCGTCCCCATAGCCGATGATATGATTCGCCATGCGGTCAGGCTGGCAGCGGCCTCACGCCCCGGCCAATCCAAGACACCTGATTTCGTGGAAGCTCATGTCAGCTGGGGTGCTGGTCTGAGGGCAGCTCAGTTCATGGTCCTTGGCGCCAAAGTCCGGGCATTGCTCGAAGGAAGGACTCATGTGCTGATTGAGGATATTGAAGCGATGGCCATGCCAACCCTCAGACACCGGATCTTGACTAATTACCGAGCCGAAGCCGAAGGGGTTTCTGTGGAGTCGATTGTCAAACGCCTGCTCGAGCACGTGCGGTCGGTCTGAAGCTAATCTCTGCAAGCCATGGCAGTTGATGACATCACACTGAAGGATTCCTCAAGCGAGCATAGAGGCCATCGCTACATGGATCCCAAGACCTTGATGGCCATACGCCACCTTGAATGGCGTGCCAAGGTCGTGGTAGAGGGATTCTGGAGTGGGTTGCATCGAAGTCCTTTTCATGGATTCAGCGTTGAATTCACAGAATACCGTTCTTATGCCCATGGAGATGATTTGCGTTATCTCGACTGGAAATTACTGGCACGAAGCGATCGCCATTATATTAAAAAATTTGAGGATGAAACCAATCTCAAGTGCATGATCTGCTTGGACCGAAGTAAGTCAATGCTCTATGCAGAGTCTGGACTATCCAAAGAAGATTACGCCAACACACTTGCTGCCACCCTGGCAACCTTCCTGCAAAAACAGGGAGATGCAGTCGGGATGCTTTCCTTTGACGAAAGCATACAGCAATACATTCCCCCCCGTCATCGGCCAGGTCACCTACGCCAGCTAATCGGGGCCATGGAAAAACCCGCGGGTGGTGGATCCACTCAATTAAGTGATCCGATGGATCGCATGATGAACCTCATGCGCAAGCGTGGCCTGATCATCATGATATCGGATTTTTTGGCTCCCATCGACTCCCTGGCCACTCAACTTTCCACCTTAAGAGCCTATGGACACGAAGTCCAAGTTTTCCAAATTCTGGACCCAACCGAACGCTATTTTAATTTCAACAAGGCTATTCAGTTTGAGGACCATGAAACTGGCCAAGCCATCTATGTGGATCCGGAGCGAAGCAGGCAAACTTATCTGGAAGCCCTGGAGAGCCATCTGGACCAAATTAAAACAAGTTGCCAACAAGCAGGAGCTGGCTACCACCTCTTGACGACTGATATCCCTCTGGAAAAAGGGTTGGCCGACTTTTTGCGATCCCGGGCACACGCATCACGAACCATTCAGCGTAACCGGCAGGCCACCCAAGCCCGATCATGAGCTTTCTCTCGCCACTTTTCTTGCTTGGAGTCTTTGCCATTGCTGGGCCCATAGTCTTTCACCTGATCCGTCGAGCCACTCGAGAAAAAATCCTGTTCAGCTCGTTGATGTTCCTTCAGCCCTCGCCACCCAGGCTGACGCGCAAAAGCCGCATGGAGCACTGGTTCCTTTTAATGCTCCGCTGCCTCGCCTTGATCCTTCTCGCCCTGGCCTTCGCTCGACCTTATTTTGCGAATGATCAACAAGCTCAGCTCGAAGCCGATGAACAAGTTCACCATGCGCTACTGATCGACACCAGCGCCAGCATGCGTCGCGAGGGGCTCTGGGAACAAACCCTGGAGCACGCACAACGCTGGCTCGACCAGTGGGCGCAGGATTCGATGGTCCACATATTTCTTTTTGACGAATCCCTCCAAACACTCATGACACCCGAACAATGGTCCACCCTGGGCCAGGATTTGCGGCGAGCGCAGTGCATGAATCTGCTGAGTACCACTCAGCTCTCGTGGAAGGCCACCTCCTTGGATGTGGCTTTGATGGAGGCAATCGATCAGATGGAGGAAACCGCACGAGAGGACAGCCCGCAAACCCAACAGGCCTCTTGGGAATTAGTCGTTTTATCGGACATGCAGCAAGGAACCCGCTACGAGGCCCTCAGGGGACAGGATTGGCCCAAACATGCCTTCGTAGTATTCGATCAAGTCATGGCCGCAAATGTAGGTAACGCCTCCATCCAGATCCTCCGCTCGCCTTGGCAGCTTGATCCGGACGAGGATACCATCGCACCACGCCTGCGAGTCACCAGCACAAGCGATGCGACGCAAGACCAATTCAAGCTAGCATGGGCTGAGCAAAATAATACAACTGAAACCCCCTCCTCATCACTGCCGCTTTACTTGCCTCCAGGCAAGGCACGTGTCATGAATGGCCCAATCTGGGATACCACCCAAGCTGCCGACCGCCTGGTCTTGGAGGGTGATATGGAGCCCTTTGACAACCTCGTTTGGCTTGCCCCCTACAAGCCCAGAGAAAACCGGGTCAACCTCATCGATCAACCCGGTCGATCCGATAACCAGCAGGAACTCAGTTACTACATTGATCGAGCCTTCCAGTCACTTCCTGGACATCAGATCATCATCGACCACCTCGATCCAAGCGCCGCACAGCGCGTGGAAGAGGCCCCTTCGACCGATCTTTGGGTGATCAACAAGGCTCCAACTTCTTCAACGGCCAGAGCCCTCCTGGAGCGATGCAAGCAGGGAGAGATCATCCTGCTCCCATTGAAAGATCAGTCCATGGAAGAGGCACTGCAGATTCTTTGGCCGGAACCAGCCATTCGAATCCAAAAAGCTGAGCTCCGAGATTTTGCTCTGCTTGGTAAAATCGATTTCCAACATCCGATTTTTGCACCCTTTGCTGACACTCGTTTCAATGATTTCAGCAAGATTCACTTTTGGTCACACCAATTAATTGAAGGCATCGACCTGCTTGATCCTTCGGTGAGCATCCCAGCATCCTTTGATAATGATTCCCCTGCCCTGCTCATTCGACAGCACGGGAGCGGATGGCTTGTGATTTTGACCAGCAGCTGGGCCCCATCAGACAGCCAACTTGCCTTATCAACCAAGTTCGTCCCCCTTCTCTACACTCTGATGAACCAGGATCAGGCCAGCGGCGAACTCATGACCCAGTACTCAGTGGGTGACATCGTTGATCTTGGTGGCCTCCAAGAGATGTCCGGGCTGAGTATTCAGGATCCAGCTGGGACCTTGCACCCCGTTCAAGGGCAGCGTCAATTTCGACAAACCCAACAACCAGGTTTATATCGTATCACTCACTCCGGGGATTTTGAGTGGACTTTTGCGGTCAACCTATCGCCCTCAGAGAGCCAGACGCAACCCCTACCCATTGAAGTATTGGAAGGGTTAGGGATCCCTACTCGGCCTCTTGCGGCAAACCTTTCAAAAGCCAATGCCACGCGCGAAGAAACAATAGCAAGCAACCGCCTTCTTCAAGCACGAGAAATTGAAGCAAGGCAGCAGTTTTGGAAATGGAGCCTCTGCA
>JALRAZ010000458.1 GCA_023257935.1 Verrucomicrobiota bacterium
GACCGAATGCGCCTGAGATAGTCGTTGAGATCGGATCTGATTTCACCCGACATGACGTAAAGTCCTAACACATTGGGGAAACACATCGCAAAAATCATGGCATCCCCAAAGTCAAACACACTCTGAGCTGAAATGGCTGAACCAATGATGACAAACACGCAGAAAAGGGCTTTGTATGAGAGGTTGGCAGATCGGCTTTCACCAAACAAATAAGTCCAGGCCTTGAGCCCATAATAGCTCCAGCTAATCATTGTGCTGAGTGCAAACAAGATCACAGCGATGGAAAGAACGATAGGAAACCAGGGCAGGGTGGAGCTGAAGGCTGAAGAGGTCAGGTTGATCGCTTGCAGCTCTCCAGCCTGGGCGCTGGCTAAGACATCAGCCTGCTCAAAAGCACCGTAATCAGTGATGATGATGACCAGAGCTGTCATGGTGCAAATCACAACCGTATCGATAAAGGGTTCCAGAAGAGCCACAATGCCCTCGGATACCGGTTCGTTTGTGCGGGCTGCACTGTGAGCGATGGATGCTGAACCGATGCCAGCTTCATTGGAAAAGGAAGCGCGCTTGAAGCCCTGAATGAGGACACCAATCACTCCACCATACATCGCCTCACTGTCAAAGGCGCCCCGAATAATCTTGAGACAGGCCCCAGGGACTTCCCCAAGATTACCGAAAATGACAGCGAGGGCGCCCAGGATGTAAATCCCAACCATGAGTGGGACCAGCTTTTCTGTGACTTTCCCAATGCTTTTGATGCCGCCAATGAGGATCAAGGCCACAATGGCCGCCATGATGAGGCCAAAAACCCAGCCTTGCTGAGCAAAGAAAGAAGCTTCTCCGCCGGTGACTTCCACCAATTGCTGGGTCGCCTGATTGATCTGCACCATGTTGCCTCCACCAAGTGAACCTCCGATGCAGGCGATCGCGAAGATCGCAGCCATGGCTTTGCCCAATACCGGCCATTTTCGTTTTGCGAGGCCTTCTTTCAGATAATACATGGGGCCCCCTGAAACACTGCCGTCAGGATTTTCTTTGCGATATTTGGTGCCGAGTGTGCACTCTGCAAATTTGGAACTCATGCCTAGCAGGCCAGCTAGGATCATCCAGAAGGTGGCTCCTGGGCCACCAATGGAGACAGCCACGGCGACCCCAGCAATATTCCCGACACCAACGGTCCCTGATAGTGCCGCAGTGAGTGCCTGAAAGTGAGAAACTTCCCCCTTGTGATTGGGGTTGTCGTATTTGCCCCGAACCACATCCAGAGCATGACCAAAGCCCCTCAGATTGATGAAACCGTTAAACAAGGTGAAGAAGACTGCCCCAGCCAGAAGCCAGATCAGGACAAATGGAACTTCCATGCCACCACCAATGGGCACCGTGAAGAAAATCACAGTCATGATGGCATTGGTAACCGGCTCCATGACCGCATTGATTCGATCGTCGATGGTCAGGGTGGGTGTATCCTGCTGGGCTCTCAATAGCCAGGGATGCAGCAACAGGGCTGGAGCGAGAAAACGGATTAACTTCGAGGCAAACATAAGGACACAAAGATGGCGTTGATCACGACATTGGTTTGGTGAAGAATCTATAGGCTGGGCAAGCCCATGACGAGCCCTTTATCAACCCAGTCCCACGATGTTGTGTTAACAGAGGTGCAGCTGGGTAGCTGCCCTTCAGGGCCTCTTCTTGTCAGATTGCCTTCTTTGAGGCTTTTTTGCGCGTAGGGCTTGCAAGGAATCGGTTGACCGCATTCAGGTAAGCTCTTGCGCTAGCAACGATGATATCAGTGCTGGCACCGCGTCCCGTGATCCAATCCCCTTTACCGAAGTCGACCTTCACAACAACCTCCCCCAGCGCATCCTTGCCTTGGGATACTGCTCGCAGGTTGTAATCCTTGAGGATACCGTGGGTTTTGGTCAGTCGATCAATAGCCTTGAGAGCTGCGTCTACCGGACCGTCTCCCACGCCAGCATCTTCCAGGTTCTCCTTCTTCTTGTTCGGTTTCGACCGACTGAGCCGTACGGTGGCTGTTGGGATGGACTGGTTGCCTGTGGTCACACTCACGTATTCCAGCGACCAGGTCTCGCTTACTTCGGTCAGCTGACCATCGACCAATGCACTGAGGTCATCGTCGTAGACGAATTTTTTCTTATCCCCGATTTCCTTAAAACGTGCGAAGATGGCGCTGACATCCTCATCGCTCATCTTGAATCCTAAATGCTTGAGCCGAGCCGCCACAGCTGCTCTGCCACTGTGCTTGGTCAGAGGAAGCTCTGTTTGACCCCACCCGACTTCTTGAGGATCCACGATTTCGTAGGTTTCTCTCTTTTTGAGGATGCCGTCCTGATGGATGCCGCTGGAGTGGGCGAAGGCATTTTCACCAACGATCGCCTTGCTGCGTTGGACCCCAAGGCCACTCATTCTGGACACCAGACGCGAGGTTTTGACAATTTCCTTAGTCTTGATTCCGGTCTTAAATCCCTTGAATGCATCCGCTCGTGTCTTGAGTGCCATCACAATCTCTTCCAGAGCCGCATTACCAGCTCTCTCGCCAATCCCGTTGATCGTACATTCAACTTGGCGGGCACCAGCCCTGATGGCTGCAAGGGAATTGGCTACCGCCAGCCCAAGGTCGTTGTGACAGTGGACACTGATCAAGGCTTTGCCTGACTTGAATGCTGGTACTGAGTCATGCAGATGGCGTATTAAATCTTCAAATTCACTGGGGACGGCCCAGCCGACGGTATCCGGAATGTTGACGGTGGTGGCACCGGCGGCTACGACTTCCTGGCAGACTCGAACCAGGAAATCAGGTTCAGTTCTTGAACCGTCCTCTGGAGAAAATTCCACATCATCGGTGAAAGACTTGGCCTGAGTCACCCCTTTGACGGCGAGGCGAACGATCTCATCTTCGGCCTTGCCCAACTTGAACTCACGGTGGATTTTCGACGTGGCTAGAAAGACATGGATGCGACCTTTTTTGCCAGCTGGCTGGATAGCCTTTCCTGCAGCCTCAATGTCGCGGGGTACACAACGAGCCAGTCCTGCGATGATCGGTCCACGAATCTCATTGGCAATGGTGTGCACGGCCGCATAATCCCCCTCACTGATTACCGGGAAACCCGCCTCAATCACGTCGACCTTCAGGCGAGCCAATTGACGAGCCACCTCAAGTTTCTCGCGCAGGTTCATGGAAGCTCCTGGGCATTGCTCGCCATCGCGTAGTGTCGTGTCAAAGATGGTGATACGTTGATTCTTCATAGCAAGTTTCTAGTGCGTGGCTTATCTTTGGGAAAATAAAAACCCCGAAGCCTGTCTTGCAAGGCTGCGGGGCTAACTTCGAATTCATCAACCTTAAAAACCGCAGCTCAACGCCTGCAAAGAGGCAGGAGCCTGAGTCCTAGGAGGATGGATTCGATTCGTTTCATTAGGAATTAAATGCCCGACAAGATCCGCAATTGTCAACTACGAAAAATCCCCGTTTTGGCTCAGAGTTGGCTGACTCAATCTCACTGAGCACCACTGTATGCTAAGACACTGAGGCCATGGTGAAGCAAGAGTTGTGTGTTCGGTTTCGGATAGTTTGAAACCGGTTTCATTGCCTGTCTTCGGGTAATGCCTTATCCAGCGATTGAGTTGAATCCTGCTGAGGTCTCCCTGATACCTGGATTAAGGCAAGAGACGGCTTATTTGGATGAGGTATCCCAAAGCCCACCCTGCAAATGCTGCAAGGCCTTCACGCAGTGAATCGATGCATTCACTTCGAGGTAGCTACTCCGGGCCCTCCAGGTTTCATAGCCTCCCAATGCGTGCTGCTCAGGAGAAGGAAGGTATCCGTGATAGCCGTTGGCCAATTCGATAACCATGGTATGCTTTGCCAGTGAAGTTTTCTTCAGTTGAATCCCTATCTCGCAGAAAACCTCTGCAGGCAGAGTTAGCATGCATCCGTCTCCAATACGCAAAGCATTCATGGTGAGGTTGACCTGTTTGGGGCCTTCAGCCAGCAGGAGGGTTTCCCTTGCGTAGATTTGATCCTGCTTCCACAGATCTTTGCTAGTCTGCTCAGCCTTCTGGGCGATTTCTTTGGCTTCGCTGATTTCCTCTGGATTGGGTTGACGCACGGCTAAATTGAAATTGGTTTGCAGGCATTGCAGAGGCCCTCGAAGCTGCCACTTCAATTGGGGATAGAGACTGATGGTTCGGGTGGCTAAATCTTGAGCAACCGACTCGATCTTTTGAAATAAAGGCAGCCTTGGCGGGGCTTCTCGAAGGGAGAAATCAAGGTTATTGATGTCGCCACTACTGCCGTTTGAGAGGATTCCCAGGAACTCTCCACGAGGATAAAGGGCGGCAAACCCCTTGGTCAACATGGAGCTGTAGGCCCCAAAATAATCAGCTGAAATACCGCTGACACCCCCAACATAGTGCAAGGCATAGTTGGCATATATCGCCATGGGTGATCCATCCAACCTCGAAATGGCCAACAAGGACAACGCTGAGTCAACAGGTCCGGCAGGCTGAACGATCTCCGGGTTGCCATACCCCGGGTTCATGCGGACCCGATCGGTGAGGCTGCCCAATGGATTGGGTTGTTGAATGCCCTCTTTGAGGTGCCATCGGCGATTGAATACATGATTTGGGACATCGACCGAATCCCATGCGATACGGACCGGTTCCAGGGGCTTGCTGGCAAGTTGGATCATAGCGTGCGTGACCCGCTGGATCATCCAATGGCTGTAGGCCCTCTCTGGATCATTGAGAAAGAGACCCGTGAGGGGAGGGGCTGAATGCGTATGTGTTGCTGAAAGCGTGATGTGGGAGGCGGGTATTTGCGTGGCTTCCTCGACGGCTAGTGCAATCGGTTGAAAGACGGCTTCTGGGAGGACGCAATGATCCAGTGTCCCAAGGATAATCTTAGTTTTTTCCGTGGCGATAAGGATCAGCCGAGCCCGGAGCGGGTCGTGAATGATGTTTGCTTGTGAAGGGCGCATCGACCCGGCCATGCGGATTGGTAGCTCTTGTGGGGTGATGTCAATCCAGGCTGTCGCAGCTCGATAGTCTGATTCGTCCCCATTGCCGCTGATCAGGGTTACCGCTAGCAGGCAGAACCTTGCGAGATGGCGAAGCCCTCCAATCTGCCGAACGGGTGCCTTGGCGTTGGTTTCAGACA
>JALRAZ010000518.1 GCA_023257935.1 Verrucomicrobiota bacterium
CAGAAAGTGCCTTCATCTTCAGACCATCCGAGTGCAAGACGGGTAGGCTACTTGAGCCAACTCCATTAGCTTGACTCATAGCTCTTTGATCAAGCCACAACAGGTCCATTGGGCTTGAGGCTTGCAACCTGCCAAGACCTAGCACCAATGACTGTGGCTTGCGAGCGATAAATCATGCTCCCTCTGGCCTGGCGTGCCTCCTCTCAGATGGGCTTGTCTCAGAGAGAGTCGACGTAAGCCTGCATTTTTTCCTCCTGACGCTCGATGGATTGAGCCAACTTGATTTGGGTGCGACTGCGATCCAGGTTGTGGAGGGGTCGATGGACCCTGAAGTAAGTGTCCCCTTGCAGGAAATCAGTGAGGAAGCGGAGCCCGATCGTGTAAGTCATGAGCTTGCCCGAAAAGGCGATTAGATTTTTCTCGGTGCGAGTCATCATCCCATCGGTGGCTTCAAGGTAGCCTCTGGCCAAGGCCTTGAACATGGGCATGCGCATCCGCACTTTTGAGAGATCGCGCTCATCCTCCATGGTGGGGCTGGTGGTGGTTCGAACCATGTCGCCAAAGTCATAAAGCAGTGTGCCAGGCATCACGGTATCCAGATCCACCACGCAGCATTGTTTTTGTGTCTGTGCATCCAGGAGCACGTTATTGAATTTGGTATCGTTGTGAGTGGTGCGCACCGGAAGCCTGCCTGAGGCGAGGGCCTTTTCCAATTTTCTGACCACAGATTCATGCTTCAAGAAGAACTGGATTTCCCGCTGGATGTGCTTGGCGCGGTTGATGCGGTCCTTCTGCAGAGCCATCACAAACGCATCAAAGCGTTTGCGGACATTGTGAAAGTCGACAATGGTTTCATGGAGTCCGGGGGAAGGGAGATCTGAGAGCTGCTGGACAAACAGACCAAAGGCTTTTCCAGCTTCCAAAGCCTGTTTGGTGGATTCGACTGATTCGTAGGTACGAATGTTTTCCACATAGACATAGGTGCGCCAGTAGTGGCCATCATCGTCTTGGTAGAAGCAGTTCCCATCTCTGGAGGGGATCAGGATGAGGACCTTGCGCGTGATATCACTTTCGCCGGCATCGACCAATTTTTGGCGGATATGTCGAGTGACCCGATCCACATTTTCCATGACCTCCAAGGGCTTGGTGAAGACCTTACCATTGATTTTCTGGTGGACGTAGCGCACCTCATTGCCCCCTTGCTCGTAGGTGGCGGTGTAGGTTTCGTTGATATGGCCAATCTTGCATGGCTCAGCATGCAGGATTTGCCCATAAATGTGAAAACGGGTTGATATATCCCGCAGCTGTGATTCATCGTAAACCAGTCCCATCTTGCCTCCTTAGTCGCGAAGCTAATCTCTAGGCTGCATCGTGAACAGCCCTTTTTCCCCGCCCAGCATCCTCAGGATTTGCTTGTACCCAAAGTATATTTAGGCAGTGGAGCTATCTCAGGCAGGACTCGGATTAAAAGGTCATCGGCCTGTCTGAATCCATCACGGGGGGATTTGGTTGCCCGTCTGCCTTGATCATCCTCCCCGTTGAGGCCGACGCTGTAGAGCTCAAAGCCCTTGCCCTCGGACAGGCTCCGGTAGTGAAGCGGTTGGCGAGTCATGGGATCAAGTGGGGTCGTTTGAGCCCATTGAGGCACTAGGTTTTCTAAGCTTTCAGGGTAGACCCCGTGCTCAAGGAAATGTCGCTCCAGATCCACAGCGATCTTGGCAAGTTCGATCTCCAATTGCGATCTTACGGCCTTTGCCTGGGCTTTGTCCAAAGCAGGGAGTAGCATGCCTCCAAGCACACCGTAGTCTGTCTTAAATGAAAGGTGATCCCAGGAAACCAAGACCTCTTTCCAAGG
>JALRAZ010000491.1 GCA_023257935.1 Verrucomicrobiota bacterium
GCAGATTTTGTCCAAAGCAAGCCCATCCTCTCGAACACCAATTGAGATCTTGTGGGTGCCGGCTTCCAGCGCAAGTTTTTCCATTGTGATCCATTGCCATCCGCTGGTTCCAAGCCCATTGCGCATGATGGGTTCGCCATCGTCAACTTGTAGCCAGCAGGAGTCGTCATCGGCCGAAGGACATCTGAGTCGTGCAAACAAGGTGAAGGCTCCATCTTTTTCCAGGGTAATTGGGATCTGGATTTGCTTATCCGTGTCATCTGGGGCCTGATCAATGCTTTGTACACCTGATCTGGGCGTGACAAACCCTCCGTTGGAAACCCCATCTTCCGAGCGCGTTTCCCACCCATCACCCACCTGCCCACATTCAGCTTCTACGCTGATCACATAGGCATCGGCCGCCCCTTTGAACTCTGGGTTTCCATGACCCCACCAGTCATACCATTGCGCGTGATCGACTGCCTCAAAAGGGTGAATCGCGACCTGAGTGTTGGCATCCTTTTTCCCAAGAAGGAATTTGTCGACGAAGGCTTCCACCTCAGGATATTGCCCCTCAGGTAAGCGGCAATGCGGGTGACCCGCTACGATGGAGAAGCCGAAGCGATCCCCAATGCCAAAGTGCTTCCAGACCTCATGAGCGGCTCGGCAGGAGATATAGCCAGATTCTTCAGCGAGCCATTGGTAATCGGGATTGCCCAGAATGAGTAGGGCGCGTGGGGCGACCATGGCCATGAGCTCATGATGATCCATGGGCAACCTCCACACATGGCTACCGCCAAATTGAAACATACTCTCCATGAACCATGCATGGCTGGTGGCGCCCAATTTTTCGACATTGCCCAGCGTTTCTGACACGCGCCAGGCAGCCGCACCCCCACCCCCTGGTTCCTGGGCAATGGTTAGGGCAATACGTTCGTCGAAGGCTCCGGCAAATAGGGCCATCTTGCCAGCAAAAGAACAGCCACTGATGGCCAGGTGTGACAGATCAATGGGAAGTTTGTCTTGAACCTGTTCCAGCCCGTCAATCAATCGACTCACTCCCCAGGACCAGGCGCTATAGGCGCCCATGTCAAGGGACTCAGGATACAATCGGTTGATGGGCTCCTGGCCACGTTTTTGGGTGTGACTCATGACTTGCCCGAAAGCGTATGGAATCTGGGCAATACCCCGGTTCTCAAAAAGTTGGGCTGGAAGGCTACCGGTGCCACGGCCGATTCCAATGATGGCAGGGAAGGGGCCTTCGCCTTCAGGAAGACTGATTTTGGATGTCAGGGTCAGCGTTTCTTTGCCTACCTCAATGGTCACCCTTAGCGTCCCGTCTTCATAACTTGCCTTGAGGTTTTCCGGACGAGGTGGTTTGGGGCCAATTTCATAATGCTCAATCTCGGCTTTAATTTCCGATCGTCGCCGCTCCCAATCCTCGAACGCCTCCACCCGCCCACTGCCATCCGACCAAGTCAGGGGATCGGTCAGAGGGTAGATGATGGGTAATGCCTCGAGTCCAGGCAGGATGGGGGGTGCATGATGCGCGCCGGTGTGCTCCTTGTTGTAGGCCAAGGGTCGGTCAGCCGCCTGGGTTGTCATGAGGCAGGAGCCCATCCCTATCACAAGCCCTGCCAAGCTTGCGATTCGATGAGTACTTTGGGTGGGTTTCATTTGGGACAGCAGTGGTTTCATGGCAAGGAGTTTGATCGTTTCAAAAATGCCTGTCAGACCCCATTTTGCCAATTTCAATTCAGGGCGCTCGGGTCATCGGAAGATCGGTTTGATCCGCCTTTGAAAAGAATATCCAAAGTAAAATCGATTTTAGCGGCTACCGCCTGATCAGCTTCA
>JALRAZ010000012.1 GCA_023257935.1 Verrucomicrobiota bacterium
CCTGCTTTACGATCGCCCGCTTGCGGCTAATGAAATCCTTCAGGTTGAGAGTTATTTGGAGGATAAATGGGCTCTTCCCTCGCAATATGCTCACGCTGCTTTCAAACTTTCCCAGAAAACAAGCCAATTGTTTCTAACCAATGCTGATGGGGATTTATTGCAAATTCGCCAAGTGATAAAATCCCCAAGTGATATTTCCCAAGGCTGGGTGGGATTGTCAGCACAGCCTCAGTTAAGCAACCCGACTCCCGGCAAGCCTAATGAAGCGCATGGTTACCAGGGCATGCTCGAAGCTCCCCGCACATCGCTTCCCGCAGGAGCTTATGATGAACCTATTGAGCTGATTTTGAATCATTCGGACCCCGAGGCGCTTGTGCTTTATACCCTGGATGGAAGCGACCCCGCTGAGCGAGGACAGCCTTATCTGGAGCCTTTGGAGCTCAAAACCACCACGATTGTCAAGACCCGGGCTTTACGTCATGGCTACTTGCCTAGCCCGATGGCTGCGTCCAGCTACGTGATAGGGTTTGAGACCACGCTACCCATGCTGGCATTAAGCAGTGATCCTCCTGGCTGGTTTGACCCTCATGAAGGGATCTTTTCGATGGGGCCAGACGCCTCGCAGGAAATTCCCTTCTTTGGGGCGAATTTCTGGAAGGATGAGGAGCACCGAACTTTTCTCGAATGGATCCCACCAGGCCAACCGAGATCATGGGTGCATTATCTCGGATCCAAAATTCACGGCGGGTGGTCCCGAGCCAACCCTCAAAAATCTATTGCCCTCATTGCCCGGTCTCGATACGGGGCAGCTCGTCTCGAAGCGGATATTTTTCCTGAGCAGGGAAAGGCTTCCTACAAACAGTTGCTTTTGCGAAATGGCGGGAATGATTGGTGGCAGACCATGCTGAGAGATGCCCTGATTCACCGTCTGGCAGAGGACATGGGCTTGACAACTCAAGCTTATCTTCCGGTTCATGTTTTCCTCGAGGGAGCCTATCATGGTCTTTACAACCTGCGGGAGCGTGCCAACGAACATCACCTGGCCCAGAAACACTCCCTTTCCACCGATGAACTGGATATGGTGGATGGCTTTCTTCGTCCCTTACATGGACATTGGCGTCCCTTCAAGGAGGCCTTCGAGTGGCTCGATTCAATTGAGGACACCCAGTCGGATGCTTTTTATCAATCGCTTGCTGAGCGATTTGACCTTGATCAATTTGCTGACTATCTCGCCGTTCAGATCTACGCCGGCAATCTGGATTGGCCTCACAATAACCTCACCCTTTGGCGATCCAGCGCGAAGGATAAGGGCATCAGGTGGCTGCTGAATGACCTGGACATGAGTATGAACTGGCATGGGCTCGCCAGTCAGGACGGGACCTTGGGTAGATTGATCTTGGCTGATAATAGTAACCCGGTGAGCAGCTTGCTCAACAAGGGCCTTGGTAACGAGCGCTTCAAGCGACGCCTTGCTAAGCGACTTCTTTTTCGTCTGGAGAATCAATTTTCCCCAGAACGGGTTTTATCACAACTCAATCAATTGGCCGATGCCATCCGCCCTGAAATGGGCTATCAAATCTCCCGTTGGGGTGGGCAAGAACAAGGTGATTTGATTGCCCCCGAGTCCTTGGACCAGTGGGAACAACACCTCCAGCGGATGAGGGAGTTTGCGACCCAGCGCAACGCCTTCCTTCGCACTCACCTGGCTCAGTGGTTGTCGTTGGAAGTTCCCGTGCCAGTGAGCCTGGAAGTATTAGGCAAGGGGACGGGGAGGATCCTTGTAGACGGCTTGCCTGTCGAGCTTGACTCTCAGAGAGAGTGGTCTTCATACGCGTTTGATGCCTACCCACTTGGGCTGGAGGTGCAACCCGATGCAGACTCCCTGCACGGAGGGTGGGATGGCGGTGGTTCCTCTCAACCACAATGGTCATGGGAGCCAGCCCTGCAGCCAAAAGCACAGCTTGATCTACAAAGGATAGCCGATCCAATCGCTGTGCTTTCAGAAGGCAAGGTGTTGATTAATGAGATCATGTACCACCCCAAGGCACCATCCGGTCAATTCGAATTTTTGGAGTTAATTAATGTGGATGATCATCCCATCAATCTTGCCGATTGGTCTCTTGAGGGTGGGGTTGATTACCTGTTCCCTGAAAAAGTGATCCTGCCCGGAGCCTATCTAGTTGTTGTAGGATCGAGGCTGTCTCCAGAAGAACATGAGTTGGGAGTTCTTTTTGATCTGGATGCAATGGGGCCATGGGATGGGCAACTCAGCAACAGCGGAGAAAGCATTCGTCTCAAGGATGCGGAGGGTAGGGAAGTGGATCGGGTTGACTATTGGGATGAGGGAGATTGGAGTCAGCGCGTTCGGGGTGAGCTGGACCACGGCTACCGAGGCTGGACATGGTCCGATCAGCACGATGGAGGGGGGAGCTCTCTGGAGCGTCGCTCCATTTTAGTCTCAGGCCTGCACGGGCAAAACTGGGGTGCATCAAGCGAGCAAGGCGGTAGTCCAGGAATGAAAAACAGCCTCAGTGAAGTAGCCATCGCGCCCCTAATCCTGAATGTGAATCATTGGCCGCCCCTACCGCAGTCATCTCAAGCAGTCTGGGTGAGCGCTGATATCTTATCTGGTAGTGGTCCTATAGGAGGCGTTGAGCTGCATTATCGAGTGGGCGAGGATACAGCTTGGCATGTCGTGCCCATGTTCGATGACGGGCTCAATGCAGACCGGCGTGCTGGCGACGGACGTTACGGCACTTGGATTGAAGCCTTGCCGGATCAAAGCGTTTGTGAGTTTTTCCTCCGAGCTGAGGATGGCGCCGGAAGGCATCGGACTTGGCCAGCACTGACTGAGGCGGGGCAATTGGCCAATGCGCTTTATCAGGTCGACGATGCTTGGCAGGACGACCCAGAATCCCTTCCCATCATGAGGGCCATCATGAGGCCAGAGGATCGTCTTACTTTGGAAGCTATCGGGAAATTGCCCTGGAACGCGAGCAGTGATGCAGCCATGAATGCCACCTTCATGTGCTATGAAAAGGGTTCCTGGGAAGTCCATTATGGGGTGGGCTTGAGGTTGCGTGGAAGCACCTCACGGGCAGCTCCGGTTAAAAATCGACGGGTTAATTTTTCCAGTGACCGACCCTGGCGTGGCCGATCTGCCATCGCCTTGAATGCCGTCAACACACCTTCTCAGGTCCTGGGCTCAGTCATGCTGCGTGCGGTAGGGCTCCCTGCAGCTTCTGCTCGTCCTGTGAGGTGGCTGGAAAACGGTGTCAATTATGCCAGTCCCGGATTCCCGCAATTTGGGTGCTTCGCACAGGTGGATGTGCTGGATGATCGCTTTGTTAAATTAGCTTTCCCTGGCGACGACCAAGGTCACCTATACCGTCCATCAGGGAGCGGTAACCTTGAATACCTGGGTGAGGATCCCCAGGCCTATAAAGCATCTGATTATTACCGAAAGGGTAATCAACAAGAGGAGGATGACTGGAGTGACTTGATTGACCTGACCCGCTATTTGAGTCAAACCGATCCCGCCTCTTTTGAGCGATCGATTTCCAGTTGGGTCAATGTGCCCAACTGGTTGAGGTATTTTGCGATGGATGCGTTGCTGGGTAATACTGAAACCAGTTTCGGAAACGGCGGTGCCGGCGACTACGCGCTTTACTTAGGACAGAAAGATGCTGCGAGTCGACTCATTCCCTATGATTTGGATTCCTTGCTGGGTATGGGAGCCCATTTGGGAGCCCAGGTTCGAAACCTATCCATACTGAGAGCAGCCAATCGAGATATCCCTCGACGCTTTCTCAGCCATCCATCCATGGCTCCCAGGTATTTCAGGGAACTGATCATGCTAGCTGAAGATGTTTTGGAAGAAGGTAGGCTCAGGGATATGGTGCAACAGACCTTAGGTTTCTGGACCTCTGATGCTTTTGTGGAATCGATCATTGAAGAAGCTCTGACACGTCGACAGGAAGTCCTTGACCAGCTGAAAGGTTCTCTTCAGGTGGATTTACCTTTTCCCTTTGCTGATCCAAGTTGGCTGCGTTATTACCAAGCACCCTCAGGTCAATTGGTTCTAACCGGCAGGGCTGACAGATTACACACCAATCAAATACGAGTGGGTGGTCACCCGGCCAGCTGGTCGCCGTGGGAAGGGATTTGGGTCAGTGAAGCACTCGATCTGCACTCTGGCCTCAATGAAGTCACCGTACAAAGTTTGGATTCGGATGGAGAGCTGCTGGAGACTGTATACTTACCGATTTTTCTGGAACCTGATCTTTCAGCGATCCCGCTTGGTGGCAGCCTTAGCGCAGACACAATGTGGGATGCATCGATGAGCCCTGTAACACTCAATGATGATCTGGTGATCCCTGAGGGAATCACCCTACGGATTGCTGCTGGAACGACAGTCGAGTTCAATCAGGGAGCTGGCTTGGTAGTCAAGGGGCGATTGCTCATTGAAGGCGAACCAACCCGTCGTGTCTACCTAACCCGAAATCGTCATGAAACCATGCGTTGGCGTGGGATTCGGTTCGAAGGCAGTATGGAGGCAAATCAAATTGCTCATGCAACCCTTGAATGGTCGGAGTCCCCAGGGATCGTGTTATCCGGATCCAGAGCGGATGTGGTGGGCTTGAAGTGGATAGGGGCCTACTCCAGTTTTGTGCGCAGTGACTACAGTTCGCTCAGAATTTCATCGAGTTATTTTCCCGATGTGACCCAAGGAGAGCCTATTTCTGGGGTAGGTATTCCCGATAATGGCTATTGGATTATTGACAATTGCTATTTTGGTAAAACAACTGGCTACGCTGATGTCATTGACTTCACTGGGGGTAAGCTGCCTGGGCCAGTGCCTTTGTTCCTGAATAATCGGTTTGCTGGAGGGTCTGATGATGGTCTGGATCTCGATGGTTCCGACGCCTACATTGAGGGCAATGTATTCATGGATTTTCACAAGGCCAATACGAGCGACAGTGAGGCGCACGCCATAGCCACGGGGCTTTACAATGGTGATAGTTCAAATATCACCCTGGTGCGCAATGTCTTCATCAATAATGATCATGACTTGCTCCTCAAGGAATGGTCACGGGCCTATGCCGCACACAACACTTTTGTGGGGGCAACCTTGGGTTCTGTCAGTTTTATGGAGTTAGTCCGGCGCACCCAACCACCCGTAGCGCTGGAAATGGTGGGCAACATCTTTTACCAGACCAAGATACTGCATGCGCTTGAGGAAGCGCAGGCTCTGAATCCCAAGCTAACCGTACGCATTGATGAGACACTGATGCCTTCGACCCTGTCAATTCCAGGGGTGGGCAATCAAGTGGGTGATCCGTTGTTTGTGAGTTTGACCGAAGGAAATGTTGCCCTGGAGATGGGGTCTATGGCCACTGGCATGACCTCCATTGGCCTCGACGCAGGTGCCATGATTGAGGAGGGATTGGTGGTTCAAGGCCCTCCCATCACGTCTTCTGCGTTGACCGTGCGCGAGCTCAAATTGCAGGCTGGCGGCGCAGGGATTCAAGCCTACCGTTATCGTCTTGATGGAGGAGCTTGGAGTAGCGCGTTCCCGGTAGAAATGCCAATGAACTTTAGCGGGCTGGGTCAGGGAGCTCATCGTGTGGAGGTCATGGGCCAAAAACGATCTGGTATTTGGCTGGATCGTGCCGAGCAGATCCAGACTTGGGGCTGGATTGAGGATTCCTACATGAGCACCGTCAAATTCAGTGAAGTCCTGGCTGCGCCCGTGGCTTGGCATGGAGATGCCTTCAAGCGATTTGAATTTGTCGAGTTGGTCAACTTGAGCCCGATTCATCTGATGCTCAAGGACTTCACCATTAGTGATGACGCAGAGGATCCCGGGCGGCTCAAGTTCTCGCACGGGCGCCACATGACCGCGGGGCTCGAGTTCGGCGGGCCGTCGCGGGCCGGGCCGCTCTCCTACGCCATGCTCGAGGATGCCGACCGCGCGCGCCTCATGCCC
>JALRAZ010000022.1 GCA_023257935.1 Verrucomicrobiota bacterium
GGAGTTCGGATCGGTTGCATTGGTGTCAATGTAACCAGTCATCAGTTTGCCATCGTTACCAGTACCGGTGTTGTTCTCTTCACCACGACCGGTGCTCGACCAGGTGTTGGGTGAGGACCACTCCACAGAAACGCTCGATGCGGCTGCACTGCCGTTGACATCGGCCACCAGATTCGAGGCGGAGCCGGCTGCCCCATCCACGTTGTTCCAGTTCACCGTGCCCAAGGCACCAGCGGCTCCCGTCACATCCGATCGGTTGCCAGCTGGCTCGTTCGCTGCGAAGTTAATCGCCACTACAGCCCCATCTGCCAATCCGGCAGCCGGAGCGGTGTTGAAGTCCCAGTGGGCAATCACCCCACTCAGGCTCGCCAGAGAAGCTCCAGCCACCACGCTCTTGAGGTCTGACTCGCTCACCGCATGATCAAAGATCGTCATGTCATCAAACATGGATCGATCGTAATGACCGGTGCCAAACTCAGATCCAACCCAGAAGTCCATCACGTCCGCAGTCAGCGGATCCGCTCCAGTGCTTTCCAGGAACAGGTTGCCATCAATGCGCACTTCCTTCACATCACCATCCTTGGAGAAGGACCACAGGTGCCATTCACTCCAGAAGTTGTCATCGAAGTTTTCATAGGTCGCAATGTCACCATTCACACGCTGCGTGCCACCAGCACAGCAACCTGCGGTATCGAAGTAGACGTTGTTGTTACTCCAGGGGGTGTGAGCCTGGAAACCACGGTTCCCAGCTCCGGCCGACTCACTGGTGATCCAGATGGCCGAACTATCCTGAATGGTGTCCTTCTTGGCCCAGTAAGCCACAGTGAGCACGTCGTTACCGAATGCCTCGTTGAGGAACTCAGCTCCCTTGACCACCATGGTGCCTGAGGTGCCCGTCAGATCCAGTGCCAGATCGCCTGGCTGACCGCTGGCGCCACCGCCATCTTCCGACCAGCTGGCATCACCCAAGACCAAACCTGACTGACCGCCTACCGAATCGGTGGCAATGCCCACATAGCTGCGGACGGTGAAATCCCAACTCACATTGCGGGTGGTTCCCCCTGCAGTGTAGCTCAGACCCACGGTGACCTCTTCACCCGATCCCCACATGGCACCGCCACGGTCCAGTTCGATGGTGGTCACACCACCGCTCTTGCTTACGCTCGCATCCACATCCTGACCGTTCACACTCAGGCTCACTGAGCCCGTGTTCACCGAGGCAGATCCATCGGCAATGGTCACACTGATGTTGTCACTTGGGAAGGGGTTGCTACCGCCGGCAGGCGAAACGCCTGTCACCGTAGTGGCCAGCACGGGCTTGACGGCAAAGGTCTTCAGACCTCCGTTGGCTGTGTCATTGAGCAGGGCCTTGGTAGGCTCGATGGTGAACCATTCCAGGTTGGCACCGCCGCCACCTTCATACCAAAGGCTCTGCATGGGGTAGTCACCTGCTGCTTCAAAGTAAACCTTGTAAGCGGTGGTGCTGGCACCACGTCCACCATTGAACTCACCCAGCTTCACGGCGTCAGCCGAGTCATTGCCAGCTGTGGTCAAGAAACCATCATCGGAGTTAAAGCCGAAGGTGTAGAACCCAGCAGCAGGAATCCGCACCACAGTGTCGATCATGGCTGTGATGTTATCGGTGCCACCTTCAAGCCCAGGGATACCAGGAATGAAATCATCAAACACGTCCTGACTGGAACCATCACCCAGATCACGGAACTCACCCTGAGGGTTGCCGTCCTGGTCGAAGTTAATCAGTTCCACGGTCCAGGTGTAGTCTTCAGATCCCCAGTCATCAGCAATGTTCTCACTGTCATCGGCCAAGTGAGCCAGACGATCAGCTGTGCTGTTGGCCAGACCCGCAGCAGACTGCTTAACATACATCAAGAAGCCAGGGGTCGAAGTGTCGACGTTGGACAGGGCCAGACTGGCTGGCACATGCGCGTAGGTGGCTGCGGTAAAGGAAGGACTCGCAGTGAGCACACCGCCATTGGAGGTGTCGGCACGAACCTCCACCACGTGCTGCGACCCCGAAGCAAAGTTCGAAGGCGACTGATAGTTCACAGTCGTGAATTCACCATCCTTGCTGACTTGCAGGGCGGCAGTCACATCCTCACCATCCAGTGACACGGTGATGGTGTTCTGAAGCACCTGAGCCAAACCGATGTCGCGGAAGGTGACTGAGAAGCTGTCAGCCGTCGCCACCAATCCAGTGATGATGGGCTCGTTGGCCAACTCTGTCACCAGCTTGAGGTTGTCCACATGGTGAGCCTCGTTGGCACCACCGGTGCGACCCATCAGGATGATCTGACCGGGGCTAGGAAAGAATCCCGACTCGAAGTCCTCAACCAGGGGTTGGTTCTTATAGTTTACGTTGAGCAAACCCAATTCATTGACACTGACTTCCAGCGGCACCCAGCTAAGGATGGTGGGGTCACCACGCTCAGCATCCGGAGCGGCAGCACTGCCACCAATGGGTCCAGTCTGGAGACTGGTGATATCGTCGGGGGCGCCGTGGCGAGTGGGCATAGCGAAGCGGCCCACCGTCTTGTTGTCCACACGTACGATGACACCCTCGATATCGGGGCCATCGGGAAGAGTGTTGCCAGCCCAGGTATCAAAACTGATAGCTACCCCAGTACTGGTTCCTGTTTCAGCCGCACCTGAAGTAGCTGCATTGCTTGCATTAGCACTACCGCCTTCCAAATCTGCCAGCATGGGATCACCGGCCACGCCAGGGCCGGCTGCGCGAGCAAAGTTAATGGAGATACCATCAGCTGGGCGATCGGTGGTGCCATTACCCATGCGAAGGTCCATGGTCATGGTGAAAGCTTTAACAAACTCACCATTGTCAATGTCCGGCAATACCGCAATGGTGCTTATGCTGCCAACGGCTTCGGATATGGAGAAGAAACCACCGGGATTGCCCTCGGCACCCCAGTCGTCCCAACCTTGACCACCCCAAACCAGTTCTTCCTGGTTCGAAGTGATGAATGGGAATTCTTCGAACGGATCCGTTTCGAAGTCCCATGTTTTCTCTCCGGCGTGCGCGGAGGCGGCAAGTGCCGATCCCAACACAGCAGAGAATAACTTGATTTTATTCGATGTATGCATACTTCCTTCTGATTTTTGTTGTCTGAACTGGGTCAACAAGCAAGTAAGCCAAGCAGCAGCCCCTTCCAAAGGAAATCAATGCTTCACGCCATTTAGCCAAATGATCAGCCTAGCAATGTAGGATGAACAAAAGGCTAAAGGTTTTGTTTGATTGCTGACTCAGTTCAGTGCTGAAGCTGAAAAGCAGCTTCTTTCAGTCTTTTAGCCCCGTATGATTCAATCTCCACTCAAACACCCAAATAGAGATGTTGAAGCAAACTCTAAGGACTGGATTGAAATAACAGGGACTGACCGAAGCTAGGATTCGGCCATTTGGGAAACAAGCTCCGTGCATGTGAGGACTTGTTTTTGGAGCATGCGGATCAATAAAAGAGCAACGTTTTCATTTTTTGATGCGCCGCTCGGGCCCGTTCGGTAACCATTAAGCTGTGCCTGACACGGGTCAGCATAAGGAGGCTCATGGCATGACTTACCCATCGACAAGTCTTTGCTGGGTGGAAAAAGCCAATTGTCTTTCCCAGCCGCTGCGGGCATAAAGACAGGCCATGCATCATTTCAGGTATGTCAAGGGTCAACTCCACTGTGAAGGGGTTGCGGTGGAAGAGCTAGTCCAACAATACGGAAGCCCTCTTTACATTTATTCCTCTCAGACCCTGACCCATCATTATCACAGTTTGGAGCAGGCATTAAGTGGGTTGGATCACTCGATTTGCTATGCGGTGAAAGCCAATTCCAATATTGGTGTGCTCCACACCTTAGCCAAACTGGGTAGTGGCTTCGATACGGTCAGTCAGGGCGAGTTAATGCGTGTGAAGGCGGCGGGGGGAGATCTTGGAAGATGTGTTTTTGCCGGTGTTGGGAAGACCGCCGAAGAGATTCGCTATGCCCTCAAAAGTGGTATTTATGCTTTCAATATTGAAAGTTTAGCAGAACTCCAGCGTATCCAGGCAATCGCAGCTGAAATGGGAAAAACGGCACCGGTGGCCATACGTGTCAACCCCAACGTCGATGCCGGAACCCACGCCAAAATCACGACCGGCACCTATGAAAACAAATTTGGTATCGCCTACGAAGACATTGAAGCACTCTATGAGCGCATGGCGCGCATGCCGCATCTCAAACTCAGAGGGATCCAGATGCACATCGGATCCCAGTTGACCAAGGTCAAACCTTTCGTGGATGCGGTGCGCAAGATGATCCCGCTCGTCAAGCGTTTAAGGGACCGCCACGGGCTTGAGTGTTTCAGCATCGGAGGAGGCTTGGGCATTGTTTATGATCCCGCTCTGGAGAGCGGTACACCAGCCTGGTGGCAAGGCAAACAAGCCAAAGGGCTCCTAACCCCAGCCATCTACGCCAAGCGACTGCTGCCCCTGTTAAAACCACTCGGCATGCGCATCTTGATTGAGCCAGGACGATTCATTGCAGGCAATGCTGGGCTACTGGTAACGCGCGTTGAATACATCAAGGACACGGGTAAGAAACATTTTGTCATCGTCGATGCGGCCATGAATGACCTGATCCGACCTTCTTTTTACGAAGCCTACCACCAAATCGTCCCGATTCGCGCCAGTCGAGCTACCCTGATCCCCACCGACGTGGTGGGTCCCATCTGCGAGTCAGGGGACACATTCTGCAAAAACCGCCCACTTCCAAAATGTCGTGAGGGCGACCTGCTTGGGATGCTCAGCGCCGGGGCTTACGCCTTCACCATGGCCTCCAATTACAACACCCGTGCCATGCCGGCGGAAATCCTGGTTGATGGCGACCAGCATCATGTGGTGAGAAAGCGACAAACTCTGCGGTCTCTATGGCAACTGGAGTCACTTCCTAAAGGTTAAACCTCAACCCTCTCGCTCGAGCCGACCTTGCCATTGCCCAAGCCGAACGCTCCCATTGCCCACACGATGCAAGCTCAAGCCATGGCCCGAGTCGGGGAGGTTGAAGCATGGCCACTGGCCCATGGGATGACATTCTTGAACCATGGCTCTTTTGGCAGTTGTCCCAAACCGGTGCTTGCAGAGCAAGCACGACTGCGTCAACTGCTTGAAGAGCAACCTGTGGATTTCATGGTTCGCCGGCTTGAAGGAATGCTGGACCAATCCAAGGAAACATTAGCCCAATTCATTGGAGCTGATTCGGAGTCACTGGCCTTTGTTTCCAACGCAACCAGTGGCGTCAATACCGTCCTGCGCTCTCTGAACTTTGACCCTGAGGATGAACTGCTGACGACTGACCATGCCTACAACGCCTGCAGCAATGCGCTCGGTTACGTGGCTGAACGCGCAGGGGCCCGTATCAGGGTGGCTCCTATCCCTTTGCCTTTGAAGGATCCGCTTGAGATATGCGAGCATATTGAAAAGTGTATCAGCTCAAGAACCCGCTTGCTTTTGGTTGATCACATCACAAGCCCTACAGCACTTGTTTTTCCTATCAAGGAGGTCGTAGCACGTATGCGCGAAAGAGGCATCCTGACCTTAGTAGATGGAGCCCACGCACCTGGCATGATTGATCTGAATCTAAGAGATCTGGAAGCAGACTTCTACACCGGGAACTGCCACAAATGGCTCTGTGCTCCCAAGGGTGCTGGCTTCCTGCACGTCCATCCTGAACACAGGCCAATCATACGCCCGCTTGCTATCAGTCATGGTGCCAATGCCACACGCCAGGATCGTAGCCGCTTCACCATGGAGTTTGACTGGACAGGCACGGCCGATCCCACGGCCTGGCTTTGCGTTGGGACTGCCATCAAATGGATGGCAGGGCAAATGCCAGGAGGCTGGAAGGCTATCATGCAGCGCAATCACACCCTTGTGACTCAGGCCAGTGAACAACTCCAGTCGCGCTTGGGTTATAGGTGCCTGGCCCCTGACTCCATGCTTGGTGCCATGGCATCAGTACAGATTCCGGATACCAACATGCCGATTCCGGAGAGCACACCGCTCTATTCGGACAGCCTTCAAGATAAACTCTGGTCAGAGCATCAAATCGAAGTTCCCATTGTGCCCTGGCCGCACCACCCAAGAAGGCTCCTACGGATCTCAGCTCAATTGTATAACCAGAGCTCCGATTACCAGAAGTTGATTGAGGTTCTGGAGCAGCATGGGCCAAAGCCTCAATGACCGCGAAAATATTGAGGTTTAGCGCTATAAAAAGGTTGATAAAATCAACAATTCCCTAAAAATGCTGCCCGACTGGTTGCTGCAACTAGCAGAGCACGTCTCTGTTGCTTCGACCTCAAATAATAAACCTAACTGACAACAACTATATGGCTAAACCATTGACCAAGTCACAGCTGGCGGCAACCATTGCCGAGAAAGCAGATGTGACCAAAAAAAGTGCGACTGAAATCCTCGATCTGCTGGCTCAGCTTTCTTATAAGCACGCCAAGGATGGATTCACCCTTCCCGGAATCGGAAAACTCGTTCTGGTTTCACGCAAGGCTCGTATGGGTCGCAACCCACAAACTGGTGAGCAAATTAAAATCGCTGCCAAGAAAGTGCTGAAATTCCGCGTTGCCAAGGCCTGTAAAGACGCTGTTGTACCTGCCAAGAAGAAGTAATGTTGTATTAGGCCAGTACTTTAAGTTCAAAGGGCGTCTCTGAAAAGAGACGCCTTTTTTTTGAAATCCTTCAGCGGTGGATCAGACAATCGTGAAAATAGGCATCATTGGATGTGGCGCCCTGGGAAGCTACTACGGTGCCATGCTTCGCAGAATTGGTCTGGAAGTTCATTTCCTGCTTCGCAGCGACTTTGAGCATGTCAGCCAACATGGAGTCCGCATTGAAAGCCCGAATGGTTCATTCCATGTCCATCCTCATGCGCATCGATCGGGTCATACCATCGGTGCTTGTGATTTGGTTCTGGTAGGACTCAAAACCACTGCCAACCAGGCTCTCAAGCCTTTGCTGGAGCCACTGATGGGGCCTAAGACTCAAGTACTCACTCTGCAGAACGGTCTGGGAAACGAACAGGCATTAGCGAACCTTGTGCCGGCTTCAAGGATCCTGGGGGGACTGTGCTTTGTCTGCCTCAATCGTATCAGTCCGGGAGTGATCCAACATCTGGATCACGGACTGATTGTCCTTGGCGAGTGGGAAAGCAGCACGACAAGAAGACTTGAGGAGGTGCAGGCACTTCTCCAGTCAGCTGACATCCCATGCCAAGTGACCTCAAATCTGATGCAGGCGCATTGGGAAAAACTCCTGTGGAATATCCCTTTCAATGGACTTGGGGTGGCAGCACGCCTTGGTCATCTGGCTTTTGATGGGGATCCAACTCAACTTGAGCACCTCGAGGAAGGAACCTGCTTGGATGCGGGGAAATTATTGAACGACAGGCGATGGCTGATGCGGATCAAGCAGCTCATGCAGGAAGTCATGCATGTTGCCCAAAGCCTAGGTTACTCCATTGATCCGTCACTGCCGGACCAACTGATCGCCAAGACACGGACCATGGGGTCCTACCGGGCTTCGACGCTGATTGACTTTGAGCGGGGAGACCCTTTGGAAATGGATAGCCTTTTCAGCCAACCTCTGGATTGCGCCCGGTCGGCCAATGTGCCAACGCCCATACTCGAACGATTGGTCGCTACCCTTCATGAACTGGAGGCGCGGCGTGAGAAAGGTGGCTTGTCATCTGGTGATGCAATACGTATGAAGACCTGATGAGTGTCCGAGTACGATTTGCCCCCAGCCCCACGGGTTACTTGCATATAGGTGGAGCTAGAACCGCCTTATTTAATTGGCTGTACGCCCGGCATACCGGAGGCACTTTCGTCCTACGTATCGAAGATACGGATGAGGCACGAAATAGCCAGGAAGCGGTGGAGATCATCCTCTCTTCCATGCAATGGCTTGGTCTGGACTGGGATGAAGGCCCTACTTGTGGTGATCTTAAAGCTGCGGCCAAAGGCGATCGGGGACCCTATTTTCAATCGCAGCGCAGTGACTTGTATCAAAAGCACGTCGAGCAGCTACTTCAAAAGGACCTTGCCTACGAGCGAGATGGAGCCATTCGTTTTCGTATGACCCGTGAGCCGGTTGTCATTCCCGATCTGGTATGCGGACAAGTCACTCGAAAACTAACCGACCGAGAGGAAGCCGATCCAGATTTCGTCATCGTGCGCTCGGATGGCAAACCGGTTTTTCATTTGGTCAACGTAATCGATGACCTCGAGATGGGCATCACTCATGTGATTCGTGGAGAGGACCACTTGTCCAACACTTCCAAGCACATCGCATTATTCCAAGCCTTGGGGGCAACACCACCCCAGTATGCCCACATACCGCTCATTCTGAATCAGGACGGTTCCAAGATGAGCAAGCGCGATCTGGGCGCATCCATGACGACCTACATGGAAGAGGGATTCACACCAGCGGCGGTCGTGAACTACCTGTCACTCTTGGGGTGGTCGCCCAAGGACGATCGCCAGAAAATGGAGTTGGCCGAGGTGATTGAGCTTTTTGACCTGCCTCAGGTGCTACGACACAATGCCCGCTTTGACATGGATAAGCTGCTATCGCTCAACGGGCAATATCTGGCCCAATTGGACATGCCAGCCCACCTGCAGATGGCCTCCCAGGCTTTGGAACGAAGTGGGATATCCCTGGATTCATGGGAGCCTGCCTATGTGCAAGCGGCCCTGGAGAGCACTCACGGCAAATTCAAGCAAATGTCTGAAATACTCGATTATGCAGGGTTTTACTTTTCGAGTAGCGAGGATATCTCCCGGGATGAAGAAGCATGCCAGCAACATCTCATTCCTGATAACCTACCCCTAACCAAAGCACTGCGGCAGGCCCTTGCCGCCACCACACCATTCACAGCCGATACCATTCAGGCCACCTTCAAGGCAACCGCTCTAGAACTGGGGGTCAAGGTTGGGAAGCTAGTGCACCCGGTGCGCCTAGCCTGCACGGGAAAAACCAAGGGCCCAAGCCTGTATGATCTCATGGCCATTCTAGGCCAAAAGCGAGTGTTGAAGGAAATCGACAGGGCTCTGGAGCAAATGCATTGATCCCTGGAAACCATGCGGCAAGATGGGAGCCTCATGACCACGCTCCGAGTCTATGTCTATAAGGGCTGCGACACGTGTCGCAAGGCGCTCAAGTATTTAGAGCGTCGAGGGATAGCCTACGAAACTTTACCCATTCGGGAGCAACCTCCCAAACTCGAGGAATTGGAACGCATGCTACAAGCCCTCAATGGTCACATCAGGGGACTCTTCAACACAGCTGGCCAGGATTACCGGAGCATGAATTTGAAGGACACACTGCCAAACTGGTCTGAGTCCGAGGCGCTGAACGCTCTTTCACAAAATGGTAACCTCGTTAAACGTCCCTTCGCGTTGATGGGGGAACATGGTGTTGTGGGTTTCCGTGAACCAGAATGGGACGCCTTACTTAAGGAAATCCTTCCGGTTGCCAAATCATCAAGCTCTCAACTATCGTAATGGCATGAAACCCTTTCTCCCACCGTTCGTCTTGGCCATCAGCTTGGGAGCCATGGCATGCTTGCCGACCAGCCTTTCAGGATCCGAGGACAGCTGGCCAGCCTTTCGCGGACCAGACCGCCAAGGACACGCCAAAGCTTTGCATGTGCCAACCGAATGGAATGATGAAGGGAAGGTCGCCTGGAAAATCCCCATGACACTGGATGGCTGGGCTTCACCGGTTGTCGATCAGGGCCATATCATCCTGAGTGGTTCACGCACAACCGACGAGGGCATCACCCTGCACGTCGCCTCCTACAGCCTCCATGATGGCAGCCTTGAGTGGGAGCGTGAAGTGTTCAAGCCAGACCCTGCCACCTTAAAGGCTAGGCATTCAAAAAACAGCCACTCCAGTTGCACACCCATCCTTGACGATGGCAAGATTTACGCTCATTTCGGACACTTTGGCACCTGCGCTCTCAGTTTGAATGACGGCCAGATCCTATGGAAAAGGATCATTGCCTATGAGCCAGTGCATGGTAACGGGGGCTCTCCAGCTCTGGTTGGGAATCGTCTCATTTTCAGTGCAGATGGGGCCTCGGGACCAGCACTCTATGCTTTGGAGGTCGAGTCTGGCGACATAGCCTGGAAAACAAAGAGGGAAACTGCGGCGAAAAAAACCTTTTCATTTTCTACACCTCTAGCGGTGAAGGTGGGAGACCGCACCCAGGTCATTAGCCCGGGTAGCGGCATGGTCGGTGCTTATGATCCATCCAATGGGGCACTCATCTGGCGGGTGGACTACGGAGAAGGCTATTCGGTCATCCCTCGTCCCATCCTCCATGCAGGTCAGCTATTCATCGGCACAGGCTACGATCGTCCCAAGGTCATGGCGATTCGCCTAGATCAAGCCACTGGCAACCTGACCCAGAGCCATGTCAGCTGGGAAACCCAACGATCCGCACCCAATACACCCTCACTCATTGTGGTCAATGATCTGTTATTTTTCCTTTCCGATGGAGGGATTCTCACTTGTGCAGAGCCTCAAAGTGGCCAAGTTCACTGGAGCGAGCGCGTTGGTGGTAATTACAGCGCTTCGCCTGTATCGGTGGGAAACCATCTCTACCTAACCAGCGAGGAAGGCAAGGTGACCGTCGTGGAGGCCAACAAATCGGGCATGAGGGTGGTAGCCCAAAATGATCTCGAGGAGCGAACACTGGCTTCACCAGCGATTCTGAATCGAACCCTCCTCCTGCGCTCAGCTCAGCATCTCTGGAAAATCGTGACTCCCTAGTCTTAGATTTTGGAGGGCTGGGAGCCTGCTCATCAACAGGTCTTGGTGCCAATGATTGGCGCCTGACCGACGTCCTGAGATGGAGGAGAGAGAACTCACTCTGACCGCTTGACAGTTGATTGCCCTAAACCTTACATTGACCAGCTCGTGTCGGCAAAAATGCCAACGGAGGCGTAACACCTTTCAGGATTACCAAGAACTTTAGGTTTCGAAATCGATGAACAAAGGCAAGATCGTTCAAGTCATTGGGCCAGTGGTTGATGTGGAATTTCCAGACCAGCTACCAGCTATCTACAACGCGCTCACCCTCGACTATAAAGTTGGGGAACAGGATACCAAGTTAACGTTGGAAGTCCAACAGCACCTGGGAGATAACTGGGTTCGAGCCGTTGCCATGTCCTCCACGGAAGGTTTGAAACGAGGTTTCGAAGTCTCCGACACAGGGGCCCCCATTTCGATGCCCGTCGGTGAAGGCGTCATGGGTCGCGTATTCGACGTGACCGGCCAACCGGTCGATGACCGTGGCCCCGTCAAGGCGGACAAATATTACCCGATTCATCGCACCGCCCCCGCACTGGTGGATCAGGCTACCTCTCCAGAAATTCTGACCACAGGTATCAAGGTGATCGATCTGATCTGCCCATTCCTCAAGGGTGGTAAGGTTGGAGCCTTCGGAGGTGCCGGAGTCGGCAAGACGGTGGTGATCATGGAGCTGATCAACAACATTGCCAAGTTGCATGGTGGTGTTTCGGTTTTCGCTGGAGTGGGAGAACGCACCCGTGAAGGCAACGATCTTTACGGTGAAATGTCCGACGCAGGCGTCATCAAGCAAGACAAATTGGAAGATTCCAAGATCGCTCTGGTTTATGGTCAGATGAACGAACCCCCTGGAGCCCGTCTGCGTGTGGCACTCTCGGGTCTAGCCATGACCGAGTATTTCCGCGATGAGAAGAATCAAGATGTGCTCCTCTTTGTGGACAACATTTTCCGCTTTTCCCAGGCTGGCTCAGAGGTTTCGGCTCTCCTAGGCAGAACTCCAAGTGCTGTGGGCTATCAGCCTACCCTGGCTGCCGAAATGGGTAACCTCCAAGAGCGAATCACTTCTACCAAGAAGGGTTCCATTACCTCTTTCCAGGCCGTGTATGTGCCGGCAGACGATTTGACTGACCCAGCCCCTGCTACCACATTCGCTCACCTTGATGCCACCGTGGTGCTGGAACGTTCCATTGCCGAGTTGGGCATCTACCCAGCGGTGGATCCCCTGGCTTCATCCTCCAGAGCACTGAGTGCTGAGCTGGTCGGGGAAGAGCATTACTCGGTGGCACGTGGCGTTCAGAGTGTGCTCCAACGCTACAAAGATTTGCAGGATATCATCGCCATCCTTGGTATGGACGAATTGTCCCCTGAGGACAAATTGACCGTGTTCCGTGCGCGAAAAATCCAACGATTCTTGAGTCAGCCTTTCTCGGTGGCTGAAGTGTTCACAGGTCGCCCCGGGAAACAGGTGGGCGTGAAGGACACAGTGCGTGGATTCAAGGAGATTCTTGAAGGCAAGCACGACGATGTCGGTGAAGGCAACTTCTACATGAAGGGTGCCATCGAGGAAATCTACGAAGAGGACTGATCGATCGGCTATCTGCCGATTGGCCTGACTTTTCTGGAAGCCTAAATCGAGAAATCTTGTCCCCATGGCTCAGACACTCAAACTTGAAATCGTGACTCCCGAGAGCACCGTCTACTCGGAGGAAGTCAACATGGTGACCCTTCCAGGTAAGGAAGGCACCTTGGGCATCCTACCCCAGCACATCCCTCTGATGACGCAGGTCACCGCCGGAGAGATCAGTGTGCGGAAGGAAAACGAGCATCACCACCTAGCCATCGGCGATGGCTTTGTTCAGGTCACCCCCGAAAAGGTATCTGTCATGACAGACATGGCGGTAAGGGAAGAAAACATAGACGAGGACAAGGCCGAGGAAGCTAGGCGCAAGGCTGAGGAACGGCTTCAAGAAAAGCTTTCGGACGAAGAACTGGCTACAGTTAAGGCAGCACTGGCTCAATCTGTGGCTCAGCTGAATCTTAAACGGCGCCGTCGTAACGGCTAAGCGGTTCCTGACGACCCTTCAGGAGGTTTCCCCTCTGATTCATTTCAAAGCCGGCTTTGAAATGAATCAGAGGGGAAACCTCCTGAAGGGTCGTCAGGAACCGCTTAGCCGTTACGACGGCGC
>JALRAZ010000060.1 GCA_023257935.1 Verrucomicrobiota bacterium
CGTCACGTTGACTCCACCGATATCGAGCCAGGCGCGACCACCGATGGTATTCTGAGGGCTGGAGGGTGCTGCTGCCTGTAGGCCGGAAGCCCAAAGTAGCACACCCAACGCTGCCCCTATGATGCGATAGTTTTTTGCTGTAGTCATATGATTCACTCCAAAATGAACCCAACGCAATGTCATACATTGCAGGTCTATAAGTGGCTTGGACACTATTTTCGGCAATCCGTCTATGATGACAAGGCTATTTTCTGAAAGGCCCAGGCTGGGCTAAAACAGTCATTTTGGCCCTAACAGTAACCAGTTGATTGAAAGAAGTTAATCTCTCACGACTTCTGCAGCACCAGTCCATGGCGAAACCGAGGATGACCCACTCAGCAGTGGTTAGGTTGGAACAGAAAAAGGCCGGGTGTGACCACCTGGCCCTTGAGCCTAACTTCATCAGAATCTTGCTACCTCACTCTGCGATATCAGATTCAGGACATCTGAAAATCGACAAGCCTTACCCTCGCAAGGAAGTCGGCCATCATGGTATCGGGCCCAAGGTCCAGGTGGGTCAGGAGCTTCAGTCAGGCCAGGAGCACTGGGATCTGATCAGGAGCTTCAATGAACTCGTGCGGCAAGGGGAGTTTCCTTGCTACAAGGCTTGCAAGCAGCATGCTTCCACCCGAGCTGAATTCATTCCTTTAGGAACAGTTCAGCGGTGGAACCTTGGTCCATTGCCAGGGGTTGCCAATCACCCCCGGGCCAGCGAACACGCCAGCGCTTATTCGCTGGCTCAGTCGGTATGATGATAAGCGCATCGTTCTGGCTGTGCCATCCAGCCCCACCCCCAGGCATGTCGCGGGTGAGCATCACTTGGCCATCGCTGTCAAGCCCCTGCAAGCGCAACCCTATTCCCATGGGATTGTTTCCCCTGCCCCGAGCTCTGAGGGGCATGCCTGCTGCTGAGGTTTGCTGATTGAGAAACAAGCGCGTGGTACCACCTGGCATGGTGGCCACAAAATCCATACGATGGTCCCCATTGAAATCACCTAGAGCCAGCGAGCCAACGCTTTGGTTGAAGGGCAGCCCCGTTAAATGTGTATCGACTTCTTTGAAACCGCCATCACCCGAACCCAGCAAGAGAATCAAGCCTCCTGGATAAGAGGCTGAGGCGCCATCACCACGCTTCATACTCCCTTGCCCCACGAGCAGATCCAACCAACCATCCCCATTCACATCACTTGCCTGAAGGCCTAACACTGGTGCCTGCTGAACGCAACGAGGCAAGGGCTTCGCGTCCAATCGTCCTTGCCCATCATTGAAAAACACCATTGATTCCAAGGTTGAGGCCTGCAGGCGGCTCCAGCCTTCAGGGTGGTCCTTGAGCAGATCCTGCATGGCCATGTCTTGGTAGGCTCGATGTGACAGCCCCTGACCTCTGATCGATGGCAGAAGATTGGCCATGGCATCACGCGGCAGACTGGGGGCAAGCTTACCATCCTGATGATAGACAGTCTCTAGGACGACCTGTCGCCCTTGGGCAAAAGGGTCTCCAACATACCAACTCAGCGGCCTTTCAAGGGAAGCCTCCCATGGGGTATTGGTTCCAAGATTGCCCGCCACCAGATCCATGCTGCCATTGCCATCGAGGTCAGCGGCTGCCAGCGATGTCCACAACCCCGCCCATCGATCCAGGCCCCATTCGGCCGTGGCCTCATTGAACTTCCCCTGCTGGTTTTCAAACAAACGCAGGCTCCCTCCATGGGAGGCAAGCACCAGTTCAGGGTAGCCATCCCCCCTGAGGTCACACCACAAAACAGCTCGAGGTCTTTCAACTGTTTTCAAGAGCACTGTCAGACCAGGATCCATGCGCCACCCCGTATTGGATCCCGCATCGGTATGAATCATTGCCGAGGGGTAACATTGAGGGTAAGCCCGGGCGATAGTGTGACCTGTGCCCAAGACACCCAAATTACCTGAGCCCAACCATGGACCCGCTGCCAGAGAATGGATACCTGGCATCGCCTTGGAAAAAAGAGTCCTCCATTGACCTTTCAAATTGAACTCGACCAGAGATGCTTGACCCGATGCCTGATAACCATCCTGACCTACCAGCAGGTGAAACCCTCCGTCTGGAAGCCCCATGACCAACATACCCGTGCTGTCATTGGTTAAGCGATAGGCCAGCTGTCTGCGTTGAAAGGAGAGGGATGCTCCCTTACCAACCGATTCAAATAGGGTAATCTGCTCACCTCGCACACCTCCAAGGATGATATCTGAAAGTCCATCTCCATTCACATCAACACACGACAGGCTGGAAGCTCCTTGGCTCTGTGACAGCGGCAACCCAGGCTGGGCAAGCAAGTCGCTTGAACCTGTGCGTTTTAAGGCATGCCCCAGCAAATGCGACGCGTCCCGGAACATGGGCAGCCGAGCCGATGCAGAGTCTGGATTGGGAACCTGCTTGACCTGATGATCCCTCG
>JALRAZ010000501.1 GCA_023257935.1 Verrucomicrobiota bacterium
AGGTGGCTGTCAAGTTGATGAAGTCAGAACTCGCAGACGACCAAGAGGTTCTTGATGGGTTTTACCGTGAAGCTCGGGCTTGTGCCTGCCTGAACCATGCCAACATCATTCACATCTACACTTTTGATGAATGGCAAGGCATGCGTTACCTGGTCATGGAAGTGGCTGACAATGGCAGCCTGGACGGTCGCATAGAGTCGCATGGGGCGCTGGATGAACTCTTCGTGCTCGATGTGGGAATCAGGATGGCGTCTGCTCTGGATTCAGCGCTCTCACATAACCTCCTGCACCGTGATCTCAAACCCGCCAACATCCTGTTCAATCAGGAAAACGAATCCAAACTAGTGGATTTTGGCCTTGCCACGAATGCCGACGATGAGCAGGACGCGCAGGCCACCGTCTGGGGGACTCCCTATTACATTGCCCCAGAAAAAGTGAATCGAGAGGGCGAAACGTTTCTCTCGGACATGTATAGCTTGGCAGGTACCCTCTATCATGCCCTCACCGGGCATGTTCCTTTTGAGGCACCCTCGATTGAGGAAGTCGTGTCGGCTCATGTGCATACGCCGCTCACGCCTCCCAATCATGTGATCCATACAATCAGTCAGATGACGTCCGATGCGATCTATCGGGCCATGGCCAAGGATCCGGCGCATCGATTCCAGAGCTATGCGGAATTCAGCATGGCCATGGAGGCTTCCCGCAGCCATCTGCTGGTTCGGCAGTTTCAGGGTGGTGCCTGAGGGTTTAAATCACTTTCAAGGAACAAGCAGGGTGGCCAAGCATTTCGACCTGCTCATGGGACTTGCTTGAGTGCACGGCGTCGGTCAATTACCTGATTGATGGCCCGTTTTTCTTCAATCGCGTTAAAGGAAGGATTGGGCTTGGTCGGTATCGGCGCACCCGTGCCTTGCTGCCATTGTTTCAAAGCAGCATGCAACGCCTTGGCCTTGTCTGGGTGTTGGGCCGCCAGATTCTGGGTTTCACCTATGTCCTCATCCAGGTGATAGAGCTCCAAATCGCCTGACTCAAAAAACTCCATGAGTTTCCAGGGGCCTTCCCTTATGACCCCAACAGGTCTGGAACGAAACAGGGGGTCGCGTTGCTCGAGTGTGTGGCCAGCCCCATAGCTTTGTAGGTAGGCAGGAAAATGCCAGTAAAGCGCTCTGGTTGGTAGTGAAGCCCCCTTGAGCAGTGGGACCAAACTCATACCATCGAGTTTCAGGCCCGCAGGCATGGGAGTATGGGTCATTTCCAGCAGGGTTGGGTAGAAATCAACCCCGATGATGGGAGTGGCATTGATGGTTCCAGTCTGCGTGATGCCCGGCCACCTGACAAAGCATGGTACGCGAATCCCTCCTTCGTAGTAGGTGCCTTTGTAACCCTTGAGTGGGGCCATGTCGGTGGCGGGGCCGTAACCCCCATTGTCCGAGAAAAACACCACAATGGTGTGGTCATCCAGTTCAAGCTCACGCAATCGTTCCATGATCATCCCCACAGTATCATCCACCGCCTGAACCATGGTGGCCATGGCCACATTCTGATGGAGGCGCCCCGGTGTCTTGTCCTTGTATGAAGCAAGAAGATCCTTTTTTGCCTGAATCGGTGTATGAACGGCAAAGAGAGTGAGGTAGACAGCCCAAGGCGAATCATGGTGCTGGGTGATGAAGTCGAGGGCTCTATGACCTAGGGTGGTTGTCAGGAACTCCTCGGGCGGCACGGCCTCCAGGCCTGGGGCCTTGCCGTGGGGAGGGTAGTATCCTCTAGGGGGGCTGCCAGCATGGGTGCCTCCGACATTCAGGTCAAAGCCGTAGGGAGTAGGGTCATCGGAGAGATGCCATTTTCCCAAGGTGGCAGTCTTGTAGCCCTCTTGTTGCAACGCGTTGGCCCAGGTTGGGATGTCACGGCGCAAGGTAGCGGTTCCAGCTACATGCTCCAATCGGCGATGGGCGGCTTTGCCTCGGGCTTGGGTCCCCACATTATAGATTTCATGGCGAGGGGTATACTGGCCGCTCATCAAGGACGCTCTGGAGGGTGCGCAATTGGCAGCGCAGGCATAGGCCTGAGTAAAGACCATGCTCTCTGAGGCGAGATGATCCAGGTGTGGTGTTTCATAAAAATCACTTCCCATGAAGCCCGTGTCCTTCCAACCAAGGTCGTCGATGAGGATAAAAAGAACGTTGGGTCGCTCCCTCTCAGGCGTTGCTTCAGTATGGGCTATTCCCTCGGACAGGACTGTCTTTGAGCCAAGTAGCGCAGCCAGGATACTGATCAGGGCAAATGGGTGTTTCATGATTGGATCAGGGTCATTGATCTAAGGTCCTCCCCTGGTTGGCGTCAACCCCATCCTCAGCCCAGACTCGCACTTCCTGAGGCAAACCCTGGGAGGCCCATCCGAAGCGTTGCTGATGCTCTTTGCGGGGTGAATGAAAGCACCCTTAGGGAAATTAGCCTTATTCATCCTACGGCATGATGGCGTAAAATTCATAAAACATGTCGAACTCTACCAAGACGGCATCAATGGGAGTGACTTACCATGATTCAAGTAACCTTTTCTTGCTTACCCGAAGATTGCTCCGCCTGTAGCGGATAGGTTCAGGAGCATTCAAGTGGTTTGGCATCATGTGATTATCGTTTAAACCTATGAACAAATACATCCTACAAATCAAACAATGGTCTGCTTTAGCAGTGCTGTTGATGGCTGGTGCCTCGGTGGCTCAGGCAGCTGCTCCTGCTTCACCGCAGGGCTTCATCACCGGTAAGGCGTTTTACGACGTTCCGGGTACTACTATCGGGGAATTGGTCAATCATCCAAAATTTCCCGACACACCCGATGACATCATGGTCTTCCCTCATCTGGAATGGGCTGCCACCGACGACATCAGTACGCCTCCCGGCAATCAGGGTGACAACTATGGTGGTCAAATCGTTGGGTATTTCTACCCTCCCAGCACAGGTGAGTACATTTTCTGGATTGCAGCCGATGACAACGCTGAACTCTATCTGAGCACGGATGAAGATCCCGCCAACAAAAAGCTTATTGCCAGGGAAACAGGATGGAGTAACGCACGTGAATATGACATGACCAGTGGTTCCAGCGATGCGACGGCGAAGAGTTCCGCTGAATTCACAGGGACTCAGTGGGAGGATGTCGACCCCAATTGGGGTGGGGCCATCATCAATTTAACTAAGGGTAAGGCCTACTACATCGAAGCCCTCTTCAACGAAGGTGGGGGCGGTGACAACCTGTCTGTCGCTGTTTTGGATCCCAACAACACCATCGATCCCTACCTACCTATTCCAGGGGATTACCTGTCTTCTGAGCGCACAGAGGGACCGGTCACCATCTCCATGCAGCCTCAGTCTGCTAGCGCGGATGAACGTGGCTCGGCTACCTTCGGTGTGATGGTTGATGGCACACCACCCTACCAGGCCCAGTGGTTTCGAGATGGTGCGGCCATCGATGGTGCCACAACCTTGTCGTTGGTGGTCAACAATGTCAGTGCAGCTGATAATGGAGCTCAGTTCACGGTGCAGGTGAGTGGAGCT
Organism: Verrucomicrobiota bacterium; assembly: GCA_023257935.1. Lineage (GTDB taxonomy): Bacteria > Verrucomicrobiota > Verrucomicrobiia > Limisphaerales > AAA164-E04 > UBA7971. The sequence goes on from JALRAZ010000501.1 coordinate 3,550, forward strand.
CAGGGCAATGTGACCAGTGATGCGGCAACCCTGACGGTGATTCCCGACACCGTTCCCCCTGCACTGCTCGGCGCCAAGGGGCTACCCAGTCTCACCGAAATCATCCTGAGCTTTTCCGAGGGTCTTGATCCGGCTACAGCAGAAAACCTGAGCCACTACAAAGTCAGTTCTTCATCGGGTTCACTCAACGTGACCGGAGCCGCCATTTCCCCAACTGGAACAGCGGTGACTTTGACCACCGCCAAGCAGACACTTGGTAAGAAATACACCATCCTGGTCAGTAATTTGAAGGACGTGGCTGCCGTGCCTAACACCATTGCGGCTAACTCCAAAGGCGTGATTGTTCCAGTGGGTGCTCTGCAAGAAATTGACGGGTTCATTGTTTTTGAAGCGGAAAATTACGATCGTAACTTAGATGGGCTATGGGTGCCGGATTCTGATCGTGGCAA
>JALRAZ010000087.1 GCA_023257935.1 Verrucomicrobiota bacterium
TTGAAAAACTCAAATCCATATCCCTTACCCATCCTGAATCGACAAACAGTTGGCATGTCACCCGTGAATCGGATACCGCCGACATGGTGCTAGCGGGTTTGGCAGAGGGAGAGGAATTGGACTCCAGCCGGTCCTACAGTCTCAAAAATGTCCTTTCATCTCCTAGCTTCAATGATGTGGTGGGGCCCGACACCAACCAAGACGATCTCGGCTTGGATGCCCCCATTGCTGCCAAATTGGAGACATTCGACGGTTTTTCCTATGCGATCAAGTTGGGTAAGCCTAACGCTGATGAGGAATACCCTATGCAAGTGTCTGTCTCGGCCTCCATAGCTGCCAAGCGAGTTCCTGAAGAGAACGAGAAGGAAGAGGACAAGGAAAAGCTCGACCAGGAGCACGCCGAGCGTGTTGCCGAACTCAACAAGAAGCTTGAAAGTGAACAGGCGCTGGATGGGGTGGTCTTTTGGGTCTCCAAGTGGACGGTGGATACGTTGCTGAAGAATCGCTCAGAGTTGTTGAAACAGCCTGAGGAAGCCGATGCTTCAGGCGCAGAGTCCGATGGGCTTGATGTGCCGTCAGTTGACCTTCCTGGGATTGACAGCCTCACTAACCCGCTTGGTCTGGGTGAACAGTAGTTTTCAAGCCTGGTTGACTTTCTCGAGATTAACTATTTAAATCTTCTCAAGGCCCCGAAGTTTGTTCGGGGCTTTTTACTGTCAACATCATTCATTTATGTCCAATACAGTTTTGATAGGGGCCCAGTGGGGGGATGAAGGGAAAGGGAAGGTCGTCGATGTGCTTACTGAGGACGCGGATCTGGTGATTCGCATGCAAGGTGGCAACAACGCTGGCCATACCGTTTGGGTGGGTAAGAAAAAATACGTCCTGCACCTGATCCCTTCAGGCATCCTTCACCCCAACAAGGTTTGTGTGATTGGCAATGGTGTAGTGATGGATCCTGTGCACCTGGTCCACGAACTTGATGGACTCAAGAAACTTCGCATCAAGGTCAATAAACGACTCTACATCAGCGAAAACGCTCACCTTGTCATGCCTTATCATCGGGAACTCGATGCGCTGAGAGAAACATCACGAGGCAAAGGGAAAATTGGGACGACCAAGCGCGGGATTGGTCCGACCTACATGGACAAGGCCTCCAGGCAGGGCATTCGGCTGGGTGATTTGATGCAGCCTGATCGATTCGCAAATTTGCTTAAGGACCGACTGCGCGTTAATAATGCTATCCTGAAAGCCAATGGGGTTAAACCACTCTCCTATCAGCGAATCCTTGAGGATTACCTTCAGGCCGCCAAACGATTGAAACCGTTTGTTACCAATACGCTGCCTCTGATTCATGATGCCATGGGTTCGGGCAAGCGTATGCTTTTTGAAGGCGCTCAAGGCACTTTTCTGGATATCGATCATGGTACCTATCCCTACGTGACCTCCTCCTCCACAACAGCTGGGGGTGCTTGTACTGGTTCTGGAGTGCCTCCGAATCGTGTGAGCCGAGTGGTCGGGGTGATGAAGGCATACACGACTCGAGTGGGAGAGGGTCCTTTCCCGACAGAGGACGATGGCCTGGGGGATTTATTTCACGGGATGGGGAGAGAGTTTGGAGCCACTACCGGGCGCGCTAGACGCTGTGGTTGGCTCGACATGGTCATGATTCGGCATGCCAGCATGGTCAATGGATTCGATGACTTGTCGGTCACCAACTTAGACGGGCTCGACGGACTGGATGAAATCAAGGTTTGCGTCGCCTATCGTTTCAAGGGAAAACGACTTGAATACATGCCAGCAAGCCATGAGACACTGGAAGCCTGTCAACCGATTTATGAGTCCTTTGCGGGATGGAAGCGTGACACCTCCTCTGCTCAGAGTTGGAAGGAGCTGCCCCTCAAGGCCCGCGCTTACCTGAAAGCTTTGAGTCAGATGGCTGGCTGTCGTCTCTCTTCGGTATCGGTGGGACCCGATCGCAGCCAAATCATTCATTTGAGCTAATTGACTGGGTGGTTTTTCTGGCTACCCCTACAAGCGCACGATGTCCCAACCTCTGAACCAACTCAGTGACAGGGCGAGGGAACGAATTCCTGGGCACATTGCCATCATCATGGACGGCAATGGACGCTGGGCTAGCCAGCGTCGTCTGCCGCGTACCGTTGGGCACCGTCGAGGCATGGAGGCCCTCAGGTCTGTATTACGCACTGCTAGCCGGCTTGGTGTGGGGTATTTGACCGTTTATGCCTTTTCAGCCGAAAATTGGTCCAGGCCAGCGGATGAGGTCAACACCATCATGGGTTACCTGACCCGCTTTCTCAGGACTGAGATCCCGGAACTGAATGAGAACAATATTCGGCTAGCGGCCATCGGTCAGCTTGAACGCTTGCCAGAAAAGGCACGTCAGCAGCTAGATGCAAGCATCCAGAGTCTCTCACATAATGACGGGCTGACTTTGGTGTTGGCGTTGAGCTACGGGGGGCGACAGGAGCTTGTGGAAAGTATGCGCCGCATTGCTGACAAGGTGGCTTCGGGGGAACTTGTTGCCGAAGAGATCTGCGAGTCAACTATTGCTTCGCACCTGAACACACATGCCATGCCTGATCCTGATCTGGTGATTCGTACCAGTGGTGAGATGAGGGTAAGCAACTTCCTTCTCTGGCAAATATCCTATGCTGAATGGGTCGTGACGGATGTGCTTTGGCCTGACTTCAGCGGGGAACATTTGTTGGGCGCCATCGAAACTTATGCGTCTCGAGATCGACGCTTTGGCAAGGTTTGATGCTAGATGCTGACTAGATATGTCTGAACCCAACCCACAACCTAACCCCGTTCATCGTCAGCCTAGTCGACCCAAGGTGTTTCTTTACCGGCTTGTCACTACAGTATTTCTCTGGGGTATTGTGGTGTTTGGGCTTTTCGCCAAAAGCCAATCGTTGTCATGGGTTTCTGCTGCAATCATTTTATTATCTCTGTCCATGGGGGCTTTCTGGGAATATCTCAAGATGGCTGGTCTCTTGGTTCACCCAGTGGTTGCTGGCTTGTCTTGCCTTTTTGGGGTTGTTTATCTGGCTTTGTGCTTCCTGAGTCAAAGCATCTGGCTTCCGCACCTTCCAGCCGAAGCCTCTAGTTGGTGCCTTGGGTTGGTCTGGTGTGGGTGCTGCTACCTGCTTTTTCACTTTCGTTATGTGGAAAATCGTTGGTCGCTTGTGGCTCGATACAGCTTTGGTTGGGGATATGTCTTCATCATGATGGGTTGCTTAATAGGTGTTTTTCGTCACGGAGGTGAAGTGGGAAAATGGTATTTAATCTTAATGGTCATCCATACCAAATTCAGCGATATGGGGGCCTACCTTGTGGGCTCATTGTTGGGAAAACACAAAATGATACCCAAAGTAAGCCCAGGGAAGACATGGGAAGGTTTTGCTGGGGCCCTCTTGTTTGCTGGTTTTTTCGGGTGGCTCTTCTCGCGGTTGGCCTCTGATCATTTAGGGCATCTGCCGCTCTGGCATCTCATCGGGCTTGGTTTGGTATTAGGTATTGGAGCGGTGCTTGGGGATCTTGTGGAATCGCTGCTCAAACGGGAAGCCGGGGTCAAGGACTCAGGAGCTTTTCTTCCAGGAATTGGTGGTGCCCTTGACCTGGTGGATAGCCTGCTTTTCAATGCGCCCTTAATGTATTTGTATTTGAATCTCTTTCAGCGGGAGGTCTCATGAAGCAAGTTGTTTTGCTTGGAAGCACCGGATCCATCGGGACCAGCACCATTAAAGTTGCCAAGGACTTGCCAGATCGTATTCGTCTGATTGGTTTGGCCGCTGGCCGCAATGTGGACCTGCTTCGGGACCAGGCCAATCAGTTGCAACCCACCATGATTGGCATGGCTGATTCCAGTTCCATAGATCAGCTGAGACAAGGCCTGGAACCTGAAATTGAAACAGTTTTTGGTCAGGATGGACTCATTCAGTTGGCGACCTTGCCCGAAGCAGACATTGTCCTGATCGCCATTGTGGGGATTGCTGGACTGGAGCCAGCCCTAGCGGCGATACGTGCAGGTAAAGACATTGCGGTGGCATCCAAGGAAATCCTGGTTATGGCAGGTGAACTGGTGATGCAGGAGGCTGCTCGGTATGGGGTCAGGGTGTTGGCCGTGGACTCAGAACATTCGGCTATTTTCCAATGCCTGGAGGATAAACCCGAATCGTCGGTTCGATCTCTGTGGCTGACGGCTTCGGGAGGCCCTTTCCGTATGCTTGATAAGGAGGCCTTCGATGCCATCACTCTCGAGCAGGCCCTTCAGCATCCCTCTTGGGTCATGGGGCGGAAAATAACCATCGACTCGGCTACGATGTTCAACAAGGGGCTTGAGATGATTGAAGCGAGATGGCTTTTCAATATAGGTATGGATCGAGTCAAGGTGATCGTGCACCCTCAGAGCGTGGTCCATTCCTTGGTTGAATTCTGTGATGGCTCTATGATTGCCCAGCTGTCCACCCCTGACATGTGCCTGCCTATCCAATATGCGCTCACTTATCCAGACCGTGTATCGAGTGATCGGGTTCAGACCGATTTGGCGACTATTGGCTCCCTCACTTTCCAGGCTCCTGATGAGGACCGATTCCCAGCTCTCAAACTCGCTCGTCAGGCTGGGCTGACCTGTGGAACCATGCCGGCAGTTTTGAACGCTGCAAACGAAGTGGCAGTAGAGGCGTTTTGTGATCGATTGGTTGCATTTAATGATATTTGGCGGATGGTGTCAGAGGTGATGGGGGTTCATGAGGTTGTGCCTCATCCCACGCTAGAACAAATCCTAGCTGCAGACCAATGGGCCCGCCACTGCGCGACCGACTGGGTCACTCAGCATGGAAGATCAAACTGAGATATTTTTCACTGAATGCATGACGATTGAAACACTGATTGAGAATTTTGAACTCCTTGGCGACTGGGAGGATCGTTACGCCTACGTGATGGAGTTAGGCCAAACCCTGGCGCCAATGCCCGATGCCGATAAAATCGAAGAGAACCGAGTGACGGGGTGTCAGGCCACGGTTTGGCTCAAGGCTGAGATAGACGATCAGATGCCTCCGTGCCTTACCTTTCATGCCGATAGCAATTCGCAGATCGTCAAGGGGTTAGTCTACATCCTTCATCTCATGTTTTCAGGCAAAACCTTGCCAGAAATTGCTAGCTACGATGAACAGCAAGTTTTCGGTAGGTTGGGTTTGGACAGACATCTCAGCCCTACGCGAAGTACGGGGCTCAACGCGATGGTGCGTCAAATCAAGGCCCAGGCAGTGGCTTCAGCTGGGTAGGCTTAGCTGACAGGCTCAGCTGGACAGGCTCAGCTAGGTAATCGACCGTAGGTGCGGTGCAGTGCTTTGAGGTCAAGGTGCCTACCCGGACAGAGCGTTTGCTCCCTTGGAAGTTCTTTGTGAGCGAATAGCCTAAGCTGACGGTTGAAGAGCCCGCCCCCCTTGAGATGGCCCAGAAGATGATGCAGGCTCTGCATTTGTCGGGTTGTGGGCTTTGATTTCTCAAAATTCCCCACCAAACAGATGCCTACGGAGTTACCGTTAAACCACTCGTTCTTGACGTGACCTCCGTTGAGTTGACCACGCCAGCGATGCCCCACCTCGATCTCACCGTCAGCGCTGCCCCTTCCGTTGCCAATGACAAAGTGATAAGCAAGCCCATTGGCCATACCGCGCCTCAGGTGAGCTTGATGGAAGCTTTTGGCGCTGCCTTGGGTGGTGGCGCTGTGATGCACGATCACATGTTTCCACTTGGATCGATTGATGGGGGCCTTAGCTATTTCAGCCACAACCGAAGACTCCAGAGAGGAAGTCACAGTCTCTCGAACTTTAAGGGTTTGACCTGAAAGAATTTTGTCCGAGCTAAGCTGATTAAGCTGTTTGAGTTTTGATACGGTGGTATCGAACTTTTGGGCAATACCCGAAAGCGTATCCCCGCGGACAATTCGATAGGTGTTGGAAACAGCAAAGCCTTCTCCTGGGATGATTACGGTGCCGACAACTGCGGCGACGACAAATACGACAACACCGCCACCATCGTCGAGACGGGACAGTCAGCCAGTGCCACCCTCAAGGTCAACGTCCAGTGCTACGACTATGAAAGCGCCTGGGCCGAGGGCTCGGGAGACGGCGTGACTGCCTACCCATTCTGCGACAACGGCTTCTCGAACTGGG
>JALRAZ010000132.1 GCA_023257935.1 Verrucomicrobiota bacterium
GACAATTGTCTGCCCAATCCTCCCAGTGATGTCTGGGTGCTACCTCAGGTTTTGCCTCGTTATCAACCACCTTACCCTTGCGAAAGACGGTCATGCCGCCGTTGGCTTGAAGTAGCAGTGTCCCTTCCTCACAAACAATCATTGTGTGATTGGCCCCAACCTTGGTGGGTGGCAGCCCAAGGGCACTGAAAGAAGGCAACAGGCCACTGTCATGGTAGTGAACGACAAAGGTATCACGGGCAAAACGATCTCCACCTCCCGGGAAAGTCAACGTGCTCAGGTTATGGGAAGAGTGGCCGTCATTGGAAGGCCGTGGCGTGTGGGTGATGACAGACTGGGGCGAAGCCAAGTCATAGGCAAAAAAGAGGATATCAAGCAAGTGACAACCCCAGTCCGCAAGCTGGCCACCGCCCGTCTCCCAGAAGGCACGCCAGCGCCGAGGGGCCAGGTCCTCGTGATAACCCATTTCGCGGGCGATAGGGCCACGCCAGAGGTCCCAATTCAAGTAGCTAGGAACCGGTTTGGCTTCAGGCATATCACTCCATGGATCGGCAAAGTAGTGTCCACGGGTGATCCCCCCCGTCCAGACATAGGCCTCAACCGGTCGCCCCAGTTGGTTACGCCTGAGCATTTCGACCGCTTGCATGCGCCCGGTGAGGCAGGCCCGCTGATTCCCCATTTGCGTCACCAGGTCAGGCCGCTCAGCAAGCCCCTCGCGAATCATGCGTAATTCGTCCAACTGATGCACCAGTGGCTTTTGTCCATACATGTGTTTCCCATGCGCCATGGCTGTCAGCATCATGGGAGCGTGATGAAAATCAGGGGTGTCCACGATGACAGCATCAAATTCGTCTGCACGGTTAGCAAAGGCTTCCCGGTAATCTTGACACTTCCAGGCATCCGGGTAGTCCGCACCCATTTTGTCCAGCTCCTGTTGATCGACATCGCAAAAACCCACGAAGCGCGATCGCTTGTGGTTCTTGAGATTATTGCGTTGGAGACCCCCGATACCGCCTACCCCTATCTGAAAAATCTGCAACTGACTGTTCTTGTTGGCCTGGAGGCGGGTAGAGAGCGCGGGTGCCGCCATGACTGTGGTCACGATGGCTCCTGATCGGAGGAAGGTTCGACGCGTGACGCGCCCAGCCTTGGAGGTGGATGGATTGGATGCTTTCATAGGGAACGGACCAAAGTTCGCACCCTGCAAATCAAAACACAAGCACAAGTCATCCAGCAGGATACAGTCCTCACTCCCCAAAGCAGGTTGAGGTTTCAAGCCTACCGGGTCGAGTTTGAGTTGAATCCAGACCCTCGAATCCTTATACCTTCACCATGCGAGGTTTGACTCATCCCTTGATGCTGATGGCTGTGTGGGTAAGCGTCTCCCTGTTTGGGACGGCCAGCCCACTGGCTGCGGACCTGCAGCGCCGGGTCCTGACACCCTCTTTTACTTACAATGACGCCCCCAATTTATTAGCAAACGCTCAAGGCATCTTTCTTTTCTGGAGCGCAGGAAGTGGTGAGGGCCAGGTCAACAACACCATTCAGCAGTCCTTCTTCAAGGATGGACAATGGAGTCAACCCAAGCAGGTTATCGAACATGTGGCAGCCAGCAATGGGGTACACCTACCCTGCTGGAACCCTGTACCACTCAAAGGGCCAGGAAACCAGACAGCTCTCTTCTTTCAAGTAGGACGGACGCGTGAGGAATGGAAGGGGCGTGTCATGTTCTCCTACGATGGGGGGCACTCCTGGATGAAGGATCATGCCCTGCCTCGAGGCATCCATGGTGCCACCAAAAACAAGCCACTGCTCATGCCCGATGGCAGATTCCTGTGTCCTTCAAGCAATGAAGAGGCAGGTTGGAGGGTGCAATTAGAATGGGCCACGCCATTCAGAGAACGGTGGGGCTGGAGTCGAACAAAACCCCTAAACTATCCAGGGGAATACCGGGCAACCGATCCGGCTATTTTACTGCACGATGATGAGCACATACAAATCCTTTGCCGAAGCAAGCAGGGCTACATGACGGAAATCTGGAGCCACGACAGCGGCAAAACGTGGGGCTCCATGAAACGCGGAGCTCTCCCGAACCCTGGCAGTTCCATGGATGTCATCAAGCTAAAGGATGGAAGGTTTGCGATGGTCTACAGTCACAGTGCCTCTAAGTCGGACCGGATGCACCTGGCCTTGAGCCAGGACGGGGTCCATTGGCAGGGTGCGGCCATTTTAGACAAAAACCCGGCACAGCATTTTGACCATCCATCGATTATTCAGACCCAAAATGGCCAATTGCACATTGTCTATTCGGTCAATCGACGCCACCTACATCATTTAGAAATCAATCCCTCCTCGCTTGAAGGAGCTCCCATCGTCAACGAAGTGTGGCCAGTCAAAATCAAGTAACCCATCCATACCATGACCCCTGAAGAGAAGCTCAAGTCCTTAAATCTCTCACTCCCACCTGCACCCGCACCTGCTGGTGTCTACAAACCCATTGTTCTCCAGGCAAACCTCGCCTACCTCTCAGGCCACGGACCGGTCACGATGGATGGATCCCTTCTCACGGGCCGGGTTGGGGAAGACATTGACAAGGAACAGGGTAAACTTGCGGCCAGACAGGTCGGATTGACGATGCTGGCGACGATACGCGAGCAACTGGGGAGCCTGGATCGAGTGGCCAGGGTCATCAAAGTACTCGGTATGGTCAATGCGACCCCTACTTTCGGAGAGCACCCTTACGTCATCAATGGATGCAGCGAACTTTTTGCCGAAATCTTCGGTGATGAGAACGGTATAGGCGCCCGCAGTGCAGTCGGCATGGGATCGTTGCCTGGTAATATCAGCGTTGAAATCGAGGCCATCCTCGAACTACACCCCTGAGCTACAGCAGGGCGCTGACTCGTCCCAACCTTGCCGCGGATGAGCCCTGAATCCTCAACAAATTGGTATGCGCTAGAGGAAGCTGATCCCATCAGCTCACCAGCCCTATTGGTTTACCCCGATCGCATCGATGCCAACCTGAGACTCATGATCCAGATGGTCGGTGGGGACCCAAATCGCCTGTGGCCTCATATCAAGACCAGCAAGTGTCAGTCCATCATTGAGCGCATGGTGGCACATGGGATCAGGCGCTTCAAAGGGGCCACGCTAGCCGAACTAGAAATTGCAGCCAATGCGGGTGCAAGCGATCTGTTGCTCGCCATGCAGCCCCACGCCTCGATGGCTCACCGATTATTGGACCTGGCATCGGCGCATGATTCGGTTCAGACCCACACCCTGGTAGACTGTATGCCAAGCCTCCAGATGCTCGATCAATTGACTCAAAAGCGCCATCAATCACTCACGATCTGGATCGATCTTGATGTGGGCATGCACCGCACGGGCATTGTTCCAGGGCCAGAGGTCGTCTCCTTACTCGAAGCTCTAGATCATTGTCCGAAGCTGCGTTTTGGTGGCTGGCATGCTTACGATGGACACCTGCATCAGCCATCGGTAAGCGAGCGTCAAAAGGCCTGTCAACAATGGGTCCAGTCATTAGAAAGTTGGTGGGCCGGGGTTCCGAGGCTGCGAGACAAGCCCCAGCCCCTTATCGCGGGCGGCACCCCCACCTTCCCCATGCACGCTGCACGCCCGGACTCGATATGCAGCCCAGGTACCTCCGTCCTGTGGGATGCCGGGTATGCAAGCCATTTTCCGGACCTGGAGTTTCAATGGGCCTGTGTCCTCATGGGAAGGGTCGTTTCCAAGCCTGCCGAAGGAATTCTATGCTTGGATTTGGGGCACAAATCGGTCGCTTCGGAAATGCCACACCCGAGACTGCATTGCCTCAACCTCAAGGTTGATCGCTTTCTTGGCCATAGTGAGGAGCATTTGGTGGTCTCTTCCGAAGAGGCTCATCAAAAACCTGTTGGAGCTGTTATATACGCTATTCCATGGCATGTTTGCCCAACGGTAGCCCTGCACCAGGAGCTGTATCGGGTTGAATCTCATAGGGCATCAGGGAAGTGGCCAGTGGAGGCACGCCAACGACGCCTGAAGTATTAAGTGAGCCACACTTGGCCGGATGCCCTTTTTGCTACCTTTTTTTCTATTCACCCCTTACATTGGTCTCGGTAATGAAGCACACGCTTGAATTTGAAAAACCGATCGCCGAGCTTGAAAAGAAACTCGATGAGCTGAAGAGCCATGAGGCCTCGGGGTCACTCTCGGTGAGCTTCCAAGAAGAAATCGCCCTGATTGAAAAAAAGATTCGCGATACCAGGGAAACGATTTTTTCCAACCTGACTGCTCATCAGCGAGTCATGCTCGCCAGACACCCTAAGCGGCCATACACCCTTGACTATATCCGAGAGGTTTTTGACCACTTCACCGAGCTTCATGGTGATCGACTTTTTGCCGACGACCGAGCCATGGTTGGAGGCTTTGCTAGCATTGATGACAGTCAAGTCATGGTCATCGGCACCCAGAAAGGCCGGGATACCAAGGAAAACATCCTGAGGAATTTTGGTTCTGCCCATCCTGAGGGATACCGCAAAGCCATGCGCCTGATGAAAATGGCCGACAAGTTCGGCCTACCCATTGTCACTCTCATCGATACCGCAGGGGCCTACCCTGGTATTGGCGCTGAAGAAAGACACATTGCTGAAGCCATCGCTGTGAATTTGCGGGAGATGATGCTTTTGGAGGTTCCGATTCTAGCCATTGTCATTGGCGAGGGTGGCTCAGGTGGTGCGCTTGGTATCGGGGTAGCCGACAAAGTCATGATTCTCGAGAACGCCTATTATTCGGTCATCAGCCCAGAGGGTTGTGCTGCAATCCTCTGGAAAAGCAGCGAAGCTGTCCCCCAAGCTGCCGAGTGCCTGCGCATCACAGCAGACCAACTGAAGTCACTTAAGCTCGTTGATCAGATTATTCCCGAGCCGCTGGGTGGAGCTCAGAACGATGTGAGCGCTGTGGCAACGTCCATGAGGCAAGTCATCAGCCAAACCCTCAAACAGCTTGGGTCCATGGGGGTCTCTGATCGTATGAAGGCCCGTTACGATCGCTTCAGGGCTTTTGGCCAATTCATCGAATCTTAGTCTCGAGAAGTTTTAAAGCTGATCGGCATCACCTTACTCCCTGAACTTTCTTTCACCTCAGCCATACAAACCATGCAACGACGACAATTCATGCAGCAGACGGCCTTGATGGCCATGGCAGGTTCAGTAGGAAGCCTGATCACGCCGCAGCAAGCAGGAGCCATCGAAGCATTCGAGCGCCCGAATCACGCCAACTTCAAATTAGGACTGGCCGCTTACTCACTGAGAGATCATTTCCAGCATGCGTCGCATGAAAGGCCTCAAGCAGTGGACCCAGCCAAACGAATCAGCCTGCATGACTTCCTGGATTACTGCTCACAACTTGGGTGCGACGGAGCTGAACTGACCAGTTACTACTTTCCGCCTCAAACTGATGCGGCACTATGCAGCGATCTCAAGCGACATGCTTTCCTGCGAGGCCTGACCATCAGCGGCACGGCCGTTGGCAATCGTTTTACCGACTTGCCCGGCCCCAAACGTGAGGAACAAATCCTTCACGTCAAGCAATGGATTGATCATGCGGCTCAGATGGGGGCGCCTCACGTTCGTGTTTTTGCGGGCGACAAACCCCAAGGAGAAAGCTGGAAGAACTCGGTCGCACGGTGCATCGAGGGACTCAAGCAATGCTGCGATTATGCCGGGGCTCGAGGCGTCTTCTTAGGCATTGAGAATCACGGGGGCATCGTGGCGGAAGCGGATCCTCTGCTGGAAATTGTCCAAGCCGTTGATAGTCCCTGGGTAGGCATCAATTTGGATACCGGTAATTTTCACACCGAAGACCCTTACGGCGACCTAGTTAAATGCGCTCCGTTTGCGGTCAACGTTCAGCTTAAGGTGGAAATAGCTCCACGGGGAATGCCCAAGATGCCTTCGGATCTGGTGCGCCTTGTCAGGATCCTCAGAGAAGCCAATTACCAGGGATTTGTGGTGCTGGAATATGAGGCAGCCGAAGATCCCTGGAAGGCCATCCCAAGGCATATCCGGACGCTCAAGGCGCTGCTTGACTGATTCGCCCCCTGGGCAACGTTTCAAATTGCTCAACATGCTAGCCTAGTGAGATCGCCCTGCTCTAGCCAGCGGTAAGCTGCTGAGCGTCGACCACCAGGCAATTTTCGAGACAAACCTTTTCACGCCATGGCCATGATGACCCCACCACCCGGTGACCGTAAGGTCTCACACACTGGTGACTGGCACCGAGTCGAACTCTTCCCCTCCTCCGCCGATCAGACACCAGATACCTGCCAAGCCTTCCTCCGGACCAACCTTGGAAGAGCTTCGACCCTACGCAAGGAAATCATTCAAAGCCGGGCGGGACAAAATGCCATCGCTTTATTCTCTTGGCAGGATATCCCCATGATTTGGGAAACCGATCGGTGGGTCATCAATCTGCCGCTCAATGAGGTTGGCTTTTTCGAATACAAG
>JALRAZ010000166.1 GCA_023257935.1 Verrucomicrobiota bacterium
GCGAACGAAGGTGAAGACATCATGCCGCTGGGAGGCATCTAATTCCCATGAAGGAACACCGCGGCGCGTATTCTCGAGAGTCTCATCGAAATGACCATACTGAGCTTTGGTGGTAAGCTCGAAGCAGGCTACCGCAAGTACTAGAAAGTAAGTCAAGCCCTTGAGGGTAGGTAATGTTGCGGCTCTGTAACCCAATTCCATGGTCGAAAAATCATGCAGTGACTACCTCAGGCCTCCGGTTCAATGGTCGAATCCTGCTGTGGCAGCGGGGATGACTTTTGTTGATTTGGGGCACTTTGGCCCTGCGCTCCTTTTCCGACTAGGTCTAAGAGAAGCTTTTGTGCCTCTTGATAACGAGGGGCTTCCTCTAGGGCCAGTAAGGTATGTTTTCTTGATGCCTCGGGGCTGGTGGATTTCAAAAGTCTAGCAAGGTCGTAATGAGCTTTAGCCGGATCAAGGGGATTGAGTTTAATCAGGGTTTGCCTCGCATCGATGGCGCCTTCGATTTCCTGGAGTGCTTCCAGGGCAATGGCAAGTGATTGATAGGGCTTGGGGGTGAGTGGGTTCACAGCCAGAAACTTCCTTGCAGCTGTTGCCACGCTATCCCAGTCCTGACGAGAAGCTGCAATTTCCATCAGACGCTGGTAAGCATCGGGGATATCCCCATCAATCTGGCAAAGTGCCTTGAGAAGCTCCCATTCCCTATCCAAATGCCCCAGCGCAGCGTGAGCCCTGGATCCAAGATAGAGGCTCCCATCAAGGCCTCTGTGTTCAGGGTAGGCCTCAATGAGGGTGTCAGTGATTTCCACGACCTTAGCCCAATCCTGCTTGGCAGCAAACTCACGGGCTGCACTCATGAGATGGTAGTAATTGTTGGGGGTGGCTTTCAGTAGTGTTTCGATTGCTTGGCCCCGGACAATGTCTGGGTCTGGTTCGTCCCAGTTGAGGGTGGGGGCTAGATCCTTGGCTCGTTGGCTCGCCCACTGGCGGAATTCCGTATCCAAGAGGTCCAGTGCCTTGGTGTGGGTGGCTAGCGCCTGGTTGATAGGGGTTCCAAGCCCCAGTTCGTGCAAAGTTTGGCGCAGGGCCTCATGCCCATGCTGCTCGACAATGAAGGCGACCACCAAAGAGGACTGGTAGTAGGCGAATTGCATGTCCTGATCGGTGTTTGCATTCAGGAAGGCACCGCTGAGCTCATCGATTGGTGTCATCGAACCTCGAAGGATGCGCTGGCGGTAATCCGCATTCATGTGCTGTCCCCAGGAAGGGTCGCGTTCAAGCTCTTCGAAGACAGAAATGCCCTCACTCAACCACCGTGGCATTTTGTTGTGGGTCATGTTGAGGGTGATGACATGGCAAAACTCGTGCCACAATACAGCCTTCCAATTCGAAGAATGAGCTATGGCCGATGAAGGGCTGTTGGCCGTGATGACATCTCCAAAACATACGCCAAGGAAACCTGGATTGTGCGGCATGCCAAAAGTCCTGACACCAAAATCGCTCTGGTTTGGGAACATTTCGACGGTGATAGGGTGATCCAGTTCAACCTCATACTTTTCCTGGAGTGTTTGCTTGGCCTCCATCAACAGATCCATGACCTGGTTGCCAAAAATGGCAGCCTCGGCTGCGTCCATGCGCAAGATGAAGTCATCGTTTTCCATGGATTTGAATCCATCGATCACCTCCTTAAGCTGAACCAGGTTGTAAGCCGTGATATTGTAGCCATCCTTATTGTGGATATCATCAGCAAGTGCCCAGCCCTGGGCCTCATCTCCAAGACGCAGGAGGTCTTGAGCCAGCTGGAGCTGCGCAGGGCGGAATGCCTGTTCCAATGCCAAAGCTGCCTCTTGATATGTGGCGCCCTCCTTAAAGCGGTATTTCTGCGATAATTTTTTACCAATAAGGTGGTCGATCTCGGGGTTCTTCTGGTAGTGCTTCAAGGCACGTTCTTTGCAGGTGGTTTCCAGTTCACTATTCCCATCAAGGTGAGCCATGATCGCCTTATAAGCCCAAGCCTCGGGTTGGTTGGGATTAACCTCCAGAATTCGATCGAGGACTTCGATTGCCTGATCATTCTGTTCGGCATCAATAGAGTGATCGACCAACATGAGCATTGATGGAACATGATGGGGGTTTGATTCCAAGGCGCGATTCAGGGTAGGACCCATTTGGTCATTGCCCGAACCTGCCAGAGCTCGAGCCCACCGGTAAAGCAGGTCCGCATCTTCGGGGAAATGGATCAGTCCTTGTTGGGTTGTGGACTCGGCGACTGCATAGTCCTCCTTCTCCAAAGCAAGATCGGCCGCTGCGAGAAAAGCTTCTCGAAGGGGCGGGGTCGCTTTCATCCCTGGATCGTAGAACACTTCGAGCACGACCCTGGGGTCGACCTCAAGTTTAAGGGCGGCTCTGCCGAGGTAGACGAGGCTGTCAGCAGCGACGTTCGAGTAGCGAACACTATTAATATAGGGTACGCTTTTTTCCAGATAGTCTTTTGCTGCCTGGTCTTGCTGATTGAACAGGGCAACTCGATGCCCGGCAGGATAGAGTTTGATGCCACTCACTCGCCTATCTTCCAAACCATCCTCCAGAATCACCTGCGCTTTCTGGTAGGCTCCTGTTGCCATGGCAGCATCGATACCAAGCAAGTACCACTTTTCCTTAAAGGAGTCGGCCTCTGCGAGCTGATCCTCGCAGATGATCAGGGATTTCTGGTAGTCTCCGGAGAGATAGAGTGCTATCGCATCCTCATAAGCATCAGCCTGGCTCTGGGGCGGGCTGAGTGTCATCAGGACGCATGCCAGGCTTAATCGCAACAAGACGTGCATCGATAAAAGTGGCAAGTCGTAATCTTGACGGGGTTGAGTGTCCATGAGGGCTCATTCATCATAACTCTCCCCATGCGGAATGCAACGAAATAGCCTAGGAAGGTCTTTTCCTGAGTGGGCGAGGATCTTGTTTGATGGATCCTTGTTCTGGGCAGGCTCCCTGCTACTTCAAATAATGAGCCTCCACGCGCTCGCCCACATCACGGAAAGTAATGTCCACCTCGTAGATAGCCTTGAACTGTTGGATGGATTCATCTGCTTGGTCGAGTTTTTCGTGGATTAGCCCCAAGTCATAAAGCAGCTCTTTTTTCTGCTCGTCAAAGACCACTGACTCAGCCAAGGCAGTTTGTATGGGGCGAAGAGCCAGGTCCACGATACCCCGATGAAGAAAGCTTTTCCCAAGGTGATGGAGCGAGCGAATGCGTAGGTGTGGGTTGGCCTGAGATTTCTGAAAAAGTTGGATCGCTTCTTGGTAATGACCTAATTGGTAATGCAGCAGTCCTAGCTCATATTTGATCGCCAGATCATTAGGGTATTGATCGGCTCTCCGTTGGCATTGCTCAAGCTCCAGTTGCTTGCGTTGCTCCTGTTGATGGGCGCGCTGCTGGTTGCTCGCCGCATCCTCGCCCTGCAGTGAATCGAGTTCACGATCGATTTCCTTGAGCTTTAGGTTATCAAATGCTTTAAGGATTAAGGGATCGGGCGTTCCCTCTGCGTGGTCAATCAACCTTTGATAATAGGCCCTGGCCTGTGGGTAATCTCCTACCTGGGTGTAAAGCTCGGCTGCCTTTTGCATTGCCTTGACATTGTCAGGCTGAGATTCGAGGGTGAGGATCTGTTCCTCAATCATCCTCATGGCGATGTCCTCTGTCCTGACCTCGCGTTGGTCCTGTTCCAAGCGTATAGCCTGCTCTTCGTCCTTTAGGACATCGCGGTAGGACCCTTTTCCGTCGGCCAGAGTGTCGTAACGACCTGCCTGGAGCGTGTGATTGGCTGAAGCATCTTTATAGGCTTGATGGATCTCCGCATCGTGGGGATGGGCATCCTTGAGCTCCTTGAGTAATTGTTGGGCTCTCGAAGTATTGCGGGAAGCGATCAGGGCCTCACCGAGCCTAAGACCGATCTCCTTGTCCTCCGGACTTTGTTTATGAGCCATCTCAAGGGACAGAACCGCGGTGCGAATCATCCCAAGCTTCATGGCAGCTGCTGCCAGGATTTTGTGAGCTGCTCCGTGGTGGGGATTGGTGTTGAGGACACTTTCGCAAAGCGGGAGTGCGTCAAGTGGTCTGTTGAGCAGGGCCAGTTGGGCTTTGGCGATTTGAGGGGAACTACCCGCAGACCCCAATATCTTGCGAAAAAAACCACTCTTATTGGCTTGTTTCTTAAGCTGTGTGGCTCTGAGCGCTTCCCTGGCTTCGTAAAAACCTGGTTCTTGTTTCAATACCATTTCCTGAAGCTGGATGGCATACTCCAAATTGTTCCGCTCATAAGCCAACTTACCTTTTTCGAACAATTCTCTCAGCTCCTTACTGATCTCCTGAATTGATTTTTCTGCCATGTTGACTCCCTCCCTTGAAGTGGTTTGTTTTGATCATAATGGAGCATGATCGGTGCCATATCCGACAGATCATCCGCTAACCCTTATCTCCTGCGCCTCAAGGCTAGTGGAGGTAAGCAAAGCTCGTCAACAGGTAGTGTCTTGGAACCTTCAGCGCCAGGCATCATTCACATCCAGCTCATGCTGCAGACTGGACTTCCTGATATTAGGTGTCCATGTTAAGTGTCATTTCACCCGTTGACTCGACATGAAAACACTCAAGGTTGGTATCATTGGTTATGGCTGGGTAGCCGGTGCTCACATTGAAGCGATCCAGGCATCCCATGCTGCCCAAGTAGTAGCCGTTTGTTCTTCTCGCTCTATAGATGAAACGGAGTTAGAGCAAAAGCATGGCAGCCCCATGCGAGCTTACAACAAAGTATGCGATCTTTTAAAGGATCCTACGATTGATGTGGTTGCCATATGCAGTTACCCCAATCAGCATCGCGAGCATGCTGTTGCAGCCGCTCGCGCGGGAAAACACATCATCCTGGAAAAGCCGATGGCGCTGAGCTGGAAAGATTGTGTCGCCATTGACCGGGCGGTAACCCAAGCAGGTGTGCTTTGTTGTGTCTGCTTTGAGTGCCGCTTCTCAAGTCAATTTTTGACAACCAAGTCCATTATTGATCAAGGTCTGCTTGGAAAGGTTCATTACGGTGAGGTCGACTATTATCATGGGATCGGGCCTTGGTATGGACAGTATCGCTGGAATACTCGCAAAGCCTCGGGTGGCAGCAGTCTTTTATCAGCTGGATGCCATGCTCTGGATGCGTTGTTACTATGCATGGGTAGCGAGGTTCAGAGCGTGCATAGCCTCTCGACTGGTTCGAAACATAAGGATTTTAAGGCCTATGAGTATGACACGACTAGTGTCACCTTACTTCATTACCGGGATGGGCGTGTCGGCAAGGTGACATCAGTGATTGATTGTCATCAGCCTTATTATTTTCACACGCACCTAGTAGGGAGTGAAGGCAGTCTTTTAGACAATCGCCTTCACAGCAATCTCCTCGGAGGATTGGACAAGTCGCGTTGGAGCGAGCTTTCCATGAAGTGTCTGGATAGCGGTGATGTGTCCGACCATCCTTACAGAAGTCAGTTCGAAGCTTTCTTCCAGGCAATTGCCAGGAAGCGCCCGATGCCTCTAACCGATATCAAGGATGCCCTTCGCACCCACCAGATACTTTTTGCGGCCGACCGATCTGCTCAAATCGGGAAGCCGGTAACCGTGCGTCTCACATGAGTCAGTCCATGGAGCCAACTTCTCCTCGCCTGCATGCACTTATCCCATTCAAAGAACGCCCATCAGGGTAAGGTCATGGCGATCGGGGCTCATCCCGATGATATTGAATTCATGATGGCTGGTACCTTGTTGGCATTGGTATCAGCTGGCTGGGAGGCTCATTACATGAGTTTGGCTGATGGCTATTGTGGGAGTCTCAATACCGATGGTCCTCAAACCGCTGCCCTCCGAAAGGAAGAAGCCAAAGCTGCAGCAAAGATACTTGGCGCCACGTGGCATCCTTCTCTGACACGAGATCTTGAAGTGTTTTATGATGACGGGTTGATCCGAAGGCTGGCAAGTGTGATTCGGCAGGTTGCACCATCCATCCTCCTAACCCACTACCCTTCAGATTACATGGAAGATCATATCAACACCTGCCGGCTCGCCGTCACGGCATCCTTTGTTAGGGGCATGCCCAATTATGCCACCGATCCTCCATCTCGTCACAAAGACTTCCCCATGGCTATTTATCATGCCATGCCTCACGGACTCATTGATCAGTTTGGCCAAGAGGTCAGGGGAACTGTTTATGTCAATGTGAATGACTTTATGGAACGTAAGCGTGAGGCTTTGCGGGCCCATGCAAGTCAGCAAAGCTGGCTGGATGTCAGTCAGGGTATGTCCTCATACATACAGGGGATGGAGGATGTGACCCGTCGCATGGGGCATCAGTCATGTCAGTTTCAGTGGGCCGAAGGATGGAAACCGCATGCGCACCTTGGGTTCAGTCATCCTGATTACCACCCACTTGAAAAGGCCCTTGA
>JALRAZ010000278.1 GCA_023257935.1 Verrucomicrobiota bacterium
ATCAGTGACAAGTCAGATGGAAAAAAAGGGAGTGGTCCATCGAAGGCTTAGAGGTTGTGCTCAGACTCTCGCCATATAGTAGCCTCATAGTTAGGCTTGCCGTTGGGTTAATTGGACCTTCAGAGTGATGACCTCAACCAAGCTTGGGTTTTGGGCCTAGGGTGAGTGACCATCCACTCTGGCATTCGTCACAGCTTGCTTTGGATCTAGATCGCTGTCCGGTTGAAATCATTTGGGGTCAGTCAAAGCGCGTGCGATGGTAGAAAGATTATGGCCCAGCCATCCCTTGTAGGTACCCAGATCATAGGACTTTCCTGCGTGAGTTGCCATCTTACCAGATTCACCTAGAGCATCTGAAAAAAGTTCACCTCCCACCTTGACCCCTGCGTCCTCGCTAATCCGGCGAATGAGGGTGGGGGAAACACTCGATTCGACAAACACCGCTGGGATGGATCGTTGGCGAATGAAGTCAACCAAGTGAATGATATCCGCCAGAGGCGCTTCTGAGCTGGTCGAGATTCCCTGGACCCCAAGGACTTTCAGGCCGAAAGCGTTGCCGAAGTAGTTGAACGCGTCGTGACTGGTGATGAGTACGCGTCGCGAAGCATCGATCCTTTCAATCAGGGATCTGCCCCAGGCAAACCACTCATCCAGGCTTTGACGATAAGTGTTTGCTGCCTCCTCATAATAGGTGGCCCCATCGGGATCCATCTTGGCGAGGGTTTGGCTAACCTGATTCACGCAATGCTTCCATAGTCTGGGATCTCCCCATACGTGCGGATCTGGGTGGGATGGAGATGCCTGGGAATGAATAAGATCTTCAGAGCTCAGAGATCTGGTGATTGCGTGAATTGAACGCCCTTGTTGCTCCAGGCGACGGAATAGGTCTCCCATTTTACCTTCCAGGTTGAGGCCATGATAGAAAACGATCTTGGCTCGAGACAGTCGCATGATGTCTCCAGCACTGGGCTTGTAAAGATGAGGATCCACCCCTGGGCCCATCAGCGATTGAACTTCCAGGCGATGGCCGCCGACCTCTCGAACCAGGTCGGCTACCAGGCTGGTGGTGGCCACTACCTTGATTGGATCTGCCTCGAGTTTGGGTGCCCCGGCGTAAAGGAGCCCCATCAGGGCCCATATGATTGGCTGAGGGTTGAAGGAAAGAAAACGACGATCCATGCCTCTAAAGTAAACCTTCATAAGATAGCTACAAGTAATAAAATTAGGCACACCTATACTTTGGACATTTACAAGTATTCCCTCGCCGTTTTTCAGTTCGATTCACTTTGAAGTGATGGCGGCTTGAATCTTATCGGATTCAGGGATGGATACGGTAGAGGTGGGTCTTGGTGCGGAGAATCAAGTGGTTATCCAGGACGGCTGGAGAGGCCATAAATCCATCGTCAAGCTGGTTGGTTTTGATCAGCTTGAAATTGCCAGAAGCTGCGATGATAGAGGTTTTTCCCTCTTCACTGAAGCAATAGATCAGGTCATTCCATAGGATGGGAGAAGCCGAATAATTGCCTCCGATGCGCTCCTGCCATCGTGCTTCACCCGTGAGGGGATCAACACACGAAGCAACGCCACCATCGTGGATCATGAACAGGCCCTCTGGATGGGCAATCATGGAGGGTTTGTTGGGAACACTCCGTTTGAAAGTCCAGCTCACGTGGCTCTGGGTCACATCCCCCTTACCACCCGGCTTCACTGCCCAGAGTTCACCCCGCGAAAAACCAGTCAGGTAGTAAATGTGATCCTCCCAAATGGTAGGTCGTGTGCTGGCCGAGTGGCCCACCCTTGACTCGGTGCGCCATCGCTCCGTTCCTGTGGTTGGGTCGTAGGCGTAAAGTGCCTTGGACCCAATACTCAGCAGCAGCTCTTCGCCTCTTAGTCTGGCCACATGAGGGGTCGAAAAACCCTTCCTCCAGTCACCCTCGGCCTCAGGCAGGCCATCGGCACCCAGATCCTTAAAATCAATGGATCGATTGCTTCGCCACTTCGTTTCGCCTGTTTCCTGATCCAGGGCCAGTACGAATTGATGGTCGCTACCATCGAAATTCATGATTAGAAGCCCATCATGAAGGATGGGAGAGGATCCAGCCCCTCTGAAATGATTGCATTCAATATCGGTACGTTGCCACAGCACCTCGCCTGTGCGGGCGTCCATGCAGGCGACCCCAGGTGATCCAAACGATAGGAAAACTCGATTGGCATCACAGACCGGGGTGGGGGAGGCGTAACTGTTGAATTTGTGAGCAAATTGTGGTGCGTCGATCCGAAAGAGCTGCTTGTCGATGACGATTTCTCCACTGCCTGCATCCACAGCGATCACAAACAGGTCCTTGCCATCCTCGCTGGCAGTGGTGAGCCAAATACGATCCTGAGCGATGACTGGAGAGGACCATCCCTTGTCGTGAATGGCCCTTTTCCATCTGATTTGACTATCCTCGGACCAATCCAAGGGAAGTTGTTCGGCTTGTACAACGCCCTGGCCCGATGGGCCACGAAACTGATTCCACTGAGCCGCTGAACTTTGCAAGAGGCCGATCACCAGTATCGTCCAAGCAGACAAAGTAGCCGGTAAATAGCATCGACATTGGTAAGCAGGCATGGTGAATCATGTTCTGAAGCCCGGTGACTCAGCGAGCTTTTTTTGGAGGCCTTCAACCGAGGTGGATATCAGAAAATGATTGAATCTGAGGCATGGGGTGTCTTAAATCATAAAGAACCCTTTTCGGTCATGAAAAGGGTTGAAAGTGTCTCAACTATCATGAACAAATTATTAGCCATTCTTTCAGTTTGCGCCCTATCAGCCTCTCTTCAGGGACTGGTTCGCGCCGAATCTTCCGAGTGTTCTTCCTGCGAGAAGAGCAAAACTGCCGTGGGTACCGAAGCCAAATCCGAGTGCACTGCAGCGCAGAAAACCTTGACAATCAAGGTGGGTGGCGCCGTTTGCGAGGCCTCCTGTGGCAAATTGGTCACCGCTCTCACCCGTATTCAAGGAGTCAGCAAGGCTGAATCCTGCACCCAGTCCCAGATGACCAAAGTCTCATATGATGCCGCCAAAGTGAGCGAATGTTCGCTTATGAGCGCTGTCAAAGAAGCTGGCTACACAGTTGAAGGCCAGCAGGTTTCTCTGCCTGTTGAGGGAATGCAGTGCGGTGGTTGTTCCACCAAGGTGGGTAAAGTGCTCACCAGTCTGGAGGGCGTGATCAGTGGTTCGGCATGCCACGAAAGCAAGCAGGCCACCGTGATGTTTCATCCTGAGAAGGTGTCACAAGACAAGATCGTTGCTGCCATTCAGTCTACCGGCTTCAAGGTGGCTGTTCAGTAAGGATCAACCCTTCCATCACAGCAGGGCTCTAGACCCTGACTGATTTTGACCGTCTCCCATACACAACTGTCGGGAGACGGTTTTTTTGTGCTCCGCCATCCGACACCCATGGGTTCAAAGCAACATACGAACCCCCTCGACAGCTCGAATGGCTGCATCGATGGCCTGCATGCGCTGATGCGATTCGACTACGATGGAGAGATCAAAACTAATATAGGTGCCTTGGGTGGAACGGGTGTTGGCTTGGAAGGCTACTCCCGTCAGGCCAATCCCCACGAGGGCCTCATTAAGATCTCGGTGGATGCCATCTCGATCTCGACAGATCACCTTAAAATGGCATTCGGTGGGGAAGAGTTGATCCAGTTCGTCTTGGTTCAGGGCTCTCATGAAATAGTGCTAGGGTCGTCGCATTGAGTCTCACCATCTTGTTCGATGGCCGCTCTGGGTGCCGTGGTAGCCGTTTCAGGTCGTGGGATGGGATGTTTCCAGATGGGGACTTTTTGTTTCATGGTATCGATCAGCCAACCGAGAGCTTCAAAGGCTTCTTGGCGATGGGGTGCGAGCAATTCTACCCAGAGCGAAGCTTGCCCGACATCAACCCTGCCAAGTCGATGAATCAGCCGGACTGATTCAATGGGCCAGCGCTGTTCCATCTCATTGAATAGCAATTGGAATTGATGCTTTGCCATGGCCTGATAGGCCTCATAATCAATGCCTTCAATGACTTGATCTCCCTCGAGCGAGCGAACAATCCCCACAAAACTCAGCAATGCCCCACACGACTTGTTCTCAGCGCATGGGCCTGCCATGACGCTTTGGCTAATGGGTTCTGGCGTCAGTATGAGCTGTCGTCTCATCATCGGGCATGCTAGCCTCCCTGCACAGGCGGGAAGAGTGCGATGTCATTGCCTTCGCAAAGCAGGTGATCGCGGCTGACGTATTCCATGTCCACCGCGACTAGGGTGGATTTTTTCATGGCTTTCAGGTTAGGGAATTTCGCATGAATCTCAACCAACGCCTGCTCAAGATTCGTTCCTTTTTCCAGATTGAGGCTGCATTGCGAGCAGGCTGCTAAGTCTCGGAAGTAGGAAAAGAAATGCACTTGAACACGCATACTGGGACTTGTTGTCAGGACTCGGGAAGCAAAACACTTCCAATAAAAGGAAGCTGACGCATTTGACCATCCATGTCCAGCCCATAGCCCACGACAAAGGTGTCGGGAATCAGGAAACCCACATGTTCTGCCTGAATGGTGGGAGCATCCCCCTCTTGGTGCAGGCTTTCGCGGTGTTTTTGCAGGAGGACGCAGCGCTTGACCGAAGCTGGCCCTAAGCTCTCAAGGTGAGTGGTGACCATCTCGAGGGTCCTTCCGGTGTCCAGGATATCATCCACGATCATGACTCTTCGGTGTTTGATATCCACCTGAAGGGGTAGGGTCCATGCCAGAGAGCCAGATGTTATCCCAGATCGATAGCTGGAAACTCCGATGTAGGTGACCTCCAATTCACCACGAATTTGACGTATGAGGTCAGCCATGAACACGGAGGCACCCGAAAGGATGCCAACCATGAGCAAGGGTCCATCCTCGGTCTGCTCCTGAATCTCACTTGCCAGTGTCTCAAGGCGTGCGCGGATCGTGTCAGCATCCAGCAGCATGCCTTTTAAAGGAAAGTCCCGCCAGGGTTTGGGAACGGGTTGCAAACCACTTTGGCGGTAATCGGGTATGATGCTGGGCCTTCTAAGGGATGGGCTCATGGTTTGTAGAGGCTTAGGCTCAGAGGGTTTAACTCAGAGTTCCAGGGAGTTCTTGAGTGCGTCAAACATGGCGGCTCCACTGGAAGCTGATACGGGCTTCTTGAAGACATCGTCGGCTATTTCTATCAGCTCAGAGGGTAATTCACTCAAGAAGCTAGAGGGGTGACATGGCATGGTTTGACCAAACTTCTGTCGGGTTGCGCAGTGACTTAAAGTGAGTGATTTCATAGCGCGGGTCAGGGCCACGTAAAATAATCGTCGCTCTTCATCCATGCTCCCTTCATCGATGGATCGGCTGTGAGGCAGCAGGCCTTGTTCGAGCCCCACGATATGGACATGAGGGAATTCCAATCCCTTGCAACTGTGCATGGTGATCAAGGTAACGCCTTCGCCTTCAGTCTCCTTGTCATCGAATCGATCTTGGTCCAAGGCAACCGCTTCCAGGAAACTTTCCAGTCGCTCTCTCCCGCTCACCAGTCCCATGGATTGCGTTAAGGTATCGATGGATTCAAGTAGCTCCTTGGCTCCTTGAACCCTGTTTTCGGCAACCTTGGGGTCCTTCTCCGAACGGGCCAGATCGCCAAAGTAGCCAATTGTCTCAAGGAAGGTCCGAGCCCAGGGCCCGAGCATGAGGCTCTTCTCTTCCAGCTGAGCCATGCGTTCTTCAAACATCGAAACCAGAGCCCTGGCGCTGCGAGAGGCCGCAGCATGC
>JALRAZ010000390.1 GCA_023257935.1 Verrucomicrobiota bacterium
GCTCCTGATCACCAGGATGGCTTGCTTAGCGGGGTTCATGCCCTATTCCAACCTAACCCGGATTCGCCACCTGGCCCTCACACCTGGGGAACGCTGCTGCCTGGGCTTGGGGCCTGTCCCGAGCCCTGGACGTCTTTCAGGGAGACAGCCACTTGGATGCCAATCGAGTCGTGGCTATTGGGCATTCTCGCATGGGCAAGGCCGCACTTTGGGCTGGGGCTTTGGATGAGCGGTTTGCCATGGTGATTGCCAATGATTCTGGGTGTGGTGGGGCGGCGCTGAGCCGGCGGCCTCATGGGGAAACCGTGGCCCACATCAACCGGACCTTCCCTCACTGGTTCTGCCGGCAGTTTCACACCTACGGCGAGGCAGAGGGGCTTTTGCCCGTGGACCAGCATCAGTTGCTCGCCCTCATCGCACCGCGGCCTCTTTATGTTGCCAGCGCTGAGGAAGATGATTGGGCCGATCCCTTGGGCGAATACCTTTCGGCCTACCATGCTTCGGCAATCTGGCGTGCCTATGCGCTAGGCGGGCTTGAAGAGCCTGAACTCCCACCTCTCAACCTCACCAAGGGTGATGTGGTGGGCTATCATCTGCGCGGTGGCAAGCATGACTTGACCACCTTCGATTGGATGGCCTTCTTGGATTTTGCCGACCGCTTCCTGCTCCCCAAGTGAAGGGATTCACAGGAGAGGGCTCGACTCGTCTAAGCCAGGGGCTTTCAAGCGTTTTCCTGCTGTCGCTTGAGGGCATCCTCCGCCTTCTGCTTGGCTTCACCAGCGCGGCGTTGGATCTCATCAGGTGAGGGCAGAGACATCAAGACCTCAGGTGGGATGTCGCCTGAGTCGGCCAGTTTGGTAAGGCATTTCATGCGCTCACTGAGGGCCTTGTCGGGGCTGCGCTCCTTGGAAAAGCGTGATTTGGCTTTCTCGCTGCGCGTGCGAAGCAGGTCATAGACATCCCCCCCGAGCAGGGCTGAGATGTCGATTTTCATTTTTTCCCGCTGCAAATCCTTGCTGGCAACTTGGTCCCCGTTGATGGGGCCAGACTTGTATTTGGGGAACATGATGGCTGCCTCAGGGCAGACTCGCGAACAGGCAGGGCAGTTGGTCTTGCACTGGTCGTTGTTTTGAACCTGGATGCGGTCGCCATCATCCACCCCATACACTCCGAACAAGCAGAAGCTCAGGCACTGCATGCAGTTGGTGCAGCGATCATAGTCGATCACCGGGAACCAGGGCTTCCAGTCACCATGCTTGAAAGTGGATGAGTCGCTTTGCATGGCCTCGGCCTTGGCAAGCAGCCCGGCGGCATCCAGCGCGCTTTCATCCTCAAAGCGCACTTCCAGCCCCTCACTCTCCAGGTCTGTCGGGGCTCGGCCTCCGGCAAAATCCCCGACCACCAGCATGGATGTACGGGCATTGGGCGAAGTGGTGCCATCAGGTGTGGCGCGGGTGACCGTGTAACCCTTTTCCAGCAGGGCCTGAATTTTTTCAAAACGATCAGGGACGGCCACGGAACCGTTCTCGGGCTCCATCATCACGACCCGCAGGGCGGCTGTTTCAGTGAGATTCATCTTGGGGTTTAGGAGATGGGTTCGGGGCCTCGTCGGCTTGGGGTGGTCGGTGGTCTTCGGGTAGATTGGGTTGGATATCGGCAGCCTCCAGGCGAGCCAGGACCTCCTGGGCACTGGCCTCGCGCATATTGAGGACTTCGGTGCTCTCACGATTGAGCGGTGCCTTGGCTCCGGCAAAAAGCCACTTGATGGCTCGTGGGAAGCAGGCGGCAATTTTCACCGGGCCGTCATGGCTGAGGGACTTCAGAGCCGGATCCTGGCGCGCTGCCATCTCGCAAAGATCTGCTACGGCGTCAAAGGCCTTGGGGGATGCGCACAAACCCTGCAGCACCGAAGCCTTCACTTCAGATGGGATGACCTGAGCATACTGACAGTGGCAGTAGAGGATGCGGGTGTCAGGCTTGTTTTCGCTCATGGGCAGCTTGTCAGTCGGTGGGTTGGGACCGGTTTGCCGGGGCGGAAATGTTCCAGGTGGCTGAGTTGGCCTGCGATCTGGGGCTGGGCAGCCTGCATGGCTTCCATAGACGCTTTCAAAGCGGCCTCAAGCTGCTCGGGTGCCGCTTCAGCTCGCAGGTTGACAATCAGCTGAGCCTGCTTGATTTCCGTAGGCAGGCTTTGCGACAGCTCCGGGACAAAGTCATTGCGGATTAGATTGATGACAGCGATTTCTCCCAGCCCCTGCTCAGGGCTCAGGGTCATCTTGAGGTGGGCGATTTCCCCGCTTTCGGCCTCCAGTCGATGCTGTAATTGTTTGGCCAGTTCCGCAATCCATGCATTCCCATCCCAGGCGTCCTCCGATGAGAGATCCAGGGTAGCATTGAGCCATCCCAGCAAGGCCTCGCCTTCGGCGTAGAGGGTGTAGTCGACTTCCATGGCCGGTTGCTGGCCAGGGAGTTCGGTGGCCATGGTATCGAACCAGGCTTCCAAGCCGCTTCCTTCTCGGGCGGAAACAGCCATGATCCGCTTGCCAGGAAAGCGTGCCTCCTCTTGCAGTTCACGCAGGGCGATCTCACGCGCTTTGGCCAACTCGCGTTCGTAGGTGCCGCTGCG
>JALRAZ010000416.1 GCA_023257935.1 Verrucomicrobiota bacterium
GCCTTCAAATGAGTCATCAATTCCTCTGAGTGCATACCGTGGATTGGATCATCATGAATGCTTACCGCATCGAGCGCCAACTATTTTCAGAGCGAAGTTTAGAAACGTGCAAAATGCTACAGGTGTGCTAATTGTGGAAAATAGTGTCTTAATGGCGCTAAAGAGCCAAAAAATGCCAAATAGACTCAGTTTGTGAAAGCGTTTTAAGTTCCTTGAAATCTATAAACCGCACACAACCAACGACTAAAGAAAAATAAAAAAATGGAATAAAAGTTGTTACATGGGGTTTGTCATGAAATGACCGACTGGAGGTCTCGCATCGAGCTAGCCTCATACTGAACGGTCCAACTCAAACAAAAAAAGATAAGGTTACCAAATGAAACAAATCACAGTCTGGAATCGTGGCTGGAGTCCTTTAGATGATTGGAACAAGCTCTCACTTCCCTGGGGGCCTTTGACAGGATGGCGTGCCTCCCAAACTCAGGGAGTTTCTCCCAGCACAGAGACTCAATGGTCGCCCGCCATTGATATTTGTGAAGAGGACAATCAGTTTGTCCTTCAAGCTGAACTTCCCGGGATCCACCCCAAGGCATTCTCACTCAAAGTAGAGCAAGGTGTTATGACGCTCTCTGGTGAACGAAAGCGTCCCGAAGTCAAGGAGGGCCGCCAAGAGTATCGTCAGGAGCGCCTGCATGGCAACTTCAGTCGACAATTCAAACTACCTGCCGACGCGAGCCCTGAGGGCATCAAGGCTTCTTTCAAAGATGGGCTTCTCACTGTGGAGATTCCCAAACGACCCAAGCCTCAGCCTCAGGAAATTGTGGTCGAGGTCGCCTAATAGCGGTGACTAGGCAATCCGCATCCCATCACATTGAGGGAGAGAGCTCATTGCTCTCTCCCTTTCACTTTTTCATATCCTCGAACCGATTTGTTGTGGGTGGTGAAAACTTCTTGGCGCAGCCCTATCATTGATACCTCACTTGGGTTAGGGCTTGATACTTGCCAGAGCATCCAGATTGTCCTTCACGATCTGCATGAAATCCACCCCACCAGCATCACCACCTTGAGGCAGGATCACGACCACTTTGATTTGGCGTGCTTCAAGTGCCTTGATGGTAGATTCTAGGGGAGGGGCTTCCCACAGCATCCAGCCTGATGGCCGGGTTAAGAGAAGTTGATCCAGTACTCGCCATTCCTCTTCTGAGGGAAATTGATCTGGTTCCCAATGCATGGACATCAGATTCAGATCATAGGCGCGCTCGAGGTAGTCGTATACTGGGTGTGAGGCCAATAGTGAGGTGTTGGCTAACTTCAATCCAACCTCCTGAAATTGAAGGTGCAGGCTCATCCATTCGCCCTTGAGCTGCTCGGCTCGGCGTTGGATACCGTCACCATGCTCAGGCCGTCGGGCGATCAAGGCTGATGCCACGGCATCGGTCTGTTGAGATGCCAATTCAAGGTCCATCCATGTCAGGGAAGCAAACTCGCCATGCGTGTGCTCTCCTTGTTCTCCGTGGTTGTGCTGCATGGCCTGCTCTCGTTTTATCCAACGATCCTGATAGCCTTTGCCTGTATTGACCACGCGGCTCAAAGGCAATGCGGCCCGATCAACCCATTGGGCATAGTAGGCGCCGTTAAGGAGTATTAAATCAGCCTTTTGATAGCGCTCAATAATAGAGGGAACTGGTTCCCATACCGAGGGATCGGGTATGGACGCAGGAATTGGGAATTCAACCTCGGCCCAGCTCTTATCTGTCAGCCTTGATGCCATGTATCGCAGGGGTTCGTTGACAGTGAAAATGCTGAGAGGAAGATTTGTGCTTTGCTCAACGTTATCTCGATGCGGATCCTGACACCCAATCCAGCTTGACAATAATAAGATCAGGCATGTGCTCCAGCGTATCTTGGTAATCATGCTGGCTACCTGACTCAACGATTCATCAAAACTTGTCAAGGTTATCCAATTTTTTTATCAACGTTGCTTCGAACCTCTGCGTCAATCAGTGGGACTGATCGACGCTCAAGCTACAATGGGTAATTGCCCGATGTGAGGGACAGAGTGTCTTGATAGAGATTCAACCAGCTAGATATTACATCAAACGTAGTACGTTTCGTGGCCTTATTGCGGTCGCTAGGGATTGGTTAT
>JALRAZ010000010.1 GCA_023257935.1 Verrucomicrobiota bacterium
ACCAAGTAAAGGGATCCGTCAGGGGCGAATTCCATATCCACAGGGCGGAAGTTGCCATCCTGGCTGCGTATGAGATCCACCTGGTGTTGGCTGGTGTAGCCGGTGGGGCCCTCATCGAGCGTGTGGACCTTGGTCCCGAGAAATCCAATGGTGTTGTGGATAAGCCAGTCTCCCTGCATGGCGTCCGGAAAATGACGGCTGGAGACAAACTCCAGACCCGAGGTCGGACGAATACGGTGGGCTTCCTCAATGAGGTTTCTGGGATTTGGAGCGAAACTTCCATAGGGTACTGACACGGTTCCTGGAATCATCCACCGCATGTTGGGGTCGGAGGTGTCGGTAAAGAAAATCTGTCCCCAGGCATCGATGGCTGTTCCCCACGGATTAGGGATGGATAGGCGCGCGGTTCGTTCGAGCTTTCGGCGCCTGGGGTCGTAACGAAAGAATCCGCCATTGGAACTGCGGATAGGTCCGTAGGGGGTTTCCACATGGCTGTGCAGGAAGGTGCCTTCACCCATGTAAATGGCACCACTTGGATCAGCGCAGAAGGCACTGATCACATGATGGGTGTCGTGATCGTCAAAACCACTCAGGATGACTTCGCGCTGGTCGGCGCGGTCATCCCCATCGCTGTCACTCAGCAGCATGAGGTCTGTCCCCTGAGCCAGGTAGACCCCTTCGGTTGCAAGCTCAAAGCCAGTGGGTAGGTGCAGACCATCGGCAAACACGATTTCCAAATCAGCTTTGCCATCGCCGTTGGTATCTTCATAGATGAGGAGCTTGTCGTCAGGACGTGGGTCACCCGGTTGATAATGAGGGTAGCTTGGCATGGTGGCCACCCACAGGCGACCGGCATTGTCGAAGGACATTTGCACCGGATTGGCCAAATTAGGAAATGCCTCTTCGGAGGCAAACAGCCCGATGTGAAACCCTTCAGCAAGGGTCATCGATTGTAGAGCTTCCTCACCGTAAAGGTACTTGGCGGCACCGATCTGGCCTCCAGGACGATAGTTTGTTTCGATCGTTGGCAGGGTATGGGTTTTGAGGTCGGCCTGGCTCAGGTCAAAGTCCCTGCCTTCAAGCACGGCCCAGATGGCCTGATCTCGGTTCTCGGTGAGCTCCTGGAGCTTGATCTGTTCATGAGGGTAATTGTCAGGGCCAAAGGGCCGATGCCGCCTGCCGAAAACATGGACCCCGTTGGGAATCTTGTAGAGCTTGTGCCACATCCAGTTTTTTTCGACCACTGCCGCGCGCAGGGTTTGGAGGTCCATGTCGCCCGAAACTGGAGGACCGAGAAGGGCTTGAGCCAGATGTTCGGCAAGTATCTGCTGACCTTTTTCTATCAATTGAAAGCCATCGAGCGTCAGGGGTGTTGGATGCTGGTTGAACCATTGCTGACTGGGAGTGAACAGGTTCACGAAAAGGAGGTCGTGCTCCCTGGCCACCGCTTCCATGGCTCCGGTGTAGAGGGCAAGGTGAACGTTTTCTCTGCGGCCATCAGGGGTGTGATGGGTCGTCGAGAGATCTTCAAAGGCAAGGGGTGAAATCAGGACCAGTTGAGCAGGGCTTTTCTGGTTGTAGATTTTTGAACGGGTGTGAAGCACCCAAGCATTGAGCTCTGCTTGAAAGCGCTCAAGACCCTCAGCCCCGTTGAAGGATTCGTTGTAACCAAAGAAGGCCAGGATCACATCAGCATGAAGTCGTTCGAGCCATTCATCGGGGGTGGGATAGGTGCCCAAGCCAGTATGTCCGGATCCCCATCGGTCCTTGGACTCGCTCAGGGGGGGAGCAAACGCATCGGCTCCGGGGAAAGCGTAGGGGCTGGGGCGACCGGAGTGCGGACGAAAACCAGGTGTATTCCCCTCATCAGCCATGTTGCGCAATACCAGACGATGGGCTGGATAACGTCTTAGGATTTCCGTTTCCAGGTAACCATGGCGTTGCATCCGTGAACCCAGCCCGTTGCCCAGGATGATCACATGGGCTCCAGGCTCCAGGGTCAGGGGTGCAGGCTCAGCCATGGAGGTTTTGATCCCTAGAAGGATCGCTAGAGAAATCATGGAAACCAGGCCGTGATGGAGCATCCATTCAATATAGTGAGGGTATCTCAGCTCGCTCAAGGATCGAAATTTGATCCAGGATTGATTCGGTTTAAGACGCCATGAGGGATCCTATGCGGCGCAGCTTTCTCCCAAGCATTTGCATTGCCTTCCTCCTGTGGCCCCATTCAGATTAGGGGATGCAATCAACGCACTGGGCACCCTGCCTCAGCCTCCTTTGTGGGATCATTTTTTTATTGTCTCCAGATGCTAACTTGGCTCAGCAGGCTGAGTCTGAAGCCTCTGGGGCTCAGCAGCCTGCCCTGGTGGGAGCCTACTATTACCCCTGGTATGCCGCACCTTCTCAGCCAAGCGATCGAGGTTGGATGCGCCAGGCCTTACGAGGGCGATTGACCCCTCAGCAGGCTCCGGCACTGGGCACTTATAGCAGTCGAGATCCTGGTGTGATATCCACGCATATTCAGCAGAGCCAGCGAGCTGGTCTTGATTTCTGGACGGTTAGCTGGTGGGGGCCCGACAAGAGGGAAGACCGTGCCTTGCGTGATCACATCCTCAAGCATCCTCAAGCTAAGGCACTCCGTTATGCGGTCCTTTACGAATCCACTGGACGCCTGGGCAAGTTTGAAGATCCCCACTACGATAACCTTATTCCAGATTTTGAATACCTCAGTGAGCACCTGTTTACCGATCCACAATACTTGCGTATGGATGGTAAGCCCGTGGTCTTCATTTATCTCACTCGGGTTTATTTTCGTCATCAAGGTGAGGAGGCCCTAGCTAGCCTACGCAGTCGCTTCCCTGAACTTTACCTGATTGGTGATGAAGTGTTCGGCCCTGGATACAAGGCAGAGTATGCCAAGGCGTGGGATGCCGTGACCGCCTACGATGTTTACGGTCAATCGGTTCAAATTGAGGGGGCCACGCGCAAAGGTGTCAGTCGATTGTTACGCCAATACCGGCAAGCCAGCCAGGCGGCTCAATCTGTTGGGGCGGCTTTTGTCCCGGGGATTGCTCCAGGTTACAATGATCGAGCCGTGCGAAGCGGGCATCCAGGACGCCCCCGGTATTTCACCGACGAGCCCGAATCCAGGGAGGGGGATCTTTTCAGGAGTATGATTCGAGAAGTCGCCTTGCCTCTTCTGGATGAAAAGGCTCAGAGGATGTTCATGATCACTTCGTTCAACGAGTGGTATGAGGATACCCAGATTGAG
Source organism: Verrucomicrobiota bacterium (assembly GCA_023257935.1). Classification (GTDB taxonomy): domain Bacteria; phylum Verrucomicrobiota; class Verrucomicrobiia; order Limisphaerales; family AAA164-E04; genus UBA7971. The sequence goes on from JALRAZ010000010.1 coordinate 3,272, forward strand.
CCGACAGCAGGCAATCAGGAAACATCAGCGGTGGATGATTCCCAATCCGGGGTCTATTACACCCAGTCCGATCGTTATCCGGACTATGGGAATTTATATTTGGACCTGCTTCGTAGTGAGCTAGATCGGGCTCATCCCAACACCGGCTCTGGGGATGTAACTCCAACTGGGAATCAGCCCTGAGGGCTGACAGACCAGAGCAGGGGATGCGGAGGCAGGCAAGGCTTGGATGAATGAGCTGGTATCGGCTATCATCTCCCGTGCCATGGCGACCTCCCGATTCGATACCTGGATTGCATGTCTACCTAACCAAGTCTGGCCGCTATGGCGTGATCCTGTCAGGACGGGTTGGATCTACCTCTTAATGGGTCACTTGTGCGGGCCTTTTTTCACGGGGCATGCGGCTGTCTCATCGGCGCTCATTCAGGACCCAGCCGTACCCATGATTCAATTACCGGCCCGCTTCACCTCTTATCGCAGCAACAGTGACCAGCGGA
>JALRAZ010000138.1 GCA_023257935.1 Verrucomicrobiota bacterium
ATCTGCCCCATGAATCGATAGGGGTTTCGCCTGGTGCGTATCCAGAGAAACAGGGGCAAGGTCACCATGAAATGAATGAACAGCCCCCCCAGGACCACCATTATATAGGAAGCGAGGTTCTTGATGGTGGAAACAAAAGTCCCTTCGGCAAAAGCCTCGCCAAAGTTGGAAGCAACCAGACAAAAAATACCCAAGGGGGCAAATTTCATCAGCAGCATGACGAAGTTCAACAAGGCATCATTGGAGGCAAGAACGAAGTCAGATACGGCCTTGATCCGGGTCCCCAATGTAGTGAGCATGCCTGCAAAGATCAGGCTGAAGACAATCAACGGAAGTAATTCAATGTTGACCATGGATTGCAGCAAATTCTTTGTGAAGAGCATCAAGAGCAAATTCTCAAAAATATCTCCCAAACCTTTCTTTTGCTGACTGGTTTCCTCTACCACGGCCATCTGCTCGGCATGCGATCCGCTCGCAATGGCATCCAGGCTGGAAACGACACCTTGACCGGGTTGAATCAGATTGAACATCAAGACACCGGTCAACACGGCAAGAACTGTCGTCGTGACGTAAAACAGGACGGCAGTTCCGCCAGGCCTCCCCAACTTGCGGACGTCCCCCAAACCGAGAATGCCACTCATCACACTGGTCATGACCAGAGGCACCACCACCATCATGAGGCACCTGAGAAAGACTTCTCCACCGACTTTGGTGTGTTTGGCCCACTCAGGTAACAGCCATGCAAAAAGAAAGGCTATTAGAATGGCAGCGATCATGAAATAGGTATGGCTTCTGGAACTGGACATGGAATTTTATGAAAGGCTGCAATTGGTGGAAAAAAGGATCCATTTTGGCCTTGTGTTTTGACAATTATAAAAATCGGATTCTTTTGTAATAACCCGATTAGTGGTGGCTTAGATGCCGTATTTGTCCTTGATGTCATCCAACAATCCTTGCTCATTCAAATCGAGTTGGATTTTGCGGATATTTTCTAGCTCCAGGTTACCCTGCATCATGACAATCGCATAAAGCTGAGTTCGAAAGACATCTCCGATCAAAGTAATCCGACCCTTCCCCTGATGGTTTATGTAATGAAGAATACCCGGAGCGTCGTTGATGTAGGCATCCACTTGAAACTTCTCAAGCAATTCGAAGGCTTCCGTTTCGTTGCTGACTTCGCGCAACTGGAAGCGGTGAATCCTGGACAGCTGCTGCACCAGGGCTGCGCCGGCGGTTTGTGATTGATAGGCAACGGTTCTCCCAGACAAATCACCCAGCGATTGAAGGTGCGCTTCCATTTGGTCGATCGTCATCAAGGAAGACACCAATCCAGAGATGGAACCGATGACGATAAACCCGATCAAACTGATGGGTACGGTTGCGATACGCCCCAGCAAGGTTTTCGGAGTCACATCGCCATAACCAATGGTGGTTGCCGTGGCATACGATAACCACATGCCCTCCCCGATTCCTCGTCGAATCCCATACAAACGTTCCGTTCTCCTCCGTTCGCAGAGCCAAAAGACAAAACCAGAAATAACAATAAAGATCAGGAATCCTAGCAGGGTTAATAGGATAGCAGGATCGGTAATCGCCTGCAGAAGGCTACGCATGAAGCTGGCTTTTGTGCTTCGCGCAGCGATGACCAAACCCGATTCATAATAGGCATGGGAAAAATCAAAAAGCATTTCCCGTTCTGCGGTCATGGAGAGGCCTCCAGCTGCCATGTCTATCAAACCATCCTGAAGACCTTGCAGGCATTGGGGGATGGTTTCGAATTCAACCATTTCCACCGTGGAACCCATCTCCTTGGCAATGGCCTGAATGTATTCGATGTCAAACCCGCGGAATTCACCATCCTCTTGATAGGCAAAAGGTGGATAATCAGTGAAACCCATGCGCAAGACTTTCCTTTGAGAAACAGGCGGTTCCTGGGCAAGCATGCCGGACATCATCGTCAGGCATACAAGAAGAAAGCTCGCCACAGAAAGGCCATGCGTAAACCACAAGCCATCAACAACCGACTGATTGGCCTGATGCTGTGGCTCCATCATGGGATGTCCTTGCCGACAAGGCGCACTGCAGCCCCTGGAACACTTCTGTCCATGGCGAATTTGTGAGTTCATGGGATGCTAAATCCAAACACAATGAGCACCAGATCACGACCAAAAAATCATTTCGATACTGGGTAGGGCTGGTTCCATGAGGGAAAAAGAAACGACTGCCCCTTGA
>JALRAZ010000164.1 GCA_023257935.1 Verrucomicrobiota bacterium
ATCCTCACACAGATGTGGTGCTTGGCTCAGAGGGGATGCGGCAGCGGCCGCATGGGCAGTCTTATGGGGCGAGTATGGGTCACGCACACATGCATCCGGTATTTGGTAATACCTCCAATCTTGAGGACAAGCGCCTGGCATCCAATGCCTTGGTATTTGGCTTATTACCCGAGCCCGGACAAAAGCCGCTCGCAATCCCATTCGAACTCATCGAATCGAATTTTCCACTTCAGATCGACCATGAAGGCAAGTCTGTCCTATTGATTCCCTCCGGAGAATATGGCGTGAGTGCCTTTGCCTGCGAACAAGCCGGAGAGGTCCTGACATTTCAGGTGCCGTCTGATGCGTCATCGAGCCTGCTTCAGGATCAGTTTGGCAGCCAGTGGGATGAATACGGAAGACGCACCGCTCGCGAGGAGGCAGTGGTGAATGATGGGGAGAACCAGCTTAGAATGCTCAGGGGTTACCTCACCGAGTGGTATGAATGGATCAGCGCTCAGCCTGGTTCCATGATCTATCAACCAGCCATCAAGTAATCAAAGGGGGGATATCGGCATGGGGGGGGTTAAGCGGTTGCCTGGATATGGGTGGATGATGGTTGCCATGGGGCTGCTAGGCTTGGATTTTAGCCTGAAGGCTTCCACCGAAATGATGCAGGAGTTGCTCGCGCGGATGGCACGCCGATCCAACCCCATTCGCAATACCTACTTGAACCATGCGCGTTCTCGCCTGTTTGGTGAACAGGTAAAACAGGCTGCCACTGATCTGGACAGGCTGGATCCCTTGATTCGGCAGGCAACCGAATTGCTGGCTGCCGGTCAATCTGAAGAAGCCCTGTCGCAGTTCCTTGCCTGGGATAAGTTGGCTAAAGAAGTTTCACCAGGGCTTGCTGATCACAATCAATACCTACTTCAATTTCATGTGGCCCTGTCCCACCTTAGGATTGGGGAACAGGAAAACTGTGTTGAAAACCACACGAGCGCATCCTGCATCTTCCCGATTCAGCCGGAAGGGGCTCATCGGTTGACCCGAGGGTCAGAGTCTGCCGTGTCTGTGCTCGAGCTGGCCTTACGTCAATTTCCGGATGATCTGGCCATGCGCTGGTTATTGAACCTGGCTTACATGACCCTAGGAGGTTATCCCGATGAGGTGCCGGAAGATTGGCTTATTCCGGAGAGTTTCTGGGCATCGGAAGTGGCCATTGAACCTTTTCCAGAGGTAGCAGCTCCGGCAGGACTGGACGTAAATGCTTTGGCAGGCGGGGTGGTGGCCGACGATCTCAATGGGGATGGACTCCTGGATATCCTGGTCACCAGCTGGGGCCTGGAAGATCCGCCACACTATCTGGAAAACCAAGGCAACGGTCAGTTCAAGGATAAGACTCAAGAGGCTGGGCTCCAGCACTTGCCTGGGGGTCTTAACATGGTTTCAGCCGACTACGACAACGATGGTGATGTCGATATTTTCGTGCTTCGAGGGGCCTGGCTGGGATCAGAGGGCAGGTTGCCCAATTCGCTTTGGCAAAACAATGGTAGAGGACAATTTGAGGACGTGACCCATGAATCTGGCTTGCTCTCAATGCATCCGACCCAGACAGCTGTTTGGGCAGATTTCAATAATGATGGCTGGCTAGACCTCTTTGTTGGTAACGAATCCTCAAACCGAGAGCGTCACCGCTGTGAATTATTCATGAGTCAAGGTGATGGCACCTTCCGGGAAGTTTCTCGGGAGTGTGGGCTTCAGATCAATGCCTATGTCAAGGGCACAGCGGTCAGTGATTTGGACCATGATGGTTGGCTGGATTTGTTCATCTCCAATGAGCATGGTCCCAACCGCCTTTTTCGCAATCAGGGTTCACAGCCCAGCAAGCCAGGGTTGGTATCCTTTGTGGACCAGTCCAATTCAACGGGTATCGGTGAGCCCGTCCATAGTTTTCCCTGCTGGTTTTTTGATGCAGACCAAGACGGATGGGATGATCTGTTTGTTTCAGGCTATCGGATCAAGGAAGTCGGGGAAGTGATCGCAGACTACCTTGGCATGCCTCACAACGCGTCCAAGGCAAAATTCTATCGCAATACCGGGCTGGGAACCTTTCAAGATGCCAGTGCCAGCTTTGGATTGGATAAGGTGTTGCATGCCATGGGAAGCAATTATGGAGATCTCAATAACGATGGATTTCCCGACTTTTATCTCGGCACGGGCGACCCAGACCTCTCGACCCTGATACCTAATCGCATGTTCCTCAATCAACAAGGTCAGCGCTTTGGGGAGGTCACCCACTCAGGAGGTTTGGGTCATTTGCAGAAGGGGCATGGGATTGCCTTTGCCGATCTGGACAACGATGGTGATCAAGATGTTTATGCCAACATGGGTGGTGCGGTTGAGGGAGATGCTTATCGCAACGCCCTCTTTCTCAACCCTGGGTTTGACAACCGTTGGCTCAAGCTCAGTCTTCAAGGGATACAATCCAACCGGATGGGGCTAGGGTCCAGAATTGAGGTCAAAACCCTCCAGGAAGATGGGACCAAACGGAGTATTTATCGAGCTATGGGAACAGGCGGCAGTTTTGGAGCCTCACCTCTTCGGCTTGAGCTGGGCTTAGGCAAGGCCAAAGCTATTGAAGGGGTGGTGATTCACTGGCATGGCTCGGGTCTGGTGCAGGATGTAGCAGGCATCCAGGTTGATACTTGGGTGACCGTAACTGAGGGAGATCCGCAACCCCTCAGCCGGCCACTCAAGGGTTTTGAAATGACCCAAGCAGTTTCGCCGCACGTGCATTAAAAGAGGTGCTTTGTTTTAGGGAAGGCATCGGTTGGATGCCTCGGGCCCCAGTCCATCGGGAGCCAGGAAAAAGGTGGAAAGGCAGATTTTGTCCAAAGCAAGCCCATCCTCTCGAACACCAATTGAGATCTTGTGGGTGCCGGCTTCCAGCGCAAGTTTTTCCATTGTGATCCATTGCCAGCCGCTGGTTCCAAGCCCATTGCGCATGATGGGTTCGCCATCGCCCCGGAAAAGGCTGCAGGGACTTCCGCCTCCCCCCCACCGGGCAAACGGTCAAGCCCACCCCGCAACCGGTAGTAGTTGTCCTTCTCGAACCGTCTCAACAGTCGAGCAGCCCGTCGAGCGCCTCGGGCTCCATGGTGGCGAGGCCGGAGGAGAGCTCCGGGCCGAGGGAGGCGGTGAAGGCGAGCCCCTCTCCTCCCAGGGCGTGGCACGCGCCGCAGGGGGCGCCCCCGGCCTGGAAGGGCCGC
>JALRAZ010000206.1 GCA_023257935.1 Verrucomicrobiota bacterium
CACCCTTCCGAAGCTGAGCAGTCTGAATTCATTGAGTTACTCAATGTCAGTCAGCAATCCTTGGTGATGGATGGTCTACGCTTCACCCAAGGTGTTGCCTTTACTTTCCCGGCAGCCACCGTGCTGCCACCAGGCAAACGCCTGGTGCTGATGGCTACCCCGTTGACAGGAGAGGCCCTTCCGCCAGCAGTGATGGTTATGGGGCCGTTTGAAGATGGCAGCAGACTTTCCAATGGTGGTGAGAGGATCACGCTGAGCGATGCCGCAGGAGTCACGTTGCTCAGCTTGGAATATGGTGATCAATCCCCATGGCCCGAAGAGGCCGATGGTGGGGGGCATAGTTTGGTTCTCCGAGATCCTTTCAATACAGGCGACCTCAGTGATCCGCAGGCATGGGTAGCCAGTTTAAAACCTGGTGGCTCTCCAGGGATGATGGATTGGGCAGAAAGCGGATCAGTTCAGGCGGCTGATGAAGATGGCGATGGGATCCCTGCTTTGGGAGAGCGTTTTCATGGTACCAGTGACCAGGTCAGACAGCAACCTGGTGAGGTTTTTTGGATCCGAAGGGACCATCCGGTAGACTCAGGACCTGGGTCAGACGCATCGGTGTTTCTTCAGATCATGCATGATCCCACCTCCCAAAGGTTTGAGCTTGGGATTGAAATATCTCATGATCTTGGCGATTGGGAAACCTTGGTTGAAAGCGTTCAAAGTTACCCATCGCTTCCTTCAGAGGATGGTCGCGAGATCATTTCAGTGCCCTTACCTGACGGAGAAGCAGGGCATGTACAGAGGTTTTTTAGATTGGTCTACGAACTGACTCCCTGACCCTTGAATGGTCTAGCTTTACTGCTTGAACCCTCAAAGCCTCTGAGTGGATCATCTTGAAGAATGATGCAGGCGTCGCAAAAGCCGAATCAGGAAAGTCTCTCGGGATTGATTGAGCGGGTTACCTTCTTCAATGAGGAGACAGGTTTTGTGGTGCTGCGTGTGAAGGCAAGGGGACGCAAAGACCTGCTGAGTGTTGTGGGTAAGGTGGTTTCAGCCAACGCAGGGGAATGGATTCAAGCCGAAGGGAGCTGGCAGCGAGATCGAGATCACGGCCTACAGTTCAAGGCTGATCGGCTGGTCTGCATGCCACCCACCAATATCGAGGGTATTGAGAAATATCTTGCCAGCGGGATGATCAAAGGCATTGGTCCAGTCTATGCCAAGAAGCTTGTGGCCAAGTTTGGTGACCAAGTTTTTGACATCATCGAACACGCTTCGGCCAGGCTTGAGACGATAGAGGGAATCGGTCCAGGCAGACGTCGCTTGATCAAGGAAGCGTGGCAGGAGCAAAAAGTCATTCGAGATATCATGGTATTTCTTCACTCCAATGGAGTGAGCACCAGCCGTGCGGTCCGAATCTACAAGACTTATGGTGAGGAATCTATCGAGAAGCTTCAGCACAACCCTTACATCCTGGCGCGAGACATCCGTGGCATTGGTTTTAAGATTGCCGATCAGATTGCTCAGAAGCTGGGGATACCTCCAGACTCACTTCATCGTTCGCAAGCTGGTCTTGCGCATTCTTTGCTCATGGCTACCGGCCAGGGTCATTGTGGCTTACCAGAATCCCTGTTAATCGAAGAAACCACTAACTTGCTGGAGGTTCCCTGCGAAGTGGTCGAATCGGGTTTACGCCAGGCGCTGGCTGATCGTGCGGTGCTTCGGGAAATGCTTTGGGAAAAACCCTTTATTTTTCTCCCCGCACTCAAGGAGGCTGAAGAGGGCATAGCCCGTCGGGCCAGGCGCATGGCTCGTGAACCGGTGAGTTATCCTCCCATTGATGTAGGCCGAGCCCTCGATTGGTTGGCGACTCAATCCAAGCTTTCTCTGGCAGCCTCCCAAATCATGGCAGTTAGGAGTGCGTTGACTCACCGTCTCATGATCCTGACCGGGGGCCCCGGTGTGGGCAAGACCACCATTCTTTGCTCCATCTTGAAAATCCTTCATGCCAAAAAAGTGAGTTTTGCTCTCACTGCCCCCACTGGAAGGGCAGCCAAGCGCCTTGCCGAATCGACAGGGCATCCAGCTAAAACCATTCATCGTTTGCTTGAGATGAATCCCCACACGGGCCGCTTCGTGCATGATGAACATCACCCCCTGGATATTCAGCTATTAGTTGTTGATGAGTGTTCCATGGTGGACATACCGCTGATGCATCAGCTGTGGCGGGCCTTGCCTCCTAAAGCTCACCTGCTGCTGGTTGGGGATGTGGATCAGTTGCCCTCGGTGGGGCCTGGATCGGTTTTGAAAGACTTGATGAACTGTGGTCTGATTACAGTGGTCAGATTGGTTGAGATATTCCGCCAAGCTTCCACCAGCCAAATCATCACCAATGCCCATCGCTTGAATCAGGGAGAAATGCCACTACCAGAAGAGGGGGGCGAAGGTGACTTCTATTTCATGGAGCGAGAAGAGCCTGAACAAATCCTCAGCGCCATGCTCAATATGATTACCCGACGTATCCCGGCGCGATTCAAGCTCGATCCTTTGATGGATGTGCAAGTGCTGTGCCCCATGAACCGAGGTAGCCTGGGAGTCAGGGAAATGAACCAGATGCTTCAAGCTCATCTTAATCCTCTCAAACCATCTGAGGTTTATGTCGAGAAATTTGGTTCGCAGTTTCGTCTCAAAGATAAGGTGATCCAGACAGAGAACAACTATGACAAGGATGTGTTCAATGGAGATATCGGTCAGGTATGTGCCATCGACCCAACCGAGAAAGAAGTCACTGTAAGGTTTGATCAGCGACGGGTCGTTTATGATTTTGGGGAACTCGACGAGCTATCCCTTGCTTATGCGATCACCATTCATAAATCCCAGGGATCGGAATTCCCAGTAGTCGTCATGCCCATCGCCACCCAGCAGTTCCTGCTTCTCCAACGGAACTTGATCTATACGGGAATCACCCGCGGTAAGCAGTTGGTTTTGGTAGTCGGACAGAAAAAAGCATTGCGTATGGCAGTGCAGAATGCGACCTCTTCCCGACGCTATTCAGGACTCATGCCCAGGTTGCTTGAGGGACAAGTCCCTGAAGGGATGAGCCAGGAGTGATACGTCCTCTAATCTTCCTCTGGGGGGAGGAATACCACTTTCAGCCCTGACTGATCGCCACTCGATGCGTGCATTTGATCAAGCAGGCTTCCTGCGGGTGAGGCCTGGCTTTTGGGTGGTTCGGATTGGGCGGTGGGTCCGCACTCAGTAGGGCCATTCTCAAGTGCCTTTTCATGCGATTCAATCGCACTGCGAAGAGCATCCTCAACCATTGTCGTGCAATGGATCTTGGTTGGGGGCAGGGGACCCAGATCGGCTGCCATTTCGGCTCCTGACATGGTCAGCGCTTCTTGCGTGCTCTTACCTTTGATCAATTCTGTTGCCAGACTAGCCGCCGCAATGGCGGTCTCACAACCAAAGGATTGGAAGGAAGCTTTGTCGATCACTTTCCTACCATTCTCTTCCCTGAACTTGAGCCACATCCTGAGCATGTCACCACAGCCAGCTCCGCCGACGGTGCCAACCGCATCTGCATCATCCATGGCGCCGAGGTTGCTGGGATTGGCGATGGCTTGTCGCACTTTATCTTCGAAGGATTCAGGAGCGTTCATGGGTTTCTCTTGGGTTGATTCATTCAGGCTGATTCAAGTCGGTAGCGTGGGATGGAGCGGTCGACTTCCTGGGACCAGGCATCGATGCCTCCTTCCATACAGCGAACCTGCTTAAAACCTTGGCCTTGAAAATAGGTGGCTGCATCAAGGCTTGTTTTGCCTGTGTGATCCACGATGATCAGCAGCGTTTCCCTAGACCATTTTGAAAGGATCGTTTGCATGGATGATTGCGACATGTGGACAGAACCTTCCAGGTGAACAGCATTCCATTCCTCGCTAGTGCGGATGTCAACCAGGTGCGCCCCTCCCTCAATCTTCAGGGCCTGAGCTGCATCGGTTGCTGTGATCCATAGCTTGGCATCCTCATCGTGACTTTCACGGATGCGATCCAACACCTCGGTGGGATTGAGTCCATCATTGCGTTGGCAGAGGTCTTCAAGGGTTTCACCTGGATCAAATGCGCAACTGGAACACCCACCGATATGGAAGTGCCTGAAGAGAGCCCGTTGGGCCCAGGGGAATGCTTCGAGCACTTCCTTCATGGTGGACTGGGAGTGGATGTCAGTGGGTGCGCGCATAGGGGAAGGCTTAGTTTCCAAAACGTTTGAGCAAATGTTCGAGGATTTCAAGGCTGCGATCCACTTCCTCTTTTTGGTTGTAGAAGTAGAAGCTAGCCCGCGCTGTTCCAGTGATGCCCCACTCCTTCATCAATGGCTGTGTGCAGTGGTGACCACCTCTTAGAGCCAATCCTTTTTGGTCGGCTAAGGTCACCAAATCATGAACATGAAGACCATCAAGCAGGAAGCTGACCAGCCCCCCACGGTTTTCAGAAGGCCCAAACACCCGCACCCCAGGGAAGCGAGCGATTTCTTGAAGAAAATAGTTTGCCAGGGCTTGGTCGTGCTCAAAAATTTGCTCTCGGCCGAGGGCATCAAGATAATCCATGGCTCGAGCTAAACCAATGGCTCCAGCCATGTTGGGGGTTCCTGCTTCAAAGCGATGAGGTGCTTGTTTGAAGGTAGCTCCATCAAAGTCGACTTCATCAATCATTTCACCTCCACCATGGTAAGGGGGGAGTTGCTCAAGGACTTCCTGACGTCCAAAGAGAACGCCAATTCCGGTAGGGCCACAGATTTTGTGCCCAGAGAAGGCATAGAAATCGCAACCCATGTCCTGCACATCAATGGGAAGATGCCCTGCTGACTGGGCCCCGTCGATTAGGCTCAAGGCTCCCACCGATCGGGCTCGGGCACAGAGCTCTTTCACAGGATTGATGGTCCCCAGGCTGTTGGAAATATGCGTGCAGCTGAATAATTTGACCCCTTTGCACAGTTGTTGATCCAACTGGCCGAGATCCAGCGTTCCATCTGATGGGTTGACCTTTAGGTAGTCCAGTGTGGCGCCAGTGCGCTGGGCGATCAGCTGCCAAGGAACCATATTGCTATGATGCTCCATTTGGGTGATCAGGATTCTGTCTCCTGGCTCAAGCCCTGAATCTCGGAGGCAGGCGGCCACCAGATTGATGGATTCGGTAGTCCCACGAGTGAAAATGATTTCAGATGCACTGCGAGCATGGATGAAAGCGGCACTACGCTCCCTGGCTCCCTCGTAGGCCATAGTCGCCCGATTACTCAACTCATGAATACCTCGATGGACGTTGGCGTGATCATGTTGGTAGTAATTTGAGATGGCCTCAATCACCTGCTTTGGCCTCTGGCTGGAGGCCGCATTATCAAAATAAATCAGCTGATGACCGTGTATCTGCTGATCAAGGATGGGGAAATCAGCTCTGATCCCACGCAGGGATTGCGTGACTGAATCCGTCGAAATCGTTGGGTTTGCCGACGACATGCTCACATTAGTCCCAACTGCAGTCGTGCTGCCTCGGTCATCATGTCTTGGCTCCACTGTGGCTCCCATACCAGTTCGACATCAGCCTGGGCCACATCCTCAATGCAGAGTACTTTGTTTTGCACATCCTGCTGGATCACCGGTCCCATGCCACAACCTGGTGCCGTCAAGGTCATCTTCACGAGTACATTGTATTCACTGCCCTCATCAATCGGACTCACAACACAATCGTAGATCAATCCAAGGTCAACGATGTTGACGGGAATCTCAGGGTCATAGCAGGTCTTCATCTGTTCCCAGACCTGAGCCTCGACCTCTTCGGCGCTAGCCTTACCGCCAGCTGCCGCTGCCTTGATCCGCACTTCTTGGACTTCCCTGCCAAGAGCATCAGCGTGTTTGCCCTGAATACGGAACATGTTGCCGTTGACGATGACGGTGAAGGCTCCACCCAATTCTTGGGTAATACGAGCCTCTTGACCTTTTTCAAGGGTGACTGGCTCACCTGTTGGGACGATGGCTGCCTCCACATCGCGACTCAAAGTGATGATGGTTTCCTGGCTCATGATGGATCGGTTGAGGTGTGAGTGTGGAAATGCGGGAGTTTCTCAAGTTGATCCCAGATCAATTGATCCAATGATTCGCGGATACAGGGGTGATCGATGCGATCAATGATTTCTCCGGCAAAAGCATGCACGAGCATCCTTCTGGCCGTGGCTCTGGGAATACCCCTTGAGCGCAAGTACCAGATGGCCTCCTCGTCGAGCTGGCCAATGGTAGCACCGTGGGTGCAGCGTACGTCATCAGCGTAGATTTCAAGTTGCGGTTTGGTGTCAGCAATGGCTTCCTCGGACAGAAGGAGATTCTTATTGGTCTGCTTGGCGTCAGTTTTTTGGGCAATTTGCCTGACGTGGATCCGGCCATGGAATACCCCACGTGACTGATCATCCAGAATACCATTGAAATACTCATGACTCTCAGTGTGGGGCTTGGCATGGTCCACCACCATATGTTGATCCATGACTTGATGCCCCTGCGCTAAGTAGAGGCCGTTGAGAGTACAGCACAGCCCTTCTCCATTGAGGTGCGTCCTAATGTGGTTTCGAGAAAGCTTGCCTCCAAGGCTAAGGTAATGAGACTTGAAATGCGCCTCTCGATCAATGCTGGCATAGACGCAGGCCATGTGAAATGCTTCGGGCGATTCATCCTGAATCTTGATATGCTCCAACTTTGCTTGATCTTCGACCCGGCACTCCAGGGTGGGGGATGTCAGGTAAGCACCTTTGTTAGGGCCACAGAAAGTCTCCAAGACCGTTGCTGACGCCCGCTGCTCTAAATGAAAAAAGTTTCTCGCCAGACTGACTCGCCCCTGGCTGCTGTCGCTGGTCACATGCATGATGTGGATGGGGATCTCGAGTTCCACGCCTGCGGGTAGATGCAGGTAAACACCATCGCAGAAAAGAGCTGAGTTGAGCGCAGCAAAGGGGCTATCGTTACCGTAAGTGTATTGGCCCAGATGTGCTTTGATGGATGTTTGATGCGACTGGATCGCTTCTTTCATCGACATCAGGGTGATGCCTTGGGGTAGGAGTGAGCGTGATGAAAGTCCTTCATCAAGTTGACCGTCCACCAGCACCAGACGAATGCTTTCCTTCCCCTGCAATGGGTCGGGGAGCGATTCTAGCTCCATGGCTGACAGGGTGGATGGGGCTAGAGAGAGATCAAAGGTTACTTCCCGCAAGTTCGCCAGACTTGTGAATCGCCAATCTTCATGCGCAGTGGTTGGTAAACCGTTCTGCGAGTAGGCTGCAATGCCAGCCTGTCGAATGGGTACGAGCCAGGTTTGTGCTTCCTCAGAGGACGGATCCTTGGACTGCAGCGCCTCCAGAAAGGGATCCTCCGGACGGATGGGCAAAGTTTCAGTGGTCATGGGTCAGCTTTGGCTGGTCACTGCAGCGGCTTGGCCGGCTTCTTCGATGACCCAGTCATAGCCCTTTGCTTCCAACTCCAGGGCGAGTTCCTTTGGGCCGCTCTTGATGATCTGGCCGTTGTAGAGCACATGAACCACGTCAGGCACGATGTAATCCAGTAGTCTTTGGTAGTGAGTGATGACTAGCTGCGCTCTTTCTGGGCTGCGAAGTTGATTCACACCGTTGGCCACCACTTTCAGCGCATCGATATCCAGGCCTGAGTCAGTTTCATCCAAAACAGCCACGGTGGGCTCCAAGGCGGCCATCTGGAAAATCTCATTACGCTTTTTCTCACCTCCGGAAAAACCGACGTTCAGGGAGCGCTTGAGAAAATCTTCGGGTAGGTCAAGCAGTCGAGCCTTTTCCTTGATGAATTTCAGGAAAGCGACCGCATCCAGTTCTTCCTGACCCCGGGCCTTGCGATTTTCATTGATGGCTGACTTGAGAAAGTAGGTGGTGTTGACCCCCGGGATTTCAACCGGATACTGAAAAGCTAGGAAAAGACCCAGGTGAGCTCGCTCATCTGGTTCGAGATCCAGAATATCCTGGTCCTTGAAGCGAATGCCGCCACCCAGGATTTCATAACCCTCCCTTCCGGCGATGACTGATGCCAGGGTGCTTTTGCCGCTTCCGTTTGGGCCCATGATGGCATGGACTTCGCCTGCCTGGATTTCCAGATTAACACCCTTGAGGATGGTCCGGCCCTCAACGCCGGCTTTTAGATTGGTAATACTCAACAAAGAAGAATTGGACATAATAAAAATAGTTGGATTGCAAAGATTCTTGGACTCTAGCCGACGCTGCCTTCCAGGCTGACTCCAAGCAATTTCTGGGCTTCCATGGCAAACTCCATGGGCAGTTCGCGGAAAACTTCCTTGCAGAAGCCATTGACGATCATGTTGACAGCATCCTGGGTCGAGATGCCACGCTGATTGCAATAGAAAATCTGATCCTCACCAATCTTACTGGTGGTGGCTTCGTGTTCGATGCTGGAGGAGGTGTTCCTCACTTCGATGTATGGAAAGGTGTGCGCCCCGCATTGATCTCCAATAAGCAGGGAATCGCATTGTGAAAAGTTCCTTGCTCGGCTTGCCGACTTACGCACCTGGACCAGGCCGCGATAGCTGTTTTGACCACGTCCTGCAGAGATGCCCTTGGACACAATGGTGCTGCGCGTATCTTTGCCCATGTGAACCATTTTGGTCCCTGTGTCGGCCTGCTGTCGGTTATTGGTCAATGCAACGGAGTAGAATTCACCGACGCTACGGTCCCCCTGGAGGATGCAACTGGGATACTTCCAAGTGACCGCTGATCCGGTCTCTACCTGGGTCCACGAAATTTTTGACTCCTGTCCCTTGCAGAGACCTCGCTTGGTCACGAAATTATAAATACCTCCTTTGCCATCCTCATCACCCGGATACCAGTTTTGCACCGTGGAATACTTGATTTCACCACGATCCATGACGACGAGTTCCACCACAGCGGCGTGCAGTTGGTTCTCATCTCGCATGGGCGCGGTGCATCCTTCCAGATAACTGACGTAGCTATCTTCCTCAGCAATAATAAGCGTGCGTTCAAACTGCCCCGATTTGGCAGCGTTGATTCGGAAATAGGTGGACAGTTCCATGGGACAGCGAACGCCTTTCGGGATGTAGACAAAAGATCCATCGCTGAAGACGGCTGAATTGAGGGCTGCGTAGAAATTATCTGTATGAGGGACAACACTCCCGAGGTAGCGCTTGACCAGCTCGGGGTGCTCGGCAATGGCCTCTGACATGGAGCAGAAAATAATGCCTTTCTCGGCCAATGTTTCCTTGTAGGTCGTGCCGACTGAAACACTGTCAAACACAGCATCCACAGCCACACCCGCCAACTTGGCTCTTTCGTGCAGGGGAATACCCAACTTCTCGTAAGTCTCGAGTAGCTTTGGGTCCACCTCGTCAAGACTCTTTGGGCCGTCGCCCGCTTTCTTGGGCGCGGAATAGTAGACGATGTCCTGAAAGTCAACCGGTGGGTAGGCAACCTTTGGCCAGGTAGGCACTTTCATCGTGAGCCAGTGGTGGTAGGCCTTGAGACGCCACTCCAGCATAAAGGCTGGTTCCTTTTTCTTAGCTGAAATGAATCGTATGGTGTCTTCGTTCAGCCCCGGGGGTGCTGACTCGGCTTCAATATCGGTGATGAAACCGTATTTGTAATCACTTTTAACAAACCCTTCGATGGTTTCGGTTGCGCTACTCATTTTGCTATTTCAAATCTCCTGTGCTCGTGTTGGTAATAGGCTTGGTTCTAGTAGCCACAGCGTGAGAGGCTCAAATCATCAGCTGGGGCAACATGCTGGTTTAATTATCGTTGCGTTTGGAACATTTCCCAGGATCTGAGCAGTGTCCTCGCAGCGAGATGTCCACCTGAGTAGGGATCAGGTTTTTGGGGAGCTTTAGAGGGAGTTCCCCTCGGTTTTTCTTAAAATCGATGTCGTGAATCGTCCCGCATTCCTCGCAGAAAAAATGGCAATGCTCGGTCATGTTGGAACAATAACGAGTTGCCGAGCGCTCCACATTGACTTGCTTGATGAGGTCACACTTCACTAAGGCGTCCAAAGTATTGTAAACAGTTGCCATGGAGAGGTCGGGCATGACGCTTTTGGCCCTGAGGTAGACCTCGTCAGCGGTTGGGTGGTCGGTTTGCTGCAACAGGGTGCGGTAAACATGCTCCCGCTGAGCCGTCATGCGCATGCCGCTACTGGCTAACTTACTTGCCAGATGCTGGTCTCCTCCTAATGGCGTTGAGTCCTGTTTCATAGTGCCTCCAAGCGGTGGGAATCTAGAGCCACTTGGCTTGTTGTCAATATTTAGAATGATTCTAAATACAACTTTCCGTCGATGCCATGGTCCCAACGCCTAAATGGGTCCATCCTAAGCATTACTGAGTTTTGACAGGGGTTTGTCTTGCAGTTGACCTGTAACTAGCGGAGGTCCAATCTGTTGGCATGATGGGTCCAATAATTTTTAAGCGGTTATCCTGGGCAGGGTGCCTACTTTTAAGTCTGGCGCTTTATGGACAGGATTGGGCGTCACGTCCCAATATTTTGATCATCATGGCCGATGACTGCACCCGCAATGATCTGCCGCTCTATGGTGGCCAGAATGCCAGGACGCCCCATATTGATCGCCTCGCAGGGGAAGGATTGGTTTTTGATCATGCCTACCTTACCTCCTCCATGTGTCAGCCCTGTCGGGCCGAGCTTTACACAGGACTCTTTCCCATGCGCAATGGCTGTGCCTGGAATCACTCGGCCAGTCGTCCTGATACCTTGAGCCTACCTCATTACCTGGCTCCTTTAGGCTATCGGGTTGGGTTGGCGGGGAAGGTGCACGTCCAGCCCAAGGCTGTCTTCCCGTTTGAATCGGTTGGCGGCTATGATGCCAACTGCGTTCGATCGCCTACTCAAGAGCATGACATCAGGGGAGTGAGGGATTTCATGGAGCGTGACTCTGATCAACCATTCTGTCTGGTTGTGGCCTTGGTCGAGCCACACGTACCTTGGGTCATGGGGGATGCTTCGCAGTATCCTCCCGATAAAATCCACTTGCCTCCAAACATAGCTGACACCCCCCGCACGCGCTCAGACTTTGCTCGCTACCTGGCTGAAATCACTTACATGGACAGCCAGGTAGGAGAGTTACTTGAGACGCTCGATCAGACTGGGAAGGCAGATCGCACACTGGTGCTGTTTTCCTCCGAACAGGGGGCGCAGTTTCCTGGGTGCAAGTGGACCAATTGGGATACGGGGCTCCGCACCGCGCTGATCGCCAGGTGGCCTGGCCAAATCTCGGCCGGCCTGCGGACACCTGCCATGGTGCATTATGCAGACGTGTTGCCGACGCTAGTCAGCCTGGCTGGGGGTGGGGTGGATGAAGGGACACTGGATGGCTGGAGCTTTGCCGAGGTCCTTCAAGGCAAGCGCCAGACCCATCGAACCCTCAGTTTTGGCATGCACAATAACGTGCCGGAAGGTCCCTCCTATCCCATTCGCAGTGTGAATGACGGGACCTATCATTACATTCGTAATCTGCAGCCTGAGGCTATCTACATCGAAAAACATCTCATGGGGCTCAATGGCAATGGCCAACTGAATAATCCCTACTGGGCCAGTTGGGTATGGGATGCTGCTGAAGATGCCAGGACTTATGAGCTGGTCAGGCGCTACACCAGAAGGCCAGCTGAGGCGCTTTATGATCTTGTCCGAGATCCCTACGAACTGAATAACCTGATTGAGGATCCTGGATTGGTTGATGTGAGAAAGCGCCTACGAGAGTCCCTTGATCAGTGGATGCATGCTCAGCAGGATCCCGGGAGCGAGCAGGATACCTGGCTTTCCCTGGAGGCATCGCGTTTGGGCCAGCACCGGTTTGGGCCGCCGGCAGTCAAGCTCAGTAAATGATTGCCAGGCAAGCTTCGTAGGGCCTAAATTTCACCCATGTCCCCTGATGTGAGCAGCCGCTCTTTGTCGATGCCCATGGAGTTAGGTCTTTGGGGACTCGGCGTTTTATTGCTGTGCCTGATTTTTCTGTGGCTTCTCAAAATCGAGCCCTACGTCAGGCGTCGCAATCGCACCTCAACTTTTTTCCTCTATCCATGGGCTCCCTGGAAAGATTGCCGAGACGCTTTCAAGGTAGCCAGCCGTCATCGCCGCGGGACGCCCTCCTTCCTCTACTGGTTTGTCTGGTTGAGCCTGACCGAAGCCTTAGGCGGCCTGGTCTGGGCTGCCATCTGGCTGCTTGGTCTGGATTAAATCACTCCCTTATTGAGGGAGACCACTGCCACGGCTCGCAAATTGCATGACGTGGTAGAGAAAATTCTGTTCGATCACGCCACGCACCAGGTGTGCCATCGGGCCGATTGCAAAGACGGCCACATCCTCTCCAGCGTGAGTCTCGCTGCTGAGCGCTACGCCAGCCTCTTGGACATAGTCTTCGCATGCCACATCGACCTCACTCAGGTCGGGGCGGGGTGCGCGAGGCGTACGCAGATACTTCCAGTCTTCGTGAGAGGAAAGAGGGCCGCCACCATCTCCAATATCTAAATGAAAGTGCTGGCCTCCTTCTCGGATTTCTCGTGTTTTCCGGTTTTGAATCGGGCCGGTGTAGCCCCCTCCATTGGCGTAGGCCAGGGTTGTGTAGGGTAGTCCCATTGCATCCTTCTTGGGTGCCTTTTCAGGCTTCCCTTGATCGTCGTTGCCCACCACCAGACCTAGGATTGGATTCCCACGTGTGGGGTAGCCAGCGATCGTAAAGGTGTGGCTGTGATCAGCGGTGACCAGGATGAGGGTTTCCTTTTGTTCTGTAGGACTCAAAGCTGAGTGGACGGCCCTCACTGCATCGGACAGAGCAATCGTTTCAACCAGCGCCCGATGGGCGTTGCCAGCGTGATGGGCATGATCGATCCTGCCCCCTTCGATCATAAGAAAAAACCCTTCTTGGTTTCGTCGCACGATATCCAGGGCCGTGAGGCTCATTTCGCTCAGCGAGGGATCAGAGGGATGAACCTCCTTCCTTCGATCGACTTCGTAGGTCATGTGACTGCGCTCAAAGAGACCCAACAAGCGTTGAGTGCGATCTGGATTTACTTGAAGCAGGCCAGCGCGATCGAAGACAAACGAGGCTCCCGTTGAGCCCAGCCAAGTGTTGATCAGATTGTGATTATCCAGTCGGTGCCCTTTGATTGTTGGATCTTCGGGATCAGGTGCTGTGTTGGGCAGGAAGGCCTGTCGACCACCACCAAGAACCACTTCTATCCCGTTGCCGTGAGGGAATTCGATGAGTTGCCGAGCGATGTCCTTAAACCCTGCTTGATAGGCTTTGGGGTTGTCATCCTTCAAGTCCCCATCGTGTTCCCAGTTTCGTTCTGGTGAATGGGCATAGCAGGCAGCTGGCGTGGCATGGGTGACCCTGGCAGTGGTGACTAGACCGGTTGATTTTCCGGCCTTTTCGAATTGCTCCAGTAACGTCTCGCAGGCTGCAGCAGGGCCGTTGAATGCCTGCAGCGAATTGTGATCCCCACGAACCACCTGTTGGTCATATCCAAAGGTGTAGGCCTTGGTCTTGTGACCCGTCATGATAGCACTCATGGTGCCTGCCGAATCTGGGGTCTGTTGGTTGGTGTTGTAGACCTTGACCAGGGCAGAGTAGGGAAAAGATTCCCAGCTCAGACTGTTTTCTTCTCCTGAATCACCCTGTTGTTGGCCTTCCAATATTCGGGAGGCCGTGAGCGTCGAGATGCCCATACCATCCCCGATGAACAAGATGATGTTTTTTGCCTGCCCTTCATTGGGGCGATGTGCCAGGTAGCTTTGCAGACGTTTCTGTTGGCTTTGGAACGATGCAGGATCTGCTGGCTGCGCTCCAGTTGCTTGGAGTGCTAGCAGCCAAGCCCATATCATCGCAAATTTGTGCCATCCTTTCGTTGCTTGGCAAGGAAAGCTCCGGGGATGCAGGCACCACCCAGATAAAGCCACTGAGTGTGTCTTGGTGTCTGTGGGATCCATGTTCTCAGCACAAGCTTTGGCAGGGAATTGATTCATCGTGAGCAAGAAAGTGTCAGTTTTCGCGTGAGCGAATCAACGGTTTTCTTTTAATCCTCCATGTCTAGCACCGTGCGATGGAGCTGGGTCGGCCCTGCCTTGTCCTGGCTGACCGCCCCGGGTTGGTGGTAGGTGAGGGTGAATGGGCCAATTTGAATCACGTCCAGATGATTGAGACGCATGGGTGTCGTGACCCTCCTCCCATTGATCAATGTCCCATTTCGACTGTCCGAATCAATCAGCCAGAGCTGATCGTTGGATTCCTTCTGGATCATGGCATGACGCCTGGATACTCGAGGGTTCGGGAGACAAATATCACTGGCCTGGGTGCGTCCGATGGAGCAGCTGGATCGGATGCGCATTCGGGTGCCATCGGGCATCTCTACTTCGGCTACCGGGCGAATCCGTTCGATCCACTCGTGATCAAAGACATGTTGGTAGATGCGATTGCGCACCACCAGAGCCTGATCTTCAACCCGAACCAAACCGGTTAGCAGGAGTTCACTGATAAGTGGATCGTGCTCATCATCTGGCACTTTTTCGCCTTTCCAGATTCGGCTGTAATAATCCAGCAAGGAGATTTGATCCAGCGGGCAGCGCCGGAGTCGTTCTCGCACATAGAGCAGATTGTCGTCCTGTTCGCTGGCACGATTGGAGAGGAATAGCTGTTCGCAGACCTTGTCCACCAGTGCCTTGGCCGAGCCTTCATCCCGGCTTTCGACGATGGCACGACAAAGTCTCTGAGTCAGGTAGGGGTGGCCATGGGTCCAGTCATAGACCCGATTCATGATTTCCAGCGCTCGGGACTGGTCCTCAGGATGGCGCTCAAGGCCTCGAGACAGAGGTCGCG
>JALRAZ010000430.1 GCA_023257935.1 Verrucomicrobiota bacterium
ACCACCAGTTTCAGACCTTGCTTTTCTGTGGGTTGAGTCGGGATGACCTGCATGCGACCATCCTTGGCATGCATGCTTCCAGTCAGCCCAAGGTAGACTAGGCAGATGAGCTGATAGATGGCCTTCTTCGATAGTGGAATCCTGTGTATCATGATGGCAATCGAGATCTTTTTTCCCCGCATTCACGATCATGAGGGGATGATCTCACCTTTAAGGACGCTTGCTTACTTTCGCTGGTTACAGGACTCGCCTTTTTGACTGATTATTGACCCTGATCCCCATGGTATCCTGAGTTGTGATCTCAATCAGAAGGCGTGAATGGGGTGGTTCGGAGCAGGCCTTGGTATCCTTTCTGAGGTCGCTTGCACTTGGAGGCAGTCCTTAAGCACAGCCGGTTCAAGACTCCTGGGTTGAGTTAGATCAGATGGT
Source organism: Verrucomicrobiota bacterium (assembly GCA_023257935.1). GTDB lineage: Bacteria > Verrucomicrobiota > Verrucomicrobiia > Limisphaerales > AAA164-E04 > UBA7971. The sequence goes on from JALRAZ010000430.1 coordinate 430, forward strand.
ATTTGACTTCCTTTGGTCTCGATCAGAGCCTAACTTCTGTGGAGTGATTGCGTTGATTGATTATGGAGCGGGAAACCTCAGGAGTGTTCACAAGGCTCTCTTGCACCTTGGCGCCGAGGTTCGGCTGGTCACCCAACCCGATCAGCTGGAGGGTTGCCCTGCGATTGTGCTGCCAGGGGTTGGCGCTTTTGACGACTGTTCCACCGCGCTCAACAATCAGTCCCTCATGGAGGCAACGCGCGAACGCATCAGGCAGGGAGCCTGGTTCCTGGGCATCTGCGTGGGCTATCAGATTCTCTTCGAGCGCAGCGAAGAATTCGAGAGTACATCCCCTGGCTTTGGCTTGTTTGAGGGACCTGTGGTGAGATTTCCCAACCAGCCCGGACTGAAGGTCCCCCAGATTGGGTGGAACCAGGTGAGGCAGGTGCGTTCAAATTGTCCTCTCTTTCACGGGATCCCAGATCAAAGCCACTTTTATTTTGTTCACAGCTATCACCCTCAACCCGTTGACTCAGCGATCATCGCCGGTGAGACCGACTACGGTCATACTTTTGCATCGGCGGTTTGGCAGGATCGGGTTTTCGCGACTCAGTTTCATCCAGAAAAGAGTCAGCGAGCGGGCTTGAGGTTGCTAAAGAACTTCGTGGAGCTGGTTTGATCGGCGGGTCAGGCTCAGCTCAGCAGGCCATGTTGCTTCATGGCCCCCAAGGTCCATCGGTATTCCTCGACGAGCTGATCCACCACATTTCTGGCCTTCATGGCCTCGGGCATCACTTCCCACGTGTAGGTTTCCATCTCTAGATGGGTGCAAACTCCAGGGTGGGCCTTGAGAAAGTCCAGGGTTCCCAGCAAATGATCTGAGGTATTGTCAAAGAGCTCAGTCGGTACATGATGCAGCGGGATGTGAAAGTGAATGCGCCATTCCTCAGCCTGGTGAGGTTCCTCTGCAGGGACAGCAGCCAGGGCTTCGGGAAGGTCTCGGTAGCGCATGAGATCTCCTTCGCGGGATCGTTCGATGACCTGGTGAAAATAGACGGCGTCATTGAAGGGCTCCAGGGCCTTCCGCACTTCTGAGCTGGGTTGAACCTTCAGGGCTGAGCTGAGGTGTATTTTGCTGATCTTGATTTTGTGACTGACTAATCGACCGAGTGCTTCGTGGGGGTTTTCATACTGCAAGGCCAGGTGGCAGCAGTCGTAATTAATTCCCAGGTGTTCGTCGATGCGTAGGTCGCCTCGCCGGTCCTGGCGCATCTGATCGAAAAAGCGCGTGGCTTCTTTGGAGGTTTCCAAAGTGCACATGGGTTCGGGTTCCAACCCGAGGTGCAGTTTCTTTCCCGTGCGAGCACTAAGGTGCTCCAGATGGTCGATGCATTTCCAGAGCTGCTTGCGTGCTTCAGCCATCGCACGATCTGTCAGCCCAAAGCCCTTGTAGCTGACGGGAACGGTGCTGACACTCCCTTCGACCCCATCAGGGAGCATTTCCACCAGCAGATCAAAAAGAAGGTTGGTGTATTCAAGTCGCTCCTTGGTGGTCCAGTCGGGTCGATAGACATCTTCCTTAACGCGGGTGCCGTGAAAAGTGCCGTAGGGAAAACCATTGATGGTGAAAACATAGCAATCGTTTTCGTCCATCCAGCGACGGAATTGGCTTAAATGATTCCCCGAAGCCAACTCCCTGGCAGCCGCTGCACCCAGCCGCAGGCCGATGGCATAGGGCTCGTCAGGGGCGACTTGACGACGAACCGCCATGGTATCCCGTTTGAGACTTTCAAAGGTCGCCTCCCAGGATTCTCCGCGATGGATATTGGTGCAGTAGGCAAGGTGGAGTCCGTGATCGAGTTTCATGGGTCGTTGATGGTGGATGAAGTCGAGCTCGAACAAAGATGAACCCTTCGGCTGATAGCGGCAAGCCTATTGCCGATGGCTTGAGCTTTGCATTAGTGTTACTTATGGAAAATCGCTTGCCTCCCATCCAGCATGGTGTCACCCTTTGCCAAGGCCCCTGATTCCTCATGCAGATAGAAAGCCTCAAAGTATTCTGTGACCTCACCGAGACAGGCAGTTTCACCAAGGCCGCCCACATCAATGGCATCACGCAGTCTGCAGTGAGTCAGCAGGTGGGATCGCTGGAGAAACAATTCGATGCCTTACTTATCGAGCGCAGCAAAAAAAAATTCCGGCTCACCCGTGAGGGCAATGCCCTCTATGAGCACAGCAAGCAAATTATTCAGACTTACGATTCACTGCTCAATCATCTTCAGGAGATCAAGGATGTGGTTTCAGGCACAATCCGCGTGGCCACCATCTACAGTGTGGGCTTGCATGAGCTGCCGCCCTACATGAAACAATTCCTCAAGGCTTATCCCACGGTGAACGTGCACGTGGAATACCGCCGATCCAATCAGGTCTACGAAGATGTGCTGGGTAATGTGGTGGATCTGGGGTTGGTTGCCTACCCGCTCAAGGATCCACGCCTTGAAATCATTCCCATTCGTAATGATCGGTTGGTCTTGATCTGTCATCCCAGCCACCCTGCCGCATCCAGGGAGTCCATTTCCTTGTCAGAGATCCATGGAGAGCGCTTCATCGGATTTGAATCCGATATCCCGACTCGCAAGGGTGTCGACAAGATCCTACGAGATTTTGATGTGCAGGTGACCGTCGCCATGGAGTTTGATAACATTGAGACCGTCAAACGAGCGGTCGAGATTGACGCAGGGCTCTCGATTGTCCCACTGGGAACGGTGACCCAGGAAATTTCCAAGCAAACGCTGGCCCAGGTAGCCATTGCCGATGGGGTGTTTCATCGTCCTCTGGCCGTGGTCTACAAGAAAACCAAGGTGCTTTCACCCGCGATGAAGGAATTTGTTCACATCCTCAAAGTGGGTCTGGATTCATCCAAGGAAAACTGATTGGATGAACTTATGCTGAGTGAAGCGCAATCGCCAAAACCGGTCAGGGTAGCCATCGTCGGCGCATCAGGTTATTCAGGGGAGGAGTTGGTCAAATTGCTGATGCTCCATCCGCTGGTGCAATTGACGGTGCTCACATCCAGACAGTATGACGGACGTTCCTTGGGTGAGGTATTCCCGCGTTTTGCTGGGTTGCCTGGGGCGTCAAATCTCCGATTTCAGTCCCCCGAAATTCAGGCCATCCTTGATCAGGCCGAGGTAGCTTTTCTGGCACTCCCTCATGGTGTGGCTGCCGAATTTGCCGAGCCGCTGGTGGCTGGCGGGTGCCAGGTCATTGATTTGAGCGCAGATTTTCGCATTCACGACCCGGAAGTTTACCAACAGTTTTATGGGGCAGCCCATCCGGCACCGGAGCTTCTAGCCAAGGCTGTCTATGGCCTGCCAGAGTGGCGGCGCGAGGCCATCGCTTCGGCTAGCTTGATTGCTTCTCCTGGGTGCTACCCTACCAGTATCCTGCTACCCAGCCTCCCACTCATCCGAGATCAACTCATTCAACCGTCCACGCTGGTTGCCAATTCGCTCAGTGGTGTCAGCGGGGCAGGACGTAAGGCTGACTTGCCTTACCTCTTTGTGGAGTGCAATGAGAGTGTTCGACCCTATGGGGTTACCATGCATCGCCATCTGGCTGAAATTGAGCAGGAAATCAGCCTGGCGGCAGGTTCAGACACGGTTGTGCAATTCACACCGCATCTCATCCCAGTCAATCGAGGTATTCTGACGACCATGAGCGTGGCTCCGACGCAGCAGGCAGCAGGGCAGGATGGACTCAAGCTGATTGAGCGAAGCCTGCGAGAGGCCTATCAGTCTGAGCCCTTTGTTCGTTTATTGGGGCAGGAAAGCCTTCCCGATACCAAGCACGTGGTGGGCACCAATCAGATTGAAATAGCCTGGCGATTGGACGCTCGCAGCGGGAGACTGATGTTGATGAGTGCTGAGGATAATCTGCTCAAAGGCGCGGGTGGCCAGGCCGTACAATCCCTGAACATCCTCCGAGGTTTTCCTGAAACCATGGGCCTGCTTTTCTGAATGGTTTCCTTGTTCCATTTGCCACGAAAGCTGCTTGCCTGGTGCTTGATCCTGGTCAGTCCCACGCAGTGGGTTTCGCTTAACGCGGATGGGACTCCGTCGTCCTTGGTCGCCACTTTTTCGATCGTGGCTTGGGATCCCGAGACGGGCGACTTGGGTGTGGCTGTCCAGAGCAAATTTTTTGGGGTGGGGTCGGTGGTGCCCTGGGCCAAGGCTGGGGTCGGGGCGATTGCTACCCAGAGCTACGCCAATGTCACCTACGGGCCAAAAGGCCTTGAGCTGCTGGAGCTGGGGCTTCCCGCAAGGGAGGTGTTGGAGCGGCTGACTGCAGAGGATGGAGAGCGAGCTACCCGACAGCTCGGACTGGTAGACGCGAGTGGGCGGGCAGCCGCCTTCACGGGTGAAGGTTGTCACGACTGGGCAGGTCAGGTGGTTGGAGAACATTTTGCAGCTCAGGGAAATCTCCTGGCGGGTCAGGCAGTGGTCGAGGCCATGGCCGAGGCCTTCCTCAAGCAACGAGCCAAGCCTGGCACGGAACTAGCGGATGCCTTGATGGCGGCTCTGGAAGCCGGCCAGTCCGCTGGGGGTGATAAGCGTGGCAGGCAATCAGCGGCCTTGCTCGTGGTACGGGACAAGGCAGGGTATGGGTCTTCCAATGATCGTTACATCGATCTTCGGGTGGAGGATCACCCGACCCCCATCAGCGAACTCCAGCGGCTCTTGGCAAAGCACAAGGTTTTTTTCCGCGCGGCTCATGCCAACCCGCCTAACAGGCGGGCCTTGGTGTCACCTCCAGGGTCTTGATTATCATGCCCGAGCCTCCTCCTCTGGCCTGTGTGTCATGGAACAAGGATGGCGTCTTGCTTCGGGTGCGGGTCCAGCCTCGAGCAAGTCAAGATGCCTGGGTCGGGCTCCATGGCGATCGGCTCAAGCTACGGATTGCGGCCCCACCAGTGGACGCTGCTGCCAATGAACGCCTGATTGCTTTTCTCGCCGAATATCTGGGCCTTTCCAAGTCACGGATACGGATCACGCATGGTCATGCTTCCAGAGCCAAAACCCTCCTGCTCGAGGGCTGGACGCTTGCTGACCTGCCAGACTGCCTTCAGCAACTGTCTTGACTGTGGGCTTAGGAGTTAGGGCAGGCAGGGTGCTTGCCTTGAGATCATGCTTCCTCACTCTCGGAAACTTGCCGGGATAGCTTCAGATCGATTCGATGGAAGACCCCTCGCCACATCCTGACTTCCAGATTGGTGGGGTTGGCCTTAGCAAAGAAATTGGCAAAGCGCTGCATGATTTCCACCTCCTGATGGGGTCGAAGGAAACCTGTTAGGGTGATGGATTCCTTCAGGTGATCTAAGAGGCCATGGATGGCCTCGACGGGTGCAGGCGGGTCCGGCTGCAGGTCGGTCCCCGGTCCCTCAGCCTCCATACGATTGATCTCATACAGCATCACCATGACCGCATGTGAAAGATTCAATGAGGCCACTTCCCCGAAGGTTGGGATGCGGACCAGACGGCTGCACAGATCGAGCTCCTGGTTTTTCAAGCCACTGCTTTCTCGGCCGAAAACCAGGCCGCAGCGGCATGGGCTGGCAGGCCAGTCATCCATGATGGATGGCAAGGAGATCACACGATCGTGACGAGATCGTTCCCTCGCAGTCGTTGCGTAAACCCGCTCCAGATCGGCAATGGCAGCCTCTAGGTTGTCAAACACACGGGCTTGCTGAAGCAAGGGTTCGGCTTTTGGCGTGGCCCGCTCAAGGGATGCTGGTTCCAAATGATTGGCAGGGCGCACCAGCCGCAGATCCGAAGCACCCATGTTACTCATGGTCCTGGCGACGGCGCCAATGTTTCCTGGATGGGAAGGTTCCACCAGGATGATGGCTGTGGAAGCTGCCCGGGATGGATGATTCATGGCTTCAAGATGGGAGATCCGGCTTTTTCATGCCAGCCTTGTTCGCTTTTTTCGCTTGCTTTTTGTGGGAGCCTGGCGCACCTATGCCTCATCGCTCACATCATTAGAGAGCTTACTGCCTCCACCTTATTTCGATTCCTGAGGCAGCCAAGACAAGTCATTGACTTGTCACAAAGGCAGACCTGGGCATCTGCAAAGAGAGTTCTAGCCATGACCTCCCTGCCCGTGCTCCCGCTGGTTCCAAGCTCGTCTTTGATGCGTCTCCCCATCCAGGGGAGTCCGAGCTAGCCAACGTGCACGCTTAAGTCATGTCATTCGAACATCTCAAACTCGACCAACGCCTTCTCAAGGCAGTGGAGGCCTGTGGCTTCCAAGAACCCACTCCCATCCAACAGCAGGCCATACCGGTCATCCTGGATGGGGAAGATCTCATGGGCTCGGCCCAGACCGGAACAGGTAAGACCGCAGCCTTTGTGTTGCCTATCCTGCATCAACTCCTGCAACGCCAGCCGGTCAAAAAAAGCATGGGTCCAAGGTGCCTGGTAGTCGCTCCCACCAGAGAACTCGCCCAGCAGGTCGAAAAGGATGTCACCGCTTTCAGTCAATTCATCAAGTGTCCTCAAGGCTCACTGGTGGGTGGGGTGGCCTACGGGCCTCAGATCCAAATGCTCAAGCGACCAGTCGATGTACTCATTGCTACCCCAGGTCGCCTGCTGGACCACATGGGTCAGGGGCGCCTTGATTTTTCCAGGTTGGAATTCCTGGTTCTGGATGAGGCAGATCGCATGCTGGATATGGGATTTATCGGGGACATTCGCCGGATCGTGGGTGCCGTCCCCGAAGAGCGTCAAACCTTACTCTTCAGCGCGACTCTTGAGGGGCCTGTGCTGCGCATGGCGCAGTCCTTCCTGAAGGATCCTGAGTCGATTCAGCTCACCAGCAATGTCAAGAGGCACGAGCAGATTGAACAACGTATTCACTGGGCTGATGACGCCACTCACAAGCACCACCTGCTGGCCCATTATGTCAAGACTGAGGATGTAACCCAGGCAGTGATTTTCACGGCTACCAAGCGGGGGGCTGATGCGCTGGTGAGCCACCTGCAGCGGCAGGGAAATGATGTGGCCGTGTTGCACGGAGATCTCAAACAGTCTGCGCGCAAGCAGACCATGGACAAGATGCACCGGGGTAAGATCAAGCTATTGGTGGCAACCGACATCGCCGCTCGTGGTTTGGACTTCAAAAACCTGAGCCACGTGTTCAACTTCGACTTGCCCACAACGGCCGAGGATTACATCCATCGTATCGGCCGAACCGGTCGTGCGGATGCCAGCGGTACGGCCATATCACTGGTGTGTCGCAAGGACTGGGATGCTCTGGTGAGTATCGAGCGCATGACAGGTCAGAAGCTGCATCGTGATTTAATCGAGGGGCTTGAACCGCGTTCCACCGAGCCCAAGGTTCGGTCCACACTGGGTAACGCAGGCCGCTCCTGGAAGCCCAAGCGACGAGGAGGTAGCCTCCTGAGGCGCAAACGGAGGTGATGCCAAGGTGTCCACAGATCATCTTCCCTGGGACGAAAGCATCAGGCAGGCTGCCCTGAAGCTTTGGCACTACCACCGGCTGGATCAACCGGTGGGCCCAGCCGATCTCATTCTGGTGCTGGGAAGTCATGATCTGCGCGTTGGAGATCGCGCCGCCGAGCTCTACCGTCAGTCTGTTTCCAAGCGTCTTTGTTTTACTGGGGGCTATGGTAACTGGACACGTGGGCATTTTGAACGCCCGGAAGCCGAACTGATTGCCGAACGTGCCATGGCCTGTGGGGTGCCTGAGAGTTGCATCCTCAAGGAACCCAGAGCAAGTAACACAGGAGAAAACATCGCTTTTTCAAAAACCCTCCTCAAGCAGCAGGGTTGGGAGGTCAGCCGGGCTGTCGCCGTTCAAAAGCCCCACATGGAGCGCAGGGCCTGGGCATCTCTCTGCTGCCAGTGGCCGGAAATTACCTGGCAGGTCACTTCACCTCAGTTGGACTTTGATGCCTATTGTCAGGAGGGGATCTCTCCCAAAATGATTACCGAGGTGATGGTTGGGGATCTCCAGCGAATCCTGACCTATCCCGCCCTGGGCTACCAGATCCCGCAAGAGGTGCCCACCGAAGTGAGCCAGGCGTATGAGTTGCTTATGGGCCGAGGTTACGTCGGCCATTTGATGCCCCCCAACTAGATGGGAATCTAGAGGGACTGGCGTAAGGCACGGCCGGTGTGACTTGCCTCACAGTCCATGATGGCGCTGGGCGGTCCACAGGCAACCAAGCTACCCCCTCGCTCGCCGCCTTCTGGTCCCAAATCAATGACCCAGTCGGCACTGCGAATCACATCGACATGATGTTCGATCATGATGACCGAGTGACCGCTATCCACTAGATGTTGAAATAGCTCAAGCAGGACTTTGACATCCTCGAAATGAAGCCCGGTGGTGGGTTCGTCGAACACATACAGGCAATGCTGATCCTGCTGCCTATGGCTGGACAAGGAGGCCAAATGCTTGACTAGCTTCAGGCGCTGGCTCTCCCCGCCGCTCAGGGTATGAATGGGCTGACCGACCTGAAGGTAGCCCAACCCCGCACGGGTCAGCCACTGAAGTGCTTCCTTTGCCTTCTGGGCGGGTCGTGACTCGTTCCAGCCCTCCAGCCATGTAATGGCCTCGTCTATGGTCGCCTCGAGCAGGTCAGCAATGCTCCATTCACCTTGGGGAGAGACTGATTCTCCTGAGGATAGGGTCACCTCCAGCACGTTAGGACGGTAGCGCTTGCCTTGGCACTCTTCACAACGGATGAAGACATCGCTCAGGAATTGCATTTCGATTTTTTCAAACCCGACTCCCTTGCAGTGCTGGCATTGGCCTGCCTTGGCGTTGAAGCTGAAATGCCCGGCAGCAAATCCCCTCTCCTTGGCAGCTGTGCTTCCGGCATAAAGCTGACGGATGGCATCGAATGCACCGATATACACGGCCGGATTGGATCGGGGTGTACGGCCAATGGCTGACTGATCCACCATCACTGTCTGGTCGATGCTCTCAGCCCCACGGAGTTTTGCCTGGGTAGGCTCATCAACCTTCCCTTGATCCTGCTCCTGACTGTCGTCCTCGAAACTCTTCTCCTGGGTCAGGTCTGAGTTGAGCGTCTCTTTGAGCAGGGGGATCAATACCTCACGAATCAAGGTGGTTTTTCCCGAACCACTGACCCCTGTGACGCAAACCAGGCAGTGAAGTGGGATATCCACCGAAACTTCTTTAAGATTGAAGCGCTGGGCTCCCTGCAGACGCAGCCATCCTGCGGTTTTTTTCTTTGCCGGGGATCGGCCCCGAAAGGCTTCGATCTTGCGCCGCCCTCCCAGGTAAAGCCCAGTGAGGGAAGTGGGGTGTTTTCGAAGCCTAGATGGTGGTCCCTGAAAAACGATGTGCCCCCCTTCCTTGCCATGGCCTGGACCTATATCGATGATTTCATCGGCTGCCTCCATCATGTTCGATTCGTGTTCGACTACCACAACGGTATTACCATGATCTCGCAGTGCCTTGAGCAAGTTGATGAGCCGATCGGTATCGCGTGGATGCAGGCCCACACTGGGTTCATCCAGCACATAGAGTGTGTGAACCAGGCGGCTGCCCAGACAACGGGTGAGGTTGACTCGCTCGGTTTCGCCACCGGAAAGACTGCGAGTGGGGCGATCCAGGCTGAGGTATTCCAGGCCTACCTCGACCATGAACTTCAAACGTGCCTCCATCTCTTCAAGAACCATTCCCAGCGGTTCATTGGGCTTGGGCTTGAAGGCTGCAATCCAGTCACCGACCAATGCCAATGCCTGGTCCAATGACAAGGAGTAGAACGCAGGCAAGCTCAGCCAGGTGTTCGGTTCGCTCACCTGCGGCATACGAAAATTCAATGCCTCGGGTTGCAGTCTTGAACCCTGGCAGGCTGGACACAACTTGTAGGATCGATAACGGGATAGCATGACCCTCACGTGCATCTTGTAGGACTTGGATTCCAGCCAGTCAAAATAGCCTTTGATCCCATACCAAGCTGCGGGCCACTGATGTTCTGGGTCCGAGCCGTAATCTGGATCCCCGTGCAACACCCAGTCCTGATGGGCTGGATTCATCTTCTCAAA
>JALRAZ010000436.1 GCA_023257935.1 Verrucomicrobiota bacterium
TTCTTTTGCGGTTTGCTGATGGGATCAAATGGAGGAGGGGTTAAAAGGATGATCTGAGCTCCCGTCTCGTGGATGAGGTCGATCAATCGCTCCAGATTGCCCAGGTAGGCCTGTTGGATGTCGTCCCGGGCTGGATAATAATTGCCATCATTCATACCGTAACAAATGAAGACCCAATCAGGATGGGCAATCTCCAGAGCCGGCGCGACACGATCATGAACCCAAGGGCGACGGCCATGCCCAGGCTCGGTAGTGTTGGAAACGGTCTCGGCACTGACCCCCATGTTCACCACCTTGAGATCAAGGTGGGGGTAGGCTGCCCAAAGGTAGGTCTCAATGAAGGCCACATAGCGTCCATCCTGAGTGATGCTGTCGCCCAGAAACAGGATACGGTCTCCGTGGGCAAACTTCAGACCGTGCTCCGGCTCTTGAGCATGAGCCAGGCTGATGAACTGAAGTGTCAGCAAGCAACCAAGCAACCCGTGAAGCATGCGAGTATGGAGAAAAGGCAAAATGGTTTTCATGAATATCGCTTATTCCAAAAAGTGCCCTGCAAGGCAAGGTTGGAATCCATTTTCCTGACCAGGCCTGGCTTGCCAGCCTTGAGCTGATAGGTATTTGCACCAAGGGTGCCGCCTAGGGGGCAGTCCAGAACTAGGCTGAGGCCCAGCCCAGGGGGTTAGCGCATTTCAGCTCCCAGGTGATTCTGGAGGGCTTGAAGGATGCGTTCGTGATCTTCGTTGACCTGCTTGTCAGTCAGGGTAGTGCTGGCAGAGCGATAGGTGAGGCTATAGGCCATGCTCTTCTTGCCCGCGGGCACATGCTTGCCTCGAAAAATATCAAATACCTCCACCGACTCAAGGTGGACTGCCTTGGCTTTCCGCAGGGTGCGTTCGACTTGCTCATGGGTGATGGACTCCTCCACAAGCATGGCCAGGTCTCTGCGGCTTGAGGGAAAGGGGTTGATGGCCTTGAAAGACCTGGTTTGGGCTCTCATGGTAATGAGGCGGTCCAGATCAAGCTCGCAAAGGAATACCTCTGTTTTGATGTCTGCCTGGCGGGCCAGCCTAGGATGAAGTTGCCCCAGTGATCCGAGCTGGTGTTTCCCAAGCAACAGGGAACCTCGTTCAACCATGAAATCGGTCTTCTCACAGGTTTCGGTTCGCCAGGAAAAACCTCGCATGCCGAAGTGCTCGAGGAAGGCATCGATGGCTCCCTTGGCATCAAACACATCCATGGAGCGTCCCTTGAAACCTTGATTCCAGAAAGGAGCCGAAGCCTGTCCTGTCCACGCCATGGCCACCCGGGTGGCCTCTTTGGGTGTTTCGTTTTCAAGCGTGAACACGCGTCCTATTTCAAAAAGTGCTAGATCATGAACCCGATGGTTATGATTATGCTGCAGAGCATCGAGCAAACCTGGAAGCAGGCTTGGGCGTAGGACATTCATGTCCACGCTGAGAGGATACTCCAGGGCCACAATGGCTGCCTGGACATGCTGAGCGGCTCTTTCACCAATCAGGGTTTGCCCTTGGGTTTCATGGAGTCCCAGTCCTGTGAGGATTTCGCGAGCTTCATCCTGTTGGTCGTAAATGGCATCAAAGGGATGGCTGCCATGCGCTCCCCTAGGTGGGGTCGATGGGATACGATCCACTCCGTATAGACGGGTGATCTCCTCGATCAGATCAATCTCGTGCTTGAGATCAACGCGCCAGCTGGGAATGACCACTCGACAGCCTTGATCATCCTGCTCTTGGCACTTGAGCTGGATGGATTCCAGCATGGTGACTTGATCCGTTGCTGGGATTTCGATGCCGAGCAATTGTTGGGTTCTGTCAAAACGAAGATGGATGATGTTGGCAGGCTTCTTCCCTGGCCATTGCTCAGCGACACCCTGACACAAGTGGCCTCCGGCAGTTTCAATGATTAGTTCAGCAGCCCTGAGGCTAGCCCGATCGACACTCTCTGGATCCGCTCCACGCTCAAAGCGGTAAGAGGCATCTGTGCGACAATCAAGTTGCTTGGCAGTGCGCCGAATGCTCGTGGATGCGAAGTTCGCACTCTCAAGCAACACGTCCACCGTTTGGGAGTTGATTTCGGAGTTGAGCCCCCCCATCACCCCAGCCAGAGCGATGCTGC
>JALRAZ010000484.1 GCA_023257935.1 Verrucomicrobiota bacterium
AGCCCAGCCTTTCTGCAAAGCTAGCGGCATGCGAGGGCATGAGCCAGGAAAGGATCGTCGCTACCACGAGGGAGCGAGTGAGGCTATCACGGTGGCTTATCGAACTCTGCCAGCCTCTTAGATGGGTATCTGGGCACATGCGAGGGATTCTAATGCGTGCAACTCCCAAATTCCAGTTCCATTGAAGGGGTTTGAGAGATCGCTCCAATCGGACATTGACTTTTGGGCGTTCTGTGAGATCTTTAGATTCTGTCAGTTGAATGTTCTTCAACCGCACGTCTTTGACACGCTTTAAGGCGCGTCTCTTCTCTTTTTCCACGAAAGTCCGGTGGTGAAGATGTCGTATCAATCACCGGGCTTAAAATATATATGATTCATCAGTCACGCAGGCCAAGGCCTGCTCGCAGGCGTCGCCCGAATGGGGCGAGGCCCACTCGCATTGCTGTCTCTCAACATCCAGGGAGACAAGTCAAACCATGTCCAGCCGATATCCCCGAATGGGAAGAAGGTTCTCCATACGCCAGCCTGAAGCCAGAGCTTCAACATGCGCTGAAGGATTTGAATTTCAGTCGGCCTACTCCAGTTCAGGCTCAATGCCTTCAGCCACTGCTTGAGGGCAAAGACCTGCTGGCTACAGCGCAAACAGGCACCGGGAAAACCGCTGCTTTTGTGCTTCCAATGCTCGAGCGACTAGCTCAGCAAACGGGCCGATGGAAGCCTAAGTCAGCTCGTGTACTCATCCTGGCTCCCACACGGGAGTTGGCGATTCAGATACAAAAAAGTATTGGTGACCTGGGGGCCTACTTAAAAATCAAGGATGCTGCGGTGTATGGGGGTGTGGGACAGCGACCACAGGAAAAAGCCATGCAGGGTGGTGTTGACTTCCTCGTTGCCACCCCGGGTCGTCTCCTAGATCTCATGCAGCAGGGCCACATCGAATTGGGATTGGTGGAAGTGCTCGTGCTGGACGAAGCCGATCGCATGCTGGACATGGGATTCATCAACGATATCCGAAAAATTGTCCGGCATCTCCCCACGCGACGACAGACCCTGTTTTTCTCGGCTACCATGCCGGCCGAGATCAAGGCACTCTCCAAGGAGTGGCTTCAAGAACCGGTGAAGGTTGAAATCGCTCCTGAAAAGCCAACAGTGGATGCAATCGATCAGAAAGTCTTTTTCGTGGATGATAAGAAAAAGCATTCGCTGCTGCTTGCTGTGCTTCAGGATGCCTCCGCTAGTAAGGTGATCCTCTTCACGCAAATGAAGCATGTAGCCAATAAGCTGGCCGAGAAGCTGAACAAATCCGGGATCGGATCCTCTGCCATCCATGGTAACAAAAGCCAAGCAGCCCGTATTAAGGCACTTGAGCAGTTTCGTAATGGTAAGGTGCGTGTGTTGGTTGCAACAGACATCGCAGCCCGAGGTATTGATGTGGATGGCATTTCACATGTCATCAATTATCAGATTCCTTCGGAGCCAGAAACCTACGTGCATCGGATCGGACGTACTGCACGGGCAGGGCAGTCTGGTCACGCCCTTTCCTTCTGTTCTCAGGGTGAGAGGAAGCACCTTCATGGCATCGAGCGTTTGCTCAAGAAGCCCATACCTATGGAAGAGGACCATGCTTACCATTGCCCCTTGGCGGCAGCTCCTATGAGACGCCCCAATCGTGATCAAGGATCTGGGAAATCTCGATCATCGAGCCAAGGCAAAGCGCGTCCCAGGAGAACTTCCTGGAGAAGACGCTGATCGCATTGAATCGCGAAGGGGAGCATGATGACATGCTCCCCTTTTTTATGATGAAACTCCCTTGTAACCCAGATCCGGTTGATACTCTGAGTGGTTTTCCATTTGGATCCCATCCTTGCAGCCATGACTTATTGGCAGGTCGGGCGCTGGGTGGTGACTCGGCATTCCTGAATAAGGTAAATGCTGCAAGTCGTCATCCATGTGGGGTTGAACTAGCTGGGACAGTGGGCTGAGCTAGGGCGTTTTAAAAGGACGCTGACTGACAGTAGAGGCATCTGGAAAGTCGCTGGGAAGGGTGTCGAGCGTGACTTGGCCGGTCGCTGCCCACTCAGCACCGCGCTGAAAGGTTGTGATGAATCCCACGCACTCCATTGAGTAATCAGCATGCCCCATGGGTGTATGATAAACTCGGCCACTGCCATATTCGATGGTCATCATCATGGGTTCATGACGTCCGGTTCCGCCGGTTTCCTCGGCTGAGTAGGCCGTTGCGAGAACATGAAGGTTAGCGGCGGGACCGCGCAGACGATCATAGAGCTCATCTTGAGCATGGAGCCATTCCAAGGGAAGCCCGCGGGTGATGGGGTGGTCGGGGTCCCGGGTTTGAATCAGGAAGGTATGTTGCTTGCCGTGCGAACCGCCCCGCCCGGGCGAGGTGTCTCGGACCAAATTGCCTCGAGAATCATAATACACATAAGGACCAAATGTTTCATCGCGTCCACCCCATCCCCCGAGGCCAATCATTTGATTGTAGGCCAACCATTCTGGGAAGGAGTTGTCGGCAGCATGGACAACAACCAGCCCTCCCCCCGATGCAATGAAGTGTTCCAGGGCAACTTGGGTGTCAGCCGGCCATGGGGCTGCCTGCCAACCAAAATTGGTGACAACCAGATCATAATTTTGAAAATCGGGGGCATATGAGGGATCGCTCTTAGGTTCTTTGAGGGCTTGAGTCGCTCGCTTCATGGGAACAGGCCATTTGGCGATGAGGTCTTCGCCTTGCCAGGTGTATGCAGTGCGTTCGACCTGAACAGAGAACAACCCCGTATTTTCAAGATAGCGTTTCATCAT
>JALRAZ010000492.1 GCA_023257935.1 Verrucomicrobiota bacterium
ACAGCCACATTGCGAAACTCCTCATCACTTGTGCCCCCCTCGTTGTTGGTCATGGTATTGCGGTGAAAGGCAGTGGCTACCAGCTGGGCATCGGTTGGATTTTCCAGCAAGTCTCCGGCAAGCTGCTCGATGGTGAATTGATCAAATGGCAGGTTGGCATTGAAGCTGTTGATCACATAATCCCTGAAAGCCCAAATGGTTCGAGGGGGATCATCCGCATAACCTGCCGAGTCGGCATACCTGGCCTGATCCAACCACCATCTGCCCCAGTGTTCACCGTAGGAAGGCTTGCGCAACAGTTGATCCACAAAACGCTCAAAAGCATCAGGTCGATAGTCCGCTACAAAGGCATCCACTTCTTCAACTCGAGGAGGCAGCCCAGTCAGATCCAGAGCTACCCTCCTGGCAAGCAAGTAGGGATCAGCACGCTCAGAAAGCTCCTGAGACATGCCGGCCAAGTGGTTCAGCACAAAGCGATCAACGGGGTGGTCCGATTGGGGCAGGAGGCCATTTCCCACATCGCTCATGTGGGGTAGAGGTGGTCGTTGGGGCAGTTCGTAGGACCAATGACCTTGGTAGGAGGCTCCTTGGGCTATCCAACGGCGCAGGGATTCGATTTGTTCTGGCGAAACTTGCTTGCCAGATGAGGGCGGGGGCATGACTTCATCTGGATCCTGGCTTGTGACTCGCTCAAGCAGCAAACTCGCAGATGGCTGCCCCGGCACAACGGCAGCACCGTGTCCAAGATCCGCCACCGCGCCTTCGTGGGTGTCAAGGCGAAGCCCTGACTTGCGCTGCTGCGCGTCTGGACCGTGACATTCAAAGCAGAATTCTGAAAGGATGGGACGTATTTCTGCGTTGAATCCAGGCGCGGCAGCCAGGGCGAGCTGGCAAGCAGCGGCTTGTATCAAAAGCAAAGCCCACAAATGACTTAGAGCCTTCAAGGGTTTGGAGAAGCTAGCTGGAAGGAACAACATGATGAAAATGGACCTCCTCAACAGTGCAACAAACCGTGATCACTCGCAACCAGAAAGGCCATGGAGATCGAACATGGGGGTGGACGACCTGAGGAAAGTGTCTTAACTTCTTCCGGTGGGCAAGGTCAAGACAACCAGCAAGGTAGAGACTCTCAGTTTTGAAGAGGCTCTCGAGCAGCTAGAGGCCATTGTCGAGAGGATGGAAAACGACTCCCTGCCATTGGAAACCTTGTTAACATGTCATGAGCAGGGCATAGCGCTACAACAAGCATGTCAAAAAAAACTGGAGGCCGCCAGCCAGCGCATGCAGCAGCTGGAGGAAAGCGCTGAAGGGGCGCTACATATCCAACCCGTAGTCATGGACGAATCCTCTCCAGAATCCCCACATTAATTTGAACCGTATTATCATGAGTCGTTACCTAGACATGGTTGACAACCCCGAGCACATCAAAAAGCTCAAGCTGGACCAACTCCAAAGCCTGGCCGAGGAGGTACGTCACGAACTGATTGAATCCCTAGCCAAACACGGTGGGCATCTTGGCCCCAACCTTGGTGTCGTGGAGCTGACCATCGCGCTGCATTTCTGCTTCTCCACTCCCAAGGATAAATTTGTCTGGGATGTCAGCCACCAGACCTATGTTCACAAGCTTTTCACGGGGCGTAAGAATCGTTTTCAAACCATACGTACCACAGACGGCCTCAATGGCTTTGCCCTGCGGAGCGAAAGTGAGCACGACTGCTACGGCGCAGCCCATGCCGGCACAGCCCTGTCGGCAGCTTTGGGCATCGCCGTGGCCCGTGACCAGCTGGGAAGCGATGAACACGTTGTCTCGATTTTTGGGGATGCAGCCCTGACCAACGGAATTTCCTTCGAAGCGCTCAATAACATTGGTCATTCAACCAAGAAATTCATCGGTATCCTCAATGACAACGAATGGTCCATCGCCAAAAATGTCGGTGCCATCGCGAGCTATCTGAACAAACTGATCACCCATCCTTCTTACAATCGTCTTCAGCGGGATTTCCAAAAATTACTCAAGCGATTCCCAAAAGGTGAGCTGGCAGTGAGACTCGGCCATAAGGCTGAGGAGGTACTCAAGGGAGCGATCTCCAACCTGGTCCTAGAAGAGTCATCCCACAAGGTTGATGCGGATGGAAGGGGCGGATTTGGTAGCAGCCTTATTTTCGAAGAAATGGGTTTGCACTACTTAGGGCCAATCGATGGGCACAACCTACCCATGCTCATCACTGCGCTGGATTATGCCAAAACATGCGATCAGCCTGTGGTGTTGCATGTGATGACAAAGAAGGGCAAAGGCTATGATGCTGCCATCAAGCACCCAGAAAAACTGCATGGTGTCGGCCCATATGATGTCAAGACTGGCACGGCCATCAAGGGTAAGGTCAAAGCTCCTGCATGGCAGGATGTCTTTGGCAAGACACTAGTAAAACTATGCCGCAAAAACAGTTCACTCGTAGGCATCACAGCCGCCATGCCCTCGGGCACCGGGCTCAAGTATCTTGAGGCGGAGCTTCCTGAACGATATTACGATGTCGGGATTGCCGAAGAGCATGCCGTCATCTTCGCCTGCGGCATGGCAACAATGGGATTGCATCCTGTAGTCGCTATTTACAGTTCCTTCATGCAACGAGCCTTTGACTGCATCGTTCATGATGCAGCTCTGCAGGATCTTCCAGTTATTTTCTGTATGGACCGCTCTGGTCTATCGCCTCAGGATGGCCCGACCCATCATGGCCTTTTCGACATTGCCTACCTTCGTTGCGTGCCCAACATCATTGGCATGGCGCCCAAGGATGAAGACGAGCTGGTCGACATGATGTTCTCGGCAACCCACATCAAGCATCCAACCTTCATCCGCTATCCCAGAGGCGAAGCCGAAGGAGTTCAAATTAAGGAAGAGCCCAAGATGCTGGAAGTTGGCAAGGCTGAGGTTGTCCGCCACTTTTCAAATCAATCTTCCACAAAACGCATCGCCATCTTTGGACTCGGCAACCTGAACTCAATGGCTTGTGAGACTGCCGAATTACTCACTGCCGAAGGCTACGATGTCGCGGTCATCAACCCACGCTTTTTCAAACCTTTGGATGAAGCTACCACCTTGTTTTTTGCAGAGGGATCAGATCTCTTGATCACCATGGAGGACCACGTGTTACCAGGAGGCTACGGCTCTGCGGTCAATGAACTTCTCGGTGAACATCGTATCTCCACACCCGTCATGAGGATGGGGTGGCCAGACCAATTCATTGAACACGCC
Source organism: Verrucomicrobiota bacterium (assembly GCA_023257935.1). Lineage (GTDB taxonomy): Bacteria > Verrucomicrobiota > Verrucomicrobiia > Limisphaerales > AAA164-E04 > UBA7971. The sequence goes on from JALRAZ010000492.1 coordinate 3,254, forward strand.
ACCTCAGCCGGACACTTGAGAGAAAAATACGGGCTGACTGCAGCCCATGCCTTCAAACAAGCCGTTGAATGGTGTCCGCTGGAGACCGCGAATGCTTCTCAGGGCGAAGCGGCAGCCCGTTGAGGCTAAGCGCTTGCTCATCTGCCATTCCATCGAAATATTGGGATGGTATTGGCCTCTTGATCGAGCCTTCAAATTGGGTGTTTACGATTAAAAGCACCTTCCTGCTGCACACAAGATCCCAATTCAAGCCAACTCGTTTGGATAGCTGAGTCGGTTATCGTGTTGGTTGTTTACATTTAATCCTGTTTGTTTTACAAAATTCCCAATCTTAAGACTCTTTACGAG
>JALRAZ010000530.1 GCA_023257935.1 Verrucomicrobiota bacterium
TACTCCTAGGCAACCAAGACACAGAAAAGTCACGGTGATGAGCCAGAAAACTAATTTAGACTTATGCAAGCTTGATGCTTTCATGTCATCCCTCTCCCCGCATCGCTCGGCTGATAGCCCCTTGAAAGTCTGTGGAGGTATGGTTGGGTGCGATGCTATCATGGGTAGCCTTGGTATTGAGGCGCAAGATACCAGGAGCACCACCTTGACCGCTAGTCACCAGGAATCGCTCTCCGTGGCACTCAATCAGGTGCAGAGCATTTTTTTGATCAAGTCGTTTGATCTCCACCACCTGTAACAAACCTTGCCTGGAAGTATGTTGGAACATGTTGCCGTACTTTTTGAACAACATGACGCCGCCGAAAAAAATCGCTAAAACGATGATGAAGGCCCCCATCATACGTAACCAACTGACCATCATGTCATTCCCTGATGGTAGTGTGGGATCGGGTTTGGGTATTTCCATTGGCTGGGCAGCTAGGGCGCTCCAAGGAAGCAGGCAAAACACCCCAAGCAACACCATATTATGGCGAGCACTCATTTCAGGTCAGTTTGGTAATCTTGATACCAAAGGCATTATCCACCACGACAATTTCACCTTGGGCAATGAGCTTGTCGTTGACATAGAGATCAGCGGGCTGATCGGCCTTTTTATCGAGCTGCACGACAGATCCAGGGGTCAGCTCGAGCACTTTCTTCATGGGCATCATGCAGGCACCGAGTTGGACAGAGAGCTCAACCGGGACACTGTAAAGTAACTCCAGGTTGTTATCGCTAGGGGTAGGGTTATCGGATGTTTCGGCCATGGTATGTTCGGTTAGTCAATTTTTTGTTCCACTTTCAGGGCCCATTGATTTTGGATTTTGCCAACGCTTCCTTTGAAGGCATCCTTACCTGCCACCCTCAGGGTGGCATCGGTGAAGGCATTGGCATGAAAAGGTAGGATCTGCCCAAGTTTGAGGGAGGCGATTTCTCGCAGTGTGAGGCGCGGCCCCTTACACCAAGCCTGGACCGGTGCCTTGATGGTATCAAATCGCTCGTCCCAATCGGGCCCGATGGTGCCAGGTGCGGGTTCAGTAAGTTGACTATCTAGTTTGATGTCATGCAAATTTGCCAGCAAAGGCTCCAGCGTCAGGCGGGGGATAACCATCCTTAAAATGGCCTCAGTTTCACCAAGTCTTGCCTTAATGGCTAAGTCCAGAGCAGGGGCCTCCAGTGAGAATGCGTTCAGGTATTGAGGGTTGGTCTCATGGCTTACGATGCTTGATTGAAGGGTAATAAACTCCTTCCAGAGACTGGCCCATTCCGAACCAATGATGTTCACCACATCATCCATTAAGGAGACTTCGACTTCATTCAAACGGGTCACTGCTGCTGAGTGCTTGGCACCGCCACCAAGTAGGCGATCGACCATGGCAAGAGATATCTCAAGCGGTGTTTCCACCACAGTATGGCCACGAAGAGGCGTCATCCGAAGTAGGCTGAGGTGGGTCGTCTGATTCATCCTACTTAGAGCCTCTTTGACCGAACAAGCTTCCACCTGATCGATGCCAAGCTCCATTTCTATGCGGAGGAAAAGGCTTAATCTGGCAGTCAGATCGTCGACAAAACCATCGAGTAGCTCACGAAGTCGCCTCAGTTCTCTTTGCGTCAGGAAGGAGCTGGCACCAAAATCAAATGATTGAACCTTGTCTTCCTGTTGATGACTGACCAGCCCCCCCTTACCAAACACGCGAATCTGATTACCCGGTTGAGTCGCCTTAGCTTCCGAAGGGCTTTGCGTCACCGAAGGATCGAGGCTTTCTGGAGTCGGTTCGGACATGGAGAAATTGGCAGCGGAATCAGTTCGGGGATCCTAATCTTGGGTCATTGAACCGTCCATTGAGTAAACAAAACCGAGAATTCGATGTTCGTGTCCCTGAGGAAATCACGGAATTCCACGATCAAGGCAGCTTCGGCTTTTCTCTTGGCTGCTGGTTCGTCCTCCAGCTCTTCCAAAGTGAAGTTGGAAAGAACTCTTTGTGCTGCATCGCGCAGGAAGGGGTCCTTGATGCTTAGTATGTCCTTGAGTTTTTGACGTTGTGACTGCTCCTGACAGTCAACGCTGATGCTTGCGATCAAAAACCGACTGGCGCCGGTCTGTCGAACGTTCACCACCATGGATTCAATTTGATACGCGATCACTGACGGAGCGGGATTTTCCGAAGAGCTGGAAGCGCTCTCCGTCCCGTTGTGAGCAGATCCCGAACTTTCCCCAGCATGGTCTGCTGCAGTCTCGTGCGTTCCGTGGTCCTCACCCTGTTCTGCTTGCTGATTAGCCGATTCAGAAGAATCCGCAGAATCGGAAGCTTCAACTTGAGTGCTTGTAGCCTCCTGTATCTTGGTATCCAGTTGTTTGACCAAGTAGAATTTGGTCATCAAGTAAGCAGACAAGGGCATGATGATGACAGCCAACATCAGTGGTAACCAGGCTGCCACTTTGCCCTTGGTTGAAGGTTGGGCCTGATCGGCTGAAACTTCCTTGGTGCTTTCTTGCTTAGATTCAGGCTTGTCTGCCATGGCCGTTTTCCTCAGTTGAGTCAGCGTCTTAAGGGTGATTACCTCTTAAGCTGAACGATTTCTTGCATCATTTGATCACTGGTCGTGACCATGCGTGCATTGGCTTGAAAAGCTCTTTGGGCCACGATCAGGTTGGTGAATTCGCCAGTCAGGTCGACGTTGGATGTTTCCAGAGCCCTGGACTGAATTTGTCCCATGCTACCGGTCCCAGGGATTTCGCCATTGGCATCGACCGGCAGGGCAGAAGCAAGGTTACTGTAGAGATTATTGCCCACTTTAGTCAGTTCTTGCGGAGCGACAAAATTTTGCAGAAGGATCTGGCCACCCTGGTAACTTGAGCCATTGTCAAACATCACCATGATTTTGCCATCCTTGAGTACTTCTGATCCGATGTAGGAAGCGCCTTCCGGATCGAAGTCACCTCGGAGAGCCACATCATCAACGAATTTCAGATCGCCAACGATCTGTCCATCGCCTTGGGTTCCCTGAACGCGATAACCCTGATTAGTCACCAAAAAACCATTCCCATCAACTTTGAAGTTACCGGATCGTGTGACGAATTGCTCGCCGTTCTCGGGATTCACCACACTGAAAAATCCTTCACCATTATCGATGGCCAGATCGGTATTTTTCTCCGTTGAGGTGAGCCCGCCACCTGCAAATGAAGTGGTGATGCCATCAGCCCTCACGCCGTTGCCATAAACCGAAGAGGCATCGCCTGGAATGGATCCATTCAAGGCTTTGACGAAGGTGTCAGCGAAGTCCATTCGAGACGATTTGAAGCCTGTGGTGTTGACGTTTGCAATGTTATTGCCGATTAGGTCAATTTGACTTTGGAATTGCTGCAGGCCACTGACGCCCGCGTTGAGTGAATTAAGCATGTTGGAGTTCCTGTTTTGTGATGGGGTTGTTTAGCTGAATGTAACCTTCCATGGCTGGACTTGTGTTTTTAGGGAGTGCAATCGATAACAATTTCTGTAAATCGTACACTGCTCCATCGACTTCAATCATGGGACGTCCCTGTTCCATCTTCACTGAGGTAACTGTTCCCTGAACAGCACCACCGAAATCAACATCCCGACCTAACATGGCATTGGCTTGAATGACCTGCTGCTCCATTCGCATGGCGGCCAGATCCGCCTGCATGGCGCGAGCCTGCTCTAGGCTTGAAATCTGCATTATTTGAGACAGGAACTCGGAGTCTTTCTTGGGCTCTAGGGGGTCTTGGGATGATAGCTCCACGGTAAGGAGCTGAAAAAAGTCTTCTTCCTTGATCTTGTTGAACTCACTGCCCATTGAGGCAAACTTTTGGGTTTGACTCAAATCGGTGAGACCTGTCGCTGCGATGGCTTCGTTCATGGGGTCGAATGCTAAATCGGGTTTTAGGCGTAGTAGAGATGCTCCTCAGGTGATGAGTCTAAAGTGGTAGGAGAGTTTTTAGTTTTTACCTGAGTAGGTTTTTCTGAATGCTTTGAGCCTGGTTCTCTGTATTGGGTTTGCTTGCTCCATTTTTCTCCATTGTCTTGAGACATGGACTCATCACGCGTTTGCTGATGCTTAGATTGGAAAGGTTGGTCGCTATCCTGATGGTTGAGTCGTATGCCTTGAGATTCGAGTTCTTTTTGAAGCTCGGCCCATTGTGGCTTAAGCAGGTTTGCTGTGTGTTCGTCCATGCGGGCAGATACCAAAATTTGCTGATCCACCTGCTGCAAGGTGAGTGTCATAGCAAGCCCCGAATCAGGCTTTACGGCTACCGAGAGGGTTTTCGAGGATGCGCTATTCAACACTTTGACTTGATCCTGAATGATGTTTTCCAGCCTTTGTATCGTTGATGCGTTCGACTGAGGCACATTTAAACCCTCTAACCGCGTTCGTGGTATGATGGCGCCGTGCGTGGTCAAATCTGAGCGCGTGGCACTGATTTCACTTCTAGCTTCTCCCGTTGAAGCGGGTCGCTGACCTGCTTCGGTTTCGCCAAGCTTGACCCGATTTAATGGATACGTCTCTCTCTCCTGCTTGGAAGCATGGTTTTCAACATCCAATTTGTCGAATGGTTGTGGGCTCATGCTTTCCATTGTTTTGTGATTGTGGGATGAATCATGCCTCATGGCATGTGGTTCAACCCTGTCACTTTGAGTCTGAGCAGGAGGCATGCCATCTGCAGTGTTCGTGCTTGAGTTTGTTCTCGAGGTTAATTGAAAAGCCGATGCAAACGTTGTTTTCGCGCTTTTGCGTTGCGATACTTTTTTTTCATTTCCTATCCCAGCTCGTTTGTCTTGGGCATTAATTTCCCTTCTGTCCACTTCACTCGAGAAGACAGGGAGGTTTTTGCCGCCTGGGCGTCTCTGCGTGTTCCTAGCTTTGGCCCACTCTCGAGCCTCCCAGACTGAAGCCGTGGAATTATTTCGGATGTGATATGATTCAAGGCCTGGCTGCTTGGTTCGATCGCCCAAATGTTTATCGAATGAGCTAGCAATTGAATCGGGCGAGTTGGCCAGTTTCCTGAAGTGAGGCAGGATAGGTGCCTCTTCTTGCCCCTGAGCCTGGTTTGGATTCAGAGCCTGGGAAGGTTTTGCATGAGGGATGTTCTCCTTGGATTGGGTAAGGAGCTGGTTGTCGGCCAGCCGACTGCTTTGAGTGAGCGAGGTCTGAAAGCGTTTGGCGGCAGTTGTATTGGCCGAAGGAGTCGTTTTTTGAGATTGAGGCAGGATGGGTGCCTCTTCTTGCCCCTGAGCCTGGTTTGGATTC
>JALRAZ010000013.1 GCA_023257935.1 Verrucomicrobiota bacterium
GTGACTTTCCGTTTCCCTCAGGAAGGTAAAGATCCAACCGACAACGCTCGGCTGCGTAGGCATCATAGCCTGGCTGTTCGGGTGTTCGATAGGGAACATCCTCCCGGATGTCTGAGTCCTGTCCCACCAGGAGTGAGCAGCTAATCCAGAGTAAGGCCATCAGGATGGATGGCATTAGCAATGAGTGATTGGTTAGCTGTTTTGATTTGGGTTGCATGCGCGGGTTGAACTGGATTGGTTGGAAGGGTTGTTTGGAGAAGGCTAACGGGTGATCACACCCCCTTCACCCGGGGTTTCTTGATAATTCATGAATGCCAGATAGGCCATCATCATGCAGAGAAACAATTGGCCGGCCCGAAGGGACCACAGGGCCACGGCAGCTGCCACCCAAACGCCTACCCAACGCACGATATGCCGTCGATGAGGGCCCATGATATCTCGAAAAATCTGGCCGCCGTCCAGTGGCTGAATGGGCAGCAAATTAAGGATGGTCCAGAAAAGATTAATCTGAAAGAGAATGGCCACAAAGATTCGGCTGGCCTGAGGCATGGATGAAGCAGCGGTAAAACTCAGTAGGCTGAGCCCCGCAAGGCACATGCTTGCTAAGGGTCCAGCAAAGGAGACCCAAATGTGCTGGTTCCGTGAAAAATAGGCACCAGGCAGGGAAGTGACGCCACCGAAGCCATGGAGATAAATCGAGGGATAGGCGCCAAATTTTCTGCCGGCCAGGGCATGCCCCAACTCATGCACCATGACTGAGACGAAAGCTGCGACCACGAAAAGAACGGAAAACTGACTTAGATTACCTGTCGCCCCTCCGCCGAGTAGGAACATCGATAGCCAGAACCACCAATGGACGCCGACAGGAAAACCCATGAATTGAAACTTCCACATGACGTCACTGTAAGGGCAAGCAGTGCGTAGGGCAAACGATTCACCTTTGGGTCTTGCATGAGATGGGCCGTGTTCCTACCCAATCCTATTTGACTTTTGAGGGTTTTGCCGTTCAATCCAATGAGCTCTCTGACCCGTGACAACAAACGGGCAAGGCCCCACAATTGCATGACCCGACGTGAACGATTCATCAACGCCTGCCTGAGCCAGGCAGTCGACCGCCCTCCCATATGGATGATGAGGCAGGCAGGCAGGGCCCTGCCCGAATACCGGGCAGTTAAAGAGAAGCATTCATTTCTGGAGATCGTTCAAACCCCCGAGCTGGCTACCGAGGTGACGCTCCAGCCTATTCGGCGGTTTGGGTTTGATGCAGCGATCCTGTTCAGCGATATCCTCGTGATTTGCGAAGCACTGGGTCAGCCCTATGCCTTCCGAGAGAGTGGAGGCATTGAAATGGCCTGGTCTCTCAGGCAGGAAGCCGATGTCAATAGACTGCAGACTCAGGGCGCGATTGAGCGGCTTGCCTACGTGGATTCAGCAGTGCGCATGATTCGGCGTGAGCTTGATGCCAACACCGCGTTGATTGGGTTTAGTGGTTCTCCCTGGACCTTGGCCAATTTCATGATGGAGGGTGGCAGTGCTCGCGAATTTTCAGGTGCTAAAAAAATGCTCTATGCCAACCCAGCTCTATTTGAGCGGGTGTGTACCATGCTTTCTGAGGTTATCATTGATTATCTCAACATGCAGATCAGGGCAGGTGTCGATGCCGTGCAAATTTTCGATACATTGGGAGGCACCCTGGCCGATAACCAGGTTGAGGCAGGTTCATTGAGATGGATCCGACAGATTGTCCAAGGTTTGGATAAGTCTGTGCCCTGCATTGTGTTTTCCAAAGGCACGCGAAACTGGAAAGCACTGGCCGATACTGGGGCACAAGTGCTTGGAGTTGACTGGTCTGAATCCCTTTCGGCCGTTGCTGATTCCTTGCCAGAAGGTGTAGGGGTTCAGGGTAATCTGGATCCTGCTGTGCTGGAGACTTCTCAGGAAGTGGCGGTTGATCAAACTCGTCGTATCCTTGATTCCATGCGAGGAAGGAATGGGTTTGTTTTCAACCTAGGGCATGGGGTTCGCCCAAGTTCTCAGGTGGATTTAATGGAGGCCGTCGTCAAGACTGTTCAGGCCTGTAGCGATTCTGGGGGAGGTATGGCATGAAGGTCGATTTGGATTTAATCAGGAAATACAATGTGCCTGGTCCACGGTATACCTCCTACCCCCCTGCCACGCATTTCAGCGAAGAGGTGGACCACGAGGCCTTGGTGGCCAACTTGAAAGAAAACAATCAAGGCTGTCGTGATCTTTCTCTCTACTACCACCTTCCTTTCTGTGAATCCCTCTGTTGGTTTTGTGGCTGCACCACGGTGATCACCACCGATCATGCACGTAGCACTCCCTATCTCGATTTGATTGAACGGGAGATGGACCTGATGCAGGAACACCTCAACCCCGACCGCAAAGTCGTGCAATGGCACTTAGGAGGTGGCACCCCGACGTTCCTTCAGCCAGATGAATTGCGCAGACTGGGATCGATGGTCCGAAAGCGATTCAATTTTTCAGAAGACCTCGAAGCAGGTGTAGAAATCGATCCACGCCGGATCACTCGTGATACCATTGTGGCTCTTCAGGAGTCAGGCTTCAATCGGGCTTCCATGGGAGTGCAGGATCACAATCCTGAGGTTCAAAAGGCAATCCATCGCATTCAGCCCTATGCCATGACGGCGCAGGCCATTGAGTGGTTGCGCGAATGCGGTTTTGAGTCCCTGAATGTGGATTTGATTTATGGGCTTCCCTACCAGAGCGTGGAGTCATTTGAGCGGACCTTGGAAGATACTCTCAAGCTTCAGCCAGATCGGTTTGCGGTCTTCAGTTATGCTCATGTGCCTTGGATCAAGCCGGCCCAGAAAATCTTTCAGGAAAAAGAAAATCTTCCCTCTCCTGAAACCAAACTTGAGCTCTTGAAATTGACGATCGAAAAGCTCACTGCCGAGGGTTATCGCTACATCGGTATGGACCACTTTGCTCGAGAAGATGACGAGCTCTCGATCGCCCAAAAACAGAAGACCCTTCAGCGGAATTTTCAGGGCTACAGTACTCGGGGTGGGGTTGATATCTATTCTTTTGGGATGTCTTCCATTTCGCAGTCAGAAAAGGCCTATTGGCAAAACATCAAAGAACTCCCTGCTTACGGTAAAAGTGTGGAGGCTGGCGAGCTTCCCATCCACCGGGGTTACCTGCTCACCGAGGAAGACTTGTTGCGACGGCAGACCATCATGCGCCTGATGTGCGATCTGGAGCTGGACTTTCATCACATGTCCGAGCAATTAGGGATTGATTTTCAGGCCCACTATCAGCGGGAACTGGCTTCGCTCGTTGATATGGAAGCCGATGGCCTGATTGATAGGTCCTCGCATGGGATTCAGGTAACGGAGCTAGGTCGACTACTGATCCGCAACATCGCCATGCGTTTTGATGCCTATCACGCCCAGCGGACTGAAGGGCGTTTTTCAAAAACCATCTAGCCCTGCATGCGATGAAGGCTCCCCAACGAACCATCGCCGTATTGGTCGGCCACGGCTTGGGTCTTGGCCAAGTCACGACCGATCAAGGAGACGACCTTGACGTCTGCGATGTTTTTGATGCCGTCCAAGTGTTTGATGCCAAAGGCGCCTGCGCCGGCGAGTGCGACGTTG
>JALRAZ010000015.1 GCA_023257935.1 Verrucomicrobiota bacterium
GTTAGATGTCGCGATCGCACCGTTGCTTTGGCGTCTTGACCTCTATGGTATTCAGCTTCCGAGACAGGCCGCGCCATTGATGAAATATGCGGAAAGACTATTCAGTCGTTCTGCATTTGTCGAAGCGCTTACACCCTCGGAAAAGGTAATGCGTAAGTGAACGAACAGCCATCGACCACCGGCTATTTAGTTCGAGCGATATACGATTGGTGTTGCGATACGTCGCAGACACCCTACGTATCCGTCCGGGTCTCACCAGAGGCGGTCGTGCCGATTGACTATGTCAAAGACGGAGAAATTACTTTGAATATTAGTCCTGATGCGACGCGCGACTTAAAAATCGACAACGATTCTATTCATTTTTCCGCTCGGTTTAATTCGGTCTCGATGGAGGTTTATGTTCCGATAACTGACGTTAAAGGTATTTTTTCTCGTGAGTCAGGACAAGGGTTAGGGTTTCAGGTCGCCCCACTGGAGGATAGACCTAGTGAGCATGAGTCCATCATGACTACTTCGGAAAAAAAGAGTGCAGAATTTGATAAAGGTTCTAAGGCGAGGAGCACACACCTGAAACTCCCACTGCCCCTGGGCCACCTCAGCGTTGATACCCTCATGATTGATCCCTGCTTCCAGACAGAGTTCCAGGTGCTGTTCAACGATTTCACGAGCGATATCACCGACGTTGGCGTAGCCGACACCGGTGTAGTATTCGCCTTGAGGGTTCGGATACCCCTCTTCAGGCCAACCCAATGGGCGACCATCCTGGTAGAGGAAGTATTCTTGCTCCAGCCCAAACCAGGCTCCCTCGTCATCTGCGATGCTGGCTCTTGCATTGGATGGATGAGCTGAGCCATCGGGCATCATGACTTCACACATCACGATAAAGCCATTCTCTCTGGCGGCGTCAGGGTAGAGGGCTACTGGCTTGAGCATGCAGTCCGAACTGCTGCCCTCAGCCTGCTGGGTTGAACTCCCATCAAAACCCCACATTTCACAGTCCTCGACTGATTGAGGGGCTTCGCTGACGATTTTGGTTTTGCCACGGAGATTGGGTACGGGTTGGTAACCATCCAGCCAGAGATATTCTAGTTTGTATTTGGGCATATGTTTACGGGATGAATCTTTCTCTATTTCGTTATTTGGAGGGCACTTTTGGGATGCCTGAGGTTCTATCAAAGCAAAAAGCTTACCATCGCTCAATTTTTTTTTATGGATGGCCCCCAATGTAGAAGCTTTGAGGCTGGTCATTCTCCCAGCAATGGGTTAACCCGATCAGGCAATGCGCGAATTGAAGCACACCAGAAGATCCATCGTTCGGGTTGGGTATGATGGCAAGGTGCATAAGCAATTCCTCGGAGATCGTGCTCCTCAGCGCTTTGACAACGAGTGGCGCATCCTGGAATACCTCAGGGAAAAAAAGTGTCCTTTTGTTCCCAGGGTTCTGCGTGCTGATCCTAGCACGTGCTCCTTAATTACCACCAATATGGGTGCCATTGTTGAAACGATTAGTCCGGACAAACTTCAATCCCTATTCCAGGAACTGGAATCTTACGGGGTGATTCATGATGACCCCTTTCCCAGAAACGTGACCTATCATCCCATCTTAGGTCGTTTCTGCATCATTGATTTTGAATTTGCCACCCTGCTTGAGTCAGGTGAGGGCCTGACTCAAGCAAGCGGTCAAACACCATCATGAAGGATGCCCTCAACCCGCCATGGAGTCAGCTCATGTGGCATGCTGCGACCCACCCAGGGCGCTACCGGCGTCGCAATGAGGATGCGTTCCTCCTGCTTAATTTCGATGCGCAGGAAGTGCGTTACCTGGGTAAGGAAGGCCAGAGCCACGGGATGCATGAGCACTTCATTTTTGCGGTCAGTGATGGCATTGGAGGTGGGGTTGGAGGACATCACGCTAGCCAATCAGCCCTTAAGTTATTGGTGCCTCTTGTTTCTAAAATGTTTCACCAAAAGGGTTTAAAGGGTGAGGTTCCTTTTGCGGAACTGCTGGTTTCGTTCACTCGTCACATACATGAGTCTCTTTTGTGCATGTCCCGCCATTACCAGGAATGCGAGCGCATGGGGGCGACCCTGACCCTGGGGTGGGTGCATGAGGCACGCCTACATTTTGCCCATCTGGGAGATAGCCGTATCTATTTGATCCGAGAAGGCCAAGCGTGTCGGCAGTTAACCGAGGACCATACTCTGGCAGCTCAGCGCGTGAAGGAGGGGAAAATGACACCGCAGCAGGCTCGGCGCGATGAGCGAGCCCATGTGCTGACCAAGAGTATCGGGATTGTGGGGCGGCCGGATGAGCCTCAGTTGGGAAATGCCACCCTTCAACCTGGAGATAGCCTGGTTTTTTGCACCGATGGGCTCAGTGATGTGCCGATGGCTTTGGAAAGATGGGAGACTACTCTGAGAGAGTTTGCGGAAGCGGGTTGTCGCACCCCTAAATTGGAATAGCGATGCAGTGCTGTCATCAACAATCTCCCAGAGAACTTCCGCAATGAAATAACATGA
>JALRAZ010000041.1 GCA_023257935.1 Verrucomicrobiota bacterium
TTCTTTTCTATCGTCTCTACTCTTTTTTTGTCGGCATCTAATAAAGCTTCTTGTATTTTTAATGCTTCTTGTGCAGCTAAATTAGCTTCTTTAGTTTTTTCTAGAGACTCAGTATTTGAATCTTTTGCTTCGGGCTTTGCCAGTCGCCGCCAAAACCCAACATGGGAGGCGATGCTGCAGATTGGCGCCAAGGCAAATAAACCTCTTTTTTTCGAGCCATCTCCCTCGGTTCAAGGATACTCTCCAGAGTAATGAAAGTGGCAATGCTGGTGGCAGCCGGGACTGGAACCCGAATGGGGACTGATAAGCTTTGGCTGAATGTGGATGGCCTGCCGATTGTGGGGCACGCCTGGCGCCGGTATGATGGTTCTTCAGAAGTGGACGCCATCGTCTTGGTGATCCGACCTGAAAAACGCGAAGCTTTTGAAGCCTTGGCTCCCCGGCTTGGATTGAACAAACCGTTTAAATTGGTTGAAGGAGGTCAAGAGCGACAGGACTCGGTCTGGTCTGGCCTCAATGCGTGTCCTTCAGGGACTAGATGGGTGGCCATTGCAGATGCCGCGCGTCCCTGCACAGCCTCACAGCTTATCGAAGATTGCTACAGACAGGCCCAAGCCCATGGTGCGGTGGTGGCAGCATCAAGAGTCACCGACACGCTCAAACGAGTCACCGATAGTGAGATCAGCGATACCGTCGATCGTGATGGACTTTGGGCCGTGCAGACCCCACAAGTTTTTTCTTTTGAGCTGATTTTCAAGGCATTGGAGCAGGTTCGTGGCAGCGGATACTCCTTCACCGATGATACGGCTGCTTGCCAGCATGTCGGTATCCCAGTCAGGGTGGTTGAAAGTGGGGCCCCCAATCCCAAGGTGACTTTTCCGAGCGATCTGCCCTATGTCCGTTGGCTGCTTGCCAATCCAACCGAGGATGCGTAGATTCCTTGAAAGAAGACATCGTGTTTTCGTACGGACTTCTGGATGAAACAAAAACTGATATTTTCCTCTGTCATCCTGCTGCTGGTGATCAACGCAACGGTTGGTTTCCTCCTTCATAGCGAGACGGTCCGAGCTTCTGGTAGAGACGATCCCTATGAAAACTACGATCTGTTTGCTTCGGTGGTTGAACGTATCCGAAGTGACTATGTAGAGGGTGATGATCTCACCTACGGAGACTTAGTTCAAAGAGCACTTAAGGGTCTCATTGCTTCGCTAGATCCGCACAGCGAGTTCATGGAGCCAGTGCAATACAATGAGCTCAAGAAAGATACCGAAGGGGCTTTTGGAGGTGTCGGGATTGTGGTGACCATGGAAGAGGGGAAGTCCTACCTCACGGTGATTTCACCCATGGCTGACACACCCGCTTACGCTGCTGGCATTCTTTCGGGGGATCGTATCATCAAGATCGAGGGTCGTTCGACAACAGGGATTACCCTTCAACAGGCGGTCGAGCGACTCCGTGGTAAACCCGGCACTGAGGTGAGTTTGACGCTCTATCGACCTTCCAGTGATTCGACTCGAGAGGTTTCTCTGGAGCGGGCAATTATCAAGGTGGAAACGGTCAAGGATCTAGCGGGTGGGAGGTCTTTTGAATTGGAGGAAGATGGGATTGCTTATGTGGCTTTAACTCAGTTTGGCGAGCAGACTGGAGCGGATTTGCGGAAAGCTCTGGACCATTTTACCCAACAAGGTATGAGGGGGCTGATCCTAGACCTTCGAGGCAATCCTGGTGGGCTACTCGACCAAGCTGTAGAGGTATGTGAACAATTCCTTCCCTCCGGCCAGTTGGTTGTCTTTACCCAAGGCAAGGATGCAGGTATGCGCAGTGAACATCGCGCTGCTTCGCGAGACCCTTTTCTGGAGTTGCCGATGGTGATCCTGGTTAATCGTGGCAGTGCCAGTGCCTCTGAAATTGTCTCTGGATGTCTGCAGGATCTCGGTCGAGCTGTGGTGGTGGGCGAGCAGACCTTCGGCAAGGGGTCTGTTCAAAGCATCTTCCCTGTTTCCAAAGGTTGGGCGTTGCGTTTGACGACGGCCAAATACTACACCCCAAGTGAGAAGGTGATTCACGGACGAGGGATCACTCCCGATGTGAAGGTTCCGGTTTCCGATCAGGATCTGGAGGCCCTTTTCTACCAACGCTCTCCGGGTGGGGTGGAGGGATTGTCCCAATTTAGCCAGGAGGAAAAGGCGCGGATCAGCAGCGTCAAGGACGAGCAGCTCAATCGGGCCAGGGACTTGCTGCTGGGCCTTTTTCTGCTCGAGGGCAGGTCATGAAGCTTCTGGCCATCGAGTCATCCTGTGACGAAACCGCTGCCGCGGTCATCCAGGATGGC
>JALRAZ010000101.1 GCA_023257935.1 Verrucomicrobiota bacterium
CACCAGGAGGGCCATACCCACCTGATGCTCATTAACCCCATGATGCACCCGCTCGCGATAGGCATTTTCATTGTAGAAGCTCGCATAGACCTTTTTGATTGCCCTGAAAACGCCCCGTTCCTTGGCTTGGTCTGGATCACAGGCGCAAGGTCCTGCCTCATCGTGATCCAGTTCATCTTCCAGGCAACCACTGAAGCTGTCGTAGAGCCCTGCACCAGTGAATTGTGCTTGGTCTTCGAGGTTGGTAGAACTCCGAAAACGTAGTTTGCGCCGAGGGTCAAAGGAGGATAATCCACTCAGGACTTGCTCTTGCTGATCTTGCGTGAAGGTGGCGGACTTGATTTGGGTTCGAATCTCTGCCAAGGCATCAGCGAGGTCTTTTTCCAAACCGCTGCTCTGGGCTTGTTCAAGTCGCTGTTCAATCCATGCCTGGAGTGTGAGGTCAGTCGCCCAGGGTTGCAGCAAGAAGTCCTGCCACAAATCAAAGGTGATGGCGACGGCAGGTGAGGGAATGTGCTCATCGCCGTTGCGTTGAAGGAAACTAAAGTGAGCTGCTTTGCCACCGACGCGATCGGTGTCTGAAGGGGAAATCTCTTCCATGCCTAAAGTGAGAGCCCCACTTCTGGTCATGGATTTGAACTTCAGTGCCTGGGGTTGCTTGAATTCATCGACGGCATCAGTCACCGATGAAGGCACGGGGTTTTCAAGGACAGAGAAATGAACAGTGGCCGATGCCGAGCGATTGATTCCCCAGCCTTCTGTCGCACGCAACATGAGGGTCCTTCCAACAGCCTCATGCAGCTGGGTCCGAGTCGCCAGATCGCTTTCATAGTAAAAAGGGATTTCAAAATTTCTGGAAAGCATGGCCACATGAGAGTTCGGGGTTGTAGGGCTTAGTGTGATTAAGCCGGCGACGCGTGGTACCTCCGCTGGGACTGCATCGGTGAGCAGGATATCCGTGGCTTTGAGTTCTCCATCACGATAAGCCTGATCGATATGGTCGGCCTGAACATAGGTCAAACGCCCCATGGCCCAACCAAAGGCGTAGACCGCGTCACCGGGACTTTCCCAACGATGAGGCGATGCGATGGTGATACCAGCCCGATGGAGGGTATCCAAAGACTTTGGGTCAAGATGACTTTGCTCGTAGGTGGGCATGTAAAACCCTTTAAACTGATCCTTGGGCTCCGGTTTTGAAATGGAGGCCTCTACCAATTGGTAGAGGTAAGCCACGGTTTCTGCCGGCAGAGGGTCTTGACCCACAAATTGAATCGCGTATTCCTGATACTTGGAGGCGTAAAGCACGCTCCCTAAAATGGCTTTATGACCCGATCGATAAAGCGTCGCAGCGTCAAATTCGAGGTAGCTCTGATCGATTAATCCGGGGAGGTAGCGTGTGCCAAAGTCATAATGAAACGGTAAGGCTTTCCCATTCTGAAAGTAGACGCGAGATAGGTCATCCAAGAGGATGATAAATTTGATCCATTCAGTAGGCTTCTGGTTTGTAGGCAGACCCAAAAACGGATCTTGATCGGTTGGTTTGAAAGAAGTCCAAAAAGCATCCTCATCCAGTTCGATCCGGTCTTTCCAATCTTCTGAAGGCTCCACCTCAGCGGGGAGCTGACTTCGGAGTGTGAAAAATCTCTCATCAACTCCACCTTGATCGAGGTATTCCAGGCTCGAACCTTGGGCGGAGCCGGCAGGATACCAATGTTGCATGTCCTCCGAAAACCAGAGGGAATGATGCATTTCCGGTGGCAGAGCCTCGGCGCTCAGGGTGATGTGATCTGGGTTCGTGTGCCGCTGTATGGTCAATGCCCCGTCCTGAGCCCAAGCTGGAAAGGCAGCTGTGATGGCGAGGGTGAGACTCCAAAAACCCAGATAAGAAAAGTGATGAGGCATGCTTATGATTAACGAGGCGGATGTTAGGGTGATTGTTGAACTGAGAAGCAAGCCAAGACACGATCAAGGGCGCTTGCTATCACGCTCTAAGTCTTTGAGGAGTTGCATGGTTGCCTTGCGCCGCCCAGGCAAATCTTCAAGGTTGAGTTGGATTTGGGTGATTGCCAGGATGAACTCAGCAATCCCCTTAAGCTCGTCACTCCAGGGAGCTGAACAACTGTCTATCGGAGTCTCTTGTCGATTGTTTTGGTGGAAAGGAGATCCGCCGGCAGCGATGAGCTCTTGTACTACCTCCAGGTGTCCCATGAATGCGGCACCGTGCATTGGGGTGCTCCCATCATTGCCCTCCAAGTTGGGTTCAGCGCCTTCCTGGAGTAGAAAGACAACGCTTTCACGCTGGCCAGCCAATGAAGCCAGGCCTAAGGCGCTTCCTCCCCCTTCATCTTGATAGTTTACGTCCTGCCCTTGTTTGAGGAGTTTTTTCATGCTCGGGATGTTTCCTGTTTTGGCTGCCTCAAAAAATAAAGCGTGAGCAGGCAGTTCCTCAGGATCCTCTTTTGTGTCGGGACGACGCCCTCCAATGACTGGAGGTGGTTCGGGCAT
This sequence comes from Verrucomicrobiota bacterium, assembly GCA_023257935.1. Classification (GTDB taxonomy): domain Bacteria; phylum Verrucomicrobiota; class Verrucomicrobiia; order Limisphaerales; family AAA164-E04; genus UBA7971. Next base: position 2,506 of record JALRAZ010000101.1, read on the forward strand.
GGCATTCCAGAGTGGCATACTTTCTGCCATGATCTCTTTTTCAATATCCTCGCGCCTTTCGCGAATGAAGGTGCGGATAGCTTCAAAATCGGCAGTACGCCGCTGGTGCTCGTGGAGGTGAGGGGTCACCATCTTCTCGATGCGATAGGTTTCCTCTAGCAAAGACTTTTCATCCCAAACTTGTTTCATGAGTGCTTCCATGTGGCGTGCGTATGTTTGCCTTACTGAGGGGATTTGGTAGAGACGGTGAGCGATCAAGCCTACGGTTCGAACCGATCTTGGGGAATTGGGATCGATACCGAGCATGCTGTATTTTTGAAACATACAATCGGTGCCCCAGGGCATGAAATGCAGTTTCTG
>JALRAZ010000149.1 GCA_023257935.1 Verrucomicrobiota bacterium
CTGATCTTCAAATAAGGCCTGAAGCCGACGAATACCTCCCAGTCGGACGTTCTTTTTACAAGCACACCGGACTCTGAAGAGGGTCTTGACCACAACCTCCGAGTCACGTCTTGGGGATAGCAACTGACTGATTTCGCTAGATCGAGCCCTTGCTTTCCTTAACGAAGTGGGGGTTAGCAGGGTTGCGCACAGGCGATGCCTAGAACGCAGCACTTTGGTGTTCACCCGGATCCGACGCGTGGAGGGCTCCTTGGCTAGGCAAGTGGGCGAGGCCAAATTGAGTGTCTCATCGAGCATTTCCAGGGTCAGGGTAAAAAGATTACCCGAAGGCATGGTCTGTTTTCGTTGCATGATGCTCGCGGTCGACACTCTAAGCCCACCTAAATTGCGACCTTAAGAGCCATGAACTCAATTTCGAGTCCTTAATTGTGACAAATCACTCCTGATCTTTGGAAAAAATCATCAATCCGCTTTGGTCTTGCTGATCTCATAGTCCTCAGACAATCTGGCTGACATGTCTGAGGAGTCCTTTGATATGCATTATGTGGCCAGATTGGCTCGGCTGAATCTTACCGAAGAGGAGCATGTAACCATGGGTTCACAGGTCGAGCAGATCTTGGGCTATATCAAACAACTTCAGTCGGTTGAGATCGATGAGACCATTCAACCCACAGCTCACCCCATACCGATGTCCAACGTCACGCGCCCTGATGCGGTCACCGCCTCCCTCGATCAGGCCAAAGCACTGGAAAATGCACCCCTTCAGGCCAATGGCCTTTTCATGGTGCCGAAAATCGTCGAATAACCCTTGCCCTATCATCCTTTGGCCAAGCCCATGAACAAAGACTTGTCCTTTCATTGCCTGCAGAACCAGATGCGCCAGGGTGACCTGAGCGCACAATCCGTGCTGCAAGGCTGCCTCGATCGCATTCAGGCACACAATTCATCTCTCAACGCCTTGATTCATCTGGATGCCAAGGATGCGATGCAACAGGCTGTCCAAATTGATCAAGCAATCCAGCGTGGTGATAATCTGGAGAACAAACCCCTGCTGGGAATCCCCGTCGCCATCAAAGATAACATTGCTCAACTAGACCAGCCCATGACCTGCGCCTCAAAGATGCTCAGGCAATTTATTTCCCCATATGACGCCACGGTCACACGCGCCCTGCGCGAAGCAGGAGCCGTACTGGTGGGCAGAGCTAACCTGGACGAATTTGCCATGGGAAGCTCCACGGAAACCTCCTTTCACGGGGTTTCGCGCAATCCTTGGGACAAGGATCGTATTCCAGGGGGGTCTTCTGGTGGATCAGCTGCAGCCGTCAGCGCGGCATTTTGCCTTGGGGCTCTTGGATCAGATACTGGAGGCTCCATCCGTCAGCCCGCTTCCTACTGTGGTTGTGTCGGCCTCAAGCCTAGCTACGGAAGGGTGTCTCGTTTTGGGCTCACTGCCTTTGCTTCCTCTTTAGATCAAATCGGTCCGCTCACCTTAAAGGTTGAAGATGCGGCCCGCATGCTGGGGGTGATCGCCGGTCATGATCCCAAGGATTCCACCAGCGTGAAGGCTCCGAGCGAAGACTACGTTTCGGGGCTGGGCCAGGACATCAAGGGGATGAAAATTGGCTTACCAAGCGAATATTTTGTTGAGGGCTTGGATCCAGAAGTCAGGCGTGCGATCGACGTAGCGATCAAGACCCTCGAGAACCTAGGAGCCCTTATCTGCCCAATCTCCCTGCCTCATACCGAATTTGCCATTGCCACCTACTACGTGATTTGCACCGCAGAGGCCAGTGCCAACCTGGCGCGCTTTGATGGCATTCGCTATGGGCATCGGGAGGAAGGCAAGGACCCCTTGGAACTCTACAACCGAACGCGAGGCTCAGGGTTTGGAGAGGAAGTTAAGCGGCGCATCCTACTGGGCACTTATGTCCTAAGCAGCGGCTATTATGATGCCTATTATTTGAGGGCTCAGAAAGTACGGACCTTGATCCGGCAGGATTTTGAGCGTGCCTTTGAGAAAGTGGATCTCATGCTGACCCCTACGGTTCCATCCACAGCTTTCGAGCTTGGGGAAAAAGCCTCAGATCCCTTGCAGATGTATTTGACGGATATTTTCACCATTTCTGCCAACTTGGTAGGAAATTGTGGCATCAGTATCCCTTGTGGGTTTTCGGAGAATCCTCGACTGCCCATTGGGTTGCAATTAATGGGAAGACCGTTTGAGGAACAAAAACTACTTCAGGTAGCCTACGCATACGAGCAGGCAACCCAGTGGAAAATGGAACCTCCCCTCTAAGAGGTTTTCTCTGAGCGAACCACTGGACCACCAAGTAAAGCCTACCCCTGGTGGGTTGGAGAGCTGCAAACAGGCCAATGCTGCCTTGCTCAGTGATTCAAGACGGGGTAACTGTTGAGATGACTCAAACCTGGCCGAAAACTACCCTGAGTCCACAGTGTGGGTTGAATGCTCGAAGCCTGCATCATGCCCATCAGATTGCCTCGAACCTCATGGAAATGAACATTCATTTGAGACCGAACCGTCGAGGCTTCTGACCTAAGCCAGGCACTGCCTAACTCTAGTCGATCCACCAGAGCCGCCCGATCAACGGTTTGAGGCAAATGCTTCGAACCTAGAGATTGCCACCCAAACCAAAACAGGGATGCCATGACCATCGCTTGGATAGCAAAGAGAACAGGCCGGAGTGAAAATTTTTTAAACCAAGGCGAGCTTGCAGCTTGCTGAGACCGAATCTGTTCAACCTCAAGATGCGAAATAATCCGGTTGGCTAGTAGGTTACCATAGCCTGGGGGTGGCACTTCGTAGCCCTTAAGAGCAATGAGTCGCCTGAGCTTTTCCTGATCCTTTGAATTTAAATCCTGCATGGGTTTGTGCCTGTCATGTGTGGCTCAAATAATCCTTAAGTAGCCCCTGTAATTGGCGTCTTGCGTAGAAAAGCCTTGATCGCACCGTCCCAACGTTGCAATCCATGATGCCCGAAATTTCTTCGTGAGACATCCCTTGAATGTCGTGCAAGGTCACCGTCAGTCTATGGGTATCTGACAGTTTCTGCATGGCTTCGTTCAGTTTTTGATGTAATTCCTGAATTCGCAGATCCCTCCTGGGCGTGTTTTCGGAGACGAACATAACCAGGTCTGGATGATGTTCTATCTGCAAGTCCATATCATTGAGGCTGAGATGATAGGACCGGCGGCTACGTTTTTTGAGGAAGTTAATGGTCAGGTTGACCGCAATCCGATAAACCCAAGTGTAGAAAGAGGCATCCCCCTTGAAGCGTTTCAATCCCTTGAAAGCTCTTATGAAACTCTCTTGGGTGAGATCGTCAGCGTCTTCATGACTGGAAGTCATGTGGTACAGAGTTGCGTAGATCCTCTGGTGATAGCGGGCTATGAGTTGGTCGAAGGCAGCAAGGTGACCTTGTTGAGAAGCCTGTACCAAAGCGGTGTCATCACCTTCGCTGAAGCCTGCAGCGGAGGATAGAGACGAGGCAGCAATAGCCTTATCAACTGTTTCATTGTCTACCATCACCTTGCAGCGATTGGTATCAAGTATAATGCAGCCGACTCACCTGACCAGCGAGAAAAGCTAGTAACCCATTCAGGGAAGCTCCATGACGGTCATCAGTAAGATCGAATAATGCCTTTTGGGCTCGGGCCAAATACTGATCGATCGTTTCGACTGAACCCTCAAGAGTATGGTTGGCTGCCAGCAAATCCATTAGCCAAGGGGTTAGACTCTCCTCCCATTGAAAGAGTTTGGCGATCATCTCCATCTTTTTGGACTCACCAACGCGCTCCAGGAGCAAGAGAATGGGCAGGGTGAACTTGCCAGTTCTCAGATCAGTGCCGAGGGATTTACCAGCTGAGGCTTCACTCCCAAAAATATCCAGACAGTCGTCGTAGATCTGGTAAGCAGTACCGAGAGCAAAACCATATTCCCGGAGCGCCAAACACTGTTTAGAGTTCAGACCAATCTGATTGCCTCCCAACTCGCAGCTCAAAGCAAACAGCTCAGCGGTCTTCATCCTGAGCGTGCGCAAGTAATCTTCCCGGTTGTGAATCTGCTTCTTGTAACGAAGGGTCTGAAGGATTTCTCCGGAACAAACACTGCGCGTGGCGCGGGCCACTCGCTGGCAAACCTTCGTCGTGGGAAATTCCGATGCGAGCTCCAGAGCACGAGCAAAAAGGCAGTCACCCAGCAAGACGCTGACTTCGCTACCGGAGTGCTCACAAAGCGTGGGGCGATTCCTGCGGATCGTGGCCTGATCCATGATATCGTCAT
>JALRAZ010000208.1 GCA_023257935.1 Verrucomicrobiota bacterium
GTGGGGCAGGTGTTTGGTGACGACACCTGAGGAAAGTCCGTAGGGCGTGGCATTGGCTAGGGCTATCGCGTCATCGATATCCTCAATGCCCATGATCGGCGCAAGCGGGCCAAAGGATTCACTGCAGACCATGTCGGCATCCCGCGGAACCTCTGAGAGGACGGTGGGTTCCAGCATGGCTCCTTTTCGCTGGCCTCCCAGCAGGACTTTTGCTCCACCGGCAACAGCTTTTTGGATCGTTGTTTCCAAATGCTGTGCTGAGGCTTCGTCGATCACTGTGCCAACTCTAGTCTCAAGCGAACAAGGGTCGCCGCACGTGTAGGTTTTGGCTCGTTCGACCATCGCCCGGGTGAATGGTTCTAGGATCGAGCGGTGTACCATGATGCGTTTGACCGCGGTGCAGCGCTGACCTGAGTTTCTGAATGCCCCTTCGCAAGCAAGGTGAACGGCCTGTTCCAGGTCGGCATCCTCCAGCACAATCAGCGGATCGTTGCCACCTAGCTCCAGAACCAGCTTCTTGTAACCTGCGGTTGATGCAAGCAGCTTGCCGACGCTGACGCTTCCGGTAAAGCTGACCAGGCCAACTCGCTCGTCGCGGACTAGGGGTTCAGCCACTTCCTGAGTGGGGCCAAGCAATACGCTGAGCATAGGGCCTGGCAAGCCATTGTGATAGAGGAGCTCAGCAAATCGAATGGCTGTTAGAGGTGTTTTTTCTGACGGTTTGAGGATGATTGGGGTGCCCGCTGCGATGGCTGGCCCCAGCTTGTGTGCGACCTGGTTGAGCGGGTGATTGAACGGCGTGATGGCAACGGCCAAATCTAGAGGCTCCCTCAAAGTGAAAATTTTGCGTGCTTTGCCCTGAGGTGATACGTCGCAGCTGAAGACTTCACCATCATCCCTCAAGGCCTCCATGGCCGAAAATTGAAGCACATCACAGGCTCTGCCTACTTCGTAGAGGGTTTCTCTCATACAAAGGCCTGCCTCAGAAGTGATCAGGCTGGCAAATTCCTCTTTGCGTGAGAGGAGCTCTCTTCTTGCCTGATCGAGGATTTCAAAACGCTGGTAGCGCGTCAGGGCAGGTGCTTGCTCCAACGCGGTTTGGATGGCTTGCTGTGTGTCCTGAATACCCGCCGTGGAAACCTCTCCAGCAGGTGCCCCGGTGTAGGGGTTTTTAACCAGGATGCGCTCGCCATGTTCAATGGGTTCACCTGCTAGCAGGCTATGAAGAGACAGGTGGCTCATGATAATCGACGCTTAGGCTTTCAGCCCGTTGATGGTGTAGTCAAAAATGTGGAAGTTACGTGGATCGCCAAGCCCACGTCGCTCGTAGTCTTGGTGCAAGGGGTGTGAAAAAATAAACGGAACCATTTCCTCATACCTCCCTCCGTGGGATCGCAAGCCTACCTTCAAGGCGCTTAGATCATGATCTTTGGGCGTCTTGCCCAGGACCACGTCCCTACCTGAAATGAGGACCAGGTCTCCCAGTCTATCGACAGGTAACTCAAGCCGTTTTGCTGCCTGTTGCTTGCCATAGGTTTCGGTGATGCCCTGGCGTTCTAAACACCATCGCTCGACTTTTTCGAGTTCTTTGGGATTGGAGCCATGCAAGACGGCAAAGGACCCCAGTGCACCGTGATGGAGGACATAGGGGTCGGTGATTGGCAGGATGGCCTTTACCTCAATTCCCAAACTCTCCATGATTTCGGTTTCCAGATAGATCACATTGGGTGAACCGTCTGATTGTTGCTTGGCATTCATGCCGTGATCGGCAGTGATACCGATGCGCGCTCCAGCTGAAAGGAGTTTGCCTATGGCAGCATCCAAAGCCTCATAGAAGCTAAGTGAGGGCTCTTCTTCGGGCTCATAAGTATGCTGCATGTAGTCGGTGGTGGAAAGATACAGGAAATCGGCTCTGGCGGCGTTGAGAAGGGCGACGCCTGCTTCCAGCACATACACACTGGCATCGGCGCTGTAGATGGCCGGCGTCGGCTTCCCCACCAATGCTTCGACATCGGTGATTCCATGCTTTTCCATGGTCGTCTGATTGGCCTTTTCTGCTGAAAAGGCGATGCCATCAAGCTGGTGAGCAAAAATATCTCTAAGCTTTTCCTTCGCTGTGACCACAGCTACTTTGCGTCCAGCCTTGGCGGCACTGGCCATAATGGTCTGACATCTCAGGTAGGAGGCGTCGTTCATCATCACCTCTTGTCCACTGACCGGGTCGAGAAAGAAATTGCCGCAGATACCATGTTTTTCAGGTGGGACCCCTGTGACAATCGAAGCGTTATTCACATTGGTGAATGATGGCAGGGCACCTCTGGCATCAAGCCTTCGCCCTTGCTGAATCATCGCCTTAAGATGGGGCATGCGATCTTGAATCAATGCTGCGTCGAGGTAGGCATTTGCCGAGCCATCCAAACAAATGACAACGACAGGGCATGCCGGCAACTGGTAATGGATACCGTTGACTTGGAATGCTGCCTCTGAGGGAATGGGTATTGTCATGTGGCCCAAGACTAGCCCCTCGAGAAGGAGGCTGGCAATTGGATTTCGGCTCAGCTTGCAGTTTGAGTCATGGATCCACATAATTCGTGCTCATCTGGGCTAGATCGCTGAATGATGGTATGGGTTATGCTGACCATGATCCAGGCCGTGTGATCAAGCGCCGTCATTGGGCTGAGGATCTGCATACGATCGATGGCTTCGGATTTGTATTCCTTAGCCAAGTCATGACGGCCTCAAGGTGGCAAAGCTTCTTGATGGCTGGAATTGGGTTGCTTGGTGCATGGCTGCAAGGAATTGAGTAAAGAGCAAGGAAAAGCTAATGAGTGAATTGTCTCCCATTGAGGTCAATCAAACCGCCAGATTATCACGGCAAAAGTTAAAGAAAATAGGGTGGTTCCTCTTGCTTGCGCTGTTAGCACTGCCTTTTGGCCTTTACGTGCTTGTCTCGCAGCCTGCCTTCATTCGCCTGATGGTTTTACCTTCTCTGTCAACGCAGCTCGCAGCGGACCTTCAGGCTGACGATATCGATTTTGCTCCGTTTTCCTCTTTGGATCTAAGTGGTGTGACACTGGTCAGCCCTGAGGGTCATGATATTTTCGCTGCCACATCTCTCCACCTAGCCTACGACTGGCGTCGATGCCTGATGGGGGAACCCTGGATTGAGCAATGCACCCTTACAGGCTTAGAAATCCAGATCGATGGTGGCACAGATCCCCGCAGCCCTTTTGATGATTGGCTGGCGAGCTTGCCCGAAACCGATGAGGCACCCTTACCTCGCTTTTTTGTTGAGGAGCTGCTGCTGAAAAACCTCCATGTGAAGTGGCATCAGCTGATCGCCGAGAATACGATGCAAGCGTTCGACCTGAGAGTGGAGGACCTAGCCATCCGCGATTTGGGACAGGAAGCTTCGGCTAGCTATGCTGGGACCATCGGGTTGAAACTGACCGATCTGATTTCCCGAGGGTCAGGGAAGGAAGCGACCCTTGAGAGCGGCGTCGACTCTCTTGAATTGCAAACAGTCATCCAAGGGCAACTTGGCATGGATAGGCTTGCCGCCATGGAGTTGCTTGAGTCGCATGCCGCGATAAGGGTCCTCCGCGCCGAGGGGCGCCATCAACGCCTCGAGGGTGCTGGGGCTTCCTTCGATATGCTGTTGAAGTCTCAGTTACTGGAGTCTTTGAGCTTGCGTTTTGAAGATGACAAGGGGCGTTCTCAGGAGCTGAGTGCTTCAGGAGCCTTGGATTTCTCTAAGGGCGAGGCAAGGGTGGCGGTCCATCTTGAACCGATCTCAGAGACCTCGCTCAATTTACTAGGTGCTTTGGCTGGTATCGGTTTTCAGCAGGGCGAGCTTGGGGGGGATTTTCAGTTCGTTCTCGAGAATGGGGCTCAGAAGGGGACACTTGAGATGGAACTGCAGGCTGCTTCTCTCGCGGTTGAATGGGGTCAGGAAGCCACTCCCATCAGTGACTATCGGGTGAGCGCCCAATCCACATGGGATCAGACCCAAGGCCATCTTATCTTTGAAAACCTTCGATTCATGGGTTCGCAAGGCGATGGAGTGTGGGTGGAGGCGGCCTTGGAAAAGCCATGGATCTTTAACCTGGAGCCTCAAAATGAGGGAAACC
>JALRAZ010000248.1 GCA_023257935.1 Verrucomicrobiota bacterium
CTTCGGCTGCACGCCCAATGTCCCGAAGACGCACGAAACGATCTCGATCCTGGCGGATGACCAGGCGATTGAATGCTTCCACAGTCTTGAGTTCTCCCTGAGTCTGAATGGTCATCTCCCGATCCCAGTTCTCCACCCGTCCACTGGGTAACTCCACATTCTGCTCCCTCAAGGCTTGCTGGACATCGAGTACTGTCACCTGATGGGCGGCCATTTTTTCGGAATCTAGCCAAAGCCGGATGGCAAAACGCTGTGCGCCTCCGATGTAGATGGAAGAAACGCCCTCCACAGTCTGCAACCGATTCTTGATCTGCTTGTCGGCCAGATCAGTCATTTCCAGGGGCGTGAATCGATCGCTGCTCATGCCAACCCAAATAATAGGCCGAGCGTCCGAGTCCTGTTTGGAGATGACTGGCTCGTCGATGTTTTCGGGCAAGCGGCTCCGAACTCGGGAGACCCTGTCTCGGACATCCTGTGCAGCGATGTCGATGTCACGGGAGAGATTGAACTCAATGGTGATGTTACTAACCTGTTCCCGACTCTCACTGCTCAACGTCTTGATACCAGTGACGTTGTTGATGGCTTCTTCCAGGCGTTCGGTAATTTCCGACTCGACCACGGCGGCGTTGGCGCCTGGATACACCGTCGTCACATTGATGATGGGAGGATCAATGTCGGGCAATTCACGAATGGGAAGCTGAGTGAGGCTGATGGCACCAAATAGGCATAGTGCCAAGCTCATCATGGTCGCCAGAACCGGTCGCTGAATGCTGATTTGAGGGAGCCTCATGAGACGAGCTTACTGATAGATAGCCGCGGCTTGCTCAGGGGCTCGGACAATGGGTGATCCGGGTCCAATTTTTTGGCTGCCCTCAACAATCACTTCTTCTCCTGCATCCAAACCCTGCAGGATCTCTACCTTACGGGACTTGCGCTCTCCAACCCTGACCGTTCGCAATTGAGCCTGGTTGTTTTCATCCACCACGTAAACTAGCGCGCGCTCCTCATCCAAGTTCCGGAAGATGGCAGGCTCGGGAATCACAATCGCCTGATCCCGAATGGTCAAGGTCAGGTCCAGGTTAGCGAACATTCCCGGTTTGAGTCGCTGGTCCTTGTTGGGAATCCGGGCCTTAACCAAAGTGGTTCGCAAATCGGCTTCGACAAAGGGAGCCACAAAGTAGACCTTGCCCTGAAAACGCTCCTCGGGCCAGGCAGCCACCTTGATTTCCAGGTCCTGCCCTTCGCGACAAACGCTCAGGAAACGTTCCGGCACGTTGAATTCCAATTTGATAGGGTCCAGAGAAACCAACCAAGTCAGGCTCGTGTTTGGGCTGATGACCTGGCCTGGACTCACGGCACGAGCCCCTACCACCCCGGTAAAAGGCGCCGTGATGCGCGTGTCTTTGAGTTGGCGCTTCCGCAGATCCAACAAAGCCTGATCAGCTTCAAAGCGTGTACGCGCCTGATCAAATTCCTGTCGTGAAATCAATTCGCTCCCTAGCAGTTCCCGGTTGCGCTGAAAGTTAGACTGACTCAGGGCAAGGTTGGCTTCGGCCTCAATCACCGCTGCGGCTAGTTTACTTTGATCGAGCTGTAGCAATAAATGTCCAGCTTCGACATGCTGACCTTCCTCAAAATTGATTTGCTCAACAACACCGGCTGTCTCGGACTGAAGCGCAATCATTTCATCGGCTGCCAATGAGCCAATCAATGACAGGGTATCGGCAACCGTTTCCACCCTGGCTGCCACGGCAACCACCTGGGTTGGGGGTCTTTCAGTCCCGACTCCAGGTGAAGCTTGGTCTGAATCAGGACCGCAGGCAGTCAGCAAGAGCCCCAAACCAGCCAGCGAACGGTAAGCAGCTGGCATGGAACAAAGCCATTGGAACCATTGAGTCCGGCCCATGCTACTAAAGAGTCGGTGTATCATGCAGAAGCGGTCGACTATGAGGGATGGTCATAGGGATTCAAGCTGATTCACTGCATCACCCTAGCTTGGTGAGGACTCAAACCCTGCTCACACTTGCCACTCGGCCTATAGATCGGAAACAAACGAAGCTCCTTCTATGTTCGCTCGGAGATAATCGGGCAGATTTTTTGGATTAAGCTGCAAGATCAAATCATGCCTGCCTGCTGGTAGCTGCAGTTCCAAATTCTGGCGATAGGAGATCTCTCTGCCATCAATCCAGAGTCGGGCATCCTCCGGGGCGTTGCACTGAAGCCTCATGGGCTCACCACTGCTTTCGAATCGGCTGGTCGCCATCAGCCCGATCAAACTCGTTACCTGATTGATGTTGCGTATCTGTAGGGCCTGAGCCATGGCCGACTGAGGTAGTCGGCCATCGACCAAGGTATCGGCCAATTTCCAGGCGGGCCCAGAGGTATCACCAATGATTCGATCCATACCAAACTGTTCATCGGTGTGACGCCCCGCACGCAGCTTCCAGCGCCGCGCCACATTGTTGCGAGCGGCATCAAAAGCACCAGCCTCCCCGAGACGGGAAAGAAAGGCTATCAGGTCCAGTCGCTCACCCTGTGAGAGGGCATCAAGCAGACCGGAGGGCATCAGAGAGGAGCCCATCTGCCGACTCACCACATTCTGTTTAGGGATGGATACCACCTGATTGATCGCATTGCGTATGAAGAGTTCCTGATCGTTCTCTGACTGTAAAATGCCGCTGTATTCAGCCTCATCACGGGTTTCCACGATGATTGAATGATAGCCTTCCTTGATCTTGGCGTTGGGTTCCAACAAGGACTCAATCAGGTAATCCGTGGGCGCACTGGCTCCAATGGACGTCAGATCTGGACCCACCTGACCGCCCACCCCACCAATGGCATGACAGGCGATGCAGCCCAATTCGGGCCGACGGTAGATCAACTCGCCAAGGTGTGGGTCCCCAGAACCATCAGCCTGTGAAGCCAGCTGCTGCAGAGCTTGCTGGGTCAAAGGTTCATCCTGTGTTGAGGTCAATCCACCTGCTTTTTCTAGCGCCAACAGTAGAGCTGGTTCATGCCGACCCGCTTTTTGAACACTGCGGATACCCGCTTGAGCGGCGGCTCGACTCAGGCTCACTTCACTCACGCCTGCGGCGATGGCTTCGAAAACCGGCTTTTGCTGAAAAAGAGCCGTCCAGAATGCTTCAAGCTCTGACTCCACTTCAAGGGTTCCGAGGTAATCCCACACCCTTGGCAGAGCCTGCTTGGGTCGCAGCGCTGCCATGGATCGGATGATTGCCCCACGTACGGGAAGCGCACCGGCCTCATTGGAGAGACCTTCCAGCGCTTCCCAGGCAGATCCACCTCCCATCGAAGCGATGGCCGCCACAGCCTGTTCACGACTGGCTGGATTCAACGATTGACGGCCTGCCATCGAGACCAATGCAGGCAGGGCTGAATCCAGCTTCCAGGCTCGCACCAATTGGACGGTGGCATCCTGAATCGAGGCACTACCGCGATCCAAAAGGGCTGTCAGGCTTTCCAGAGCCTGGGCTGGGCGCATGTTGCGCAGGCGTGAGGCCTGATTGAGAGAATTGAGGCTAGCCAGGATCACCTGCT
>JALRAZ010000260.1 GCA_023257935.1 Verrucomicrobiota bacterium
TATCTGCCGTTCCAACAGGAAGGTGTTCAGCTCGCGGTATGCTTCAGTTGTGGGCAGGAGATGGGTGACCGATCGATCCACACTCCCATCAGGGCGCATCAGTGCAATGTGAATCAGCTCAGGCTGCTCGTCTTGGCCAAGCAGCTGCTTGAGGGCTTTTTGCTTGAGGGCCGCAGGGCGAAATTCAGGGTCTAGTTCAGGGCAGACCAGTGGTTTCAGCGTCTCTAGGTCTTGCTGCTTCATGTTTGAAAGCATTGTAGGAAGGGGATGGAGAGTGCGCAAACCTCATTTAAAATCATCCACAGAATCCATTTACTTTTGATGAGCTTGGAAGCACCCCGAGTCGAAAGTAGGCAGCTTTTCCATGCTTAGGTTGGGATAGGGAATGATTTGATGTTGAGGCTGTTCGGTGAAAGTAATCTGGATTTGAAAAGGCATTGCATTGGCTTTGTGGTCTTTATTTCCGGAACCGGGTTGGGAGCTAAGCGCGAGGATTGTGCTTTTTAGACAAGGGCGCATTGGTATTTGAGTTCAGCGCTTACTTCTGATATCAACTTTGCACTCTTCTAACCGCTCGCCCAGGCCTGCGCTGGATGATGAGGATGGGTTATAAGCGGATTATTCAGAGACGCCTCCATGTCAAGCTTGGGTCCAAAACAAATGGCAATGACTCCAGGACAGCGCCTGTGCCGTTCTCGCTATGTCATCAGGGAGCGTCTGATTGAAAACCCTGAAGGGAGTGAATATTGGGTTGCTCAAGATCGAGATGCTGGAGGTGAAGTCGTGCTTTATTTTTTGCCGTCATTTCTCGCACAGGATGCTGATCTGACTGAAACTTTCACCCAACAAGTGGGACAACTTGGTCAGGGTCCATGGTCCGGATCATGTGAATTGTTGGCCACCTATCCTCAAGCCAAACCGAGACCTCTGGTTGCCATGAAGACCCGGGTGGGAACCAGCATGCGCCAGCAATTGGATGACTGTGGACCGCAACCGACTTGGGAAGGACTCAAACCCCTGATCGAATCGGTGTTCGCTTGCTTGATGAGGATGCATCATCGAACTCAGGTGCATGGCAAGGTAAGTTTGGACCATATTCGCTTTTTGCCTGACGGCACGGCTTTCATGCTTGCTCCCGGTTTGGATCGCCTTGCCCTGGCCTGTTGGCATGAGTCTGCTGGAGAACCCATTCCAGAATCATGGGACCCAAATGGCTCAGACGCATGCCTCAATAACGCAAGGTGTCAAGTCGCCGACGAAGTATACTCCCTAGCACTGATGCTATACGAGGGGCTACGTGAATTGGGACTCCATACCAGACTTCCCCATACCGTCAGTCGGCAAGGTTGGTCCAGGCTGGGGAACTTGATGGTGCCTGACTCAATCCTGGAAGCACTTCATCAGGCCACGGGTAAGAACCCCCGGGAACGCTTTTCAACTCTCACTCGATTGGCAGCCAGGATGGGGATGGATATCCATCTTCCTCCCCCCGAGGTGAGAGATGGGTTCAATGCCTATCATCCTATGGAGGGGCGGGCCCTGTTCGGGGCAGGTTGGTCCTTGTTCCTCCGCCCCAGAGTGCTGGGGTGCTTGTTTGGCGCCTTGGTCCTGGGCATCGCGCTGATGAGTTGGCTCAAGCCAGCTTCAAAGATCTCACCCAACAAGCAAGGCCCGAAGGCAGATAGGGTGGGAAATCAGGAGCCCATCCCAGGCGATGGTGAAACACCGCAGGTGGTGTTGGGGCAAAGCAGACTCAGTCTGACATCGGTCCCTTCAGAGGCATTAGTCATCCTGGAAAGCGCTGAAACCATGCAGCAATGGGAGGATTTTTCTCCAGTGAGTTGGCCTGAATTGAAAGAGGGTGCTTACCGGCTGCGGGTCCGGTCGATGGGGTATGAAGCGACTAATTTTGTGACCTATTTAGCCAAGGGGCAGAGCAAGGCGTTGCACGTCAATCTGGAATTGGCTCGGGTCAAGGTGGAACTTGATACTTTTCCATCCGGGGGCACCTATCGCTACCAGGATCATACAGGTAAATGGCACGCTGGATCTGTGCCAGCGGTGGTGAATCTACCTCTTGGGGACTATCTGATTCATTTTACGTTCCAAGGTGAAACCCACACCGACCGTCTGGAACTTCAAAAGCAGGAGCAAGAGCCCCTGCGGCATGTCAGTGTTTTTGCTGCCAGCCAATTACAGGTGATGACATCGCCCGAAGGTGCTGCGGTTTATATCAATGAAGAACTCATGGGGCATACTCCACTCGTGCTGGAGGGTTTGCCGCACGGCCCTTGCAAGGTCAAACTGGTCATGCCTAGTCATGAAATCATGCATAGGCTCGTGGATTTGATCGCCGGTCAGTCTGTGACCCTACGAGAGACACTGACTCCCGAGACACTCCCCTGATACAAGCAGGTGGGATAGGGAAGTGCTGCTCCCGCAAGCCTAGATTCGGTGACCTTTTTTGGAGGGGCTTGAACACCATTTTGACAGGATAGCCTCTAGTTCATCTTGTCGAATTGGCTTTGGAAGATGGTCGTTCATACCTGCCTGAAAGCAGCGCTCATTATCACCTGACATGGCATTGGCTGTCACAGCGATAATGGGAATACTGCGAGGGCTGACCTGATGGCTGGGGTCCATGGCTCGAATCGCTCGGGTGCATTCAATCCCATTCATATGAGGCATTTGAATGTCCATGAAGACCACATCCATTCTGTTGTGCTTGAGGTATGCCAGCGCTTCAAGACCATCGGATGCCAGGTGAACCTGA
>JALRAZ010000313.1 GCA_023257935.1 Verrucomicrobiota bacterium
CCCCTTTGATGACCCCTCGAGAAGGAGCTTGCCCAAAACCCACCACGCTGAGCGCTTCCTCGTCGCTCAATTCAGCAATGATCGCGACCACCTTGGAGGTTCCTATTTCAAGAGCGGTCAGATGTTCGTCTCGTTTAAACGTCCACATGATTCAGATCAATGGGTGGGATGCGGTGTTGATGCTCCTCAGCCTGGAGCCCGTCCTCTGAAAACCATTCAATAGGCACGTTGTTCTTGATGGTTAGATCTAGGAATGCCAGTCGACGCCCTATGCGCAATCCGTAATCCATGACCTGATGCCATTTAGCCAACTGCTCGTCAAACCGACTCAAAGCGAACAGAATGCGTTGTCCGTCGCCTGTGTGCACCTCCAGTTGATCCAGTTGAGTCACATGCACCGTTTCGATTTGAATCTTTTCACTCAGTACAGAAGCCTGAAAAGCACTGACCCATTGAACCGCAGCCCTGAAGACTGGATGATCCACCGATTGACCAACCTGAAAGGAGACCTCTGATACGTTGACGATCTCAGGAAGCTGCTGCCACTTTAGGGTCAAGGAGCGAGGGATTTCACCCTCCTCAGGCATGGGCATCACCACTCCCTCTGCATCCATCAAAAGGGGCAGTAGACCTATGCTCCCACCATGCCTGACATCAGGTTTGAGTAATCTCACTCGGGCAACAGGCTGCCGCTCCTGAACATGAATCCGAAGGGTCTCGGGGAACAACCTTTCAACGGTAGCTTCCATCACAAAGGGGGATAGCTCCAAATTGCGCTTAATTTCAGAGAGATGAAAAGCCAACAGGTTGTCTCCCGGTTTGAGCCCCGTCCACTGGATGAGTAGTTGCTGAGGAATAACCCCATGGGACTTTACCTGAAAACGTTTGAGGGCGAGCGCCTGATTACTCCAGACAAAGGTTTGCAGAAACCATTGCAATCCTCCCTGAAACATCCACCAGACCAACCCAATGGAAAGCAGGCTCGTAGTCCAGCGCAATGTGCGCCTGAGGAAGGCTCGCCGCCTTTGACGCCGCTCCACCCCTAAACCAATCGCCTGGGAGTCGCCTGAGACCTTGAACGGTGAAGGAGTCGATGCAAACATCACGTTTTCGGGTTCAAGGTTTTTATGTTTTGGGTCGCGCTCCCCCTTGGGTGTCGGCTTATGGCGTCCTGAACCATCCAATGACAGAGCTCGCCAAAGCCCATACCTGAGGCTTTGGCGGCCATGGGCAATAAACTCGTTTCGGTCATGCCTGGTAGCGTATTGACCTCAAGCAATGTAGGCTCGTCACCATCCAGCAGAACATCGACCCGACCATAGCCTTCACATCCCAAAACCCTGAATGCCTCCAGGGCCAGTTGCTGGCATCTTAAAGTCAAGTTTTGATCCAAATTCGCCGGACACACATAGTCGGTGGCACCCACGGTATATTTGTGCTGGTAATCATACGCAGCGGCGTCCTTGGGGATAATTTCAACAATCGGCTGAGCTCGATCGCCCAGGATGGCCACAGTCAATTCCCGTCCCTTGACGCATCGTTCCACTAGGGCTTGTGAGCCCAACCCAATCACTTGAGCTATTGCCGTCGGCCACTGCTCAGCCTGATGAATGAAATGAAGCCCCACACTGGAACCCTGATCAGCAGGTTTCACAACCAAGGGAAGTCCCAAATCAGTAGGCATCAATGCTGCTGGATCACTGATCACATGAAAAGGAGGCGTCGACAAGTTGCACTGCATGAATCGCCGCTTGGCAGCTACCTTATCAAAAGCAAGACGGCTGGAGGCAGGACCACTTCCCGTGTAGGCAATCCCCATTCGCTCAAGTTGCTCTTGAATTTGACCGTCCTCTCCGTAAGTACCATGAAGCGCCAGAAAAACCACATCCACGGCCTCAGGCAGGAGTAGATCTTGCCCGTTGGGATCCACAGCCTGCACCCGATGACCCAGGTGTTCGAGAGCAGCCATCACCGCGGCTCCAGAACGAAGCGAAACCTCCCGCTCTGCTGAAGTCCCCCCCATGAGGACAGCGATGTTCCAGGTCGATTTCATAGGCCCAACCTCTGCACTTCTATCTCCAGTTCGACGCCTCGATCCTCTCTAGCACGCTTTCGGACCAACTCCATGAGATTCAAAACGTCCTGAGCAGAGGCTCCTCCCTGATTGATGATAAAATTTCCATGGATTTCTGAAATCACCGCTTGCCCCATGCGCTGGCCTTTCAATCCCAATTCATCAATCAGTTTTCCAGCCGATCCACCCTCGGGATTCTTGAACATACAACCGGCGCTGGAGCCAATAGGTTGAGAGCTCCGTCGCTGGGTTGCATAAGCCTCCATGGTTTTCTTAACCTGAATTTCGCTGGCATGAAGTGTTCGGAAAGTAGCTTCAATGGCGATCTCTTCTATTAACAACGGACAGTGACGGTAGCCCGCTGTGATTTGATCAGCTCGGTAAGTCCTTAACTGCCCCGAACGATCCATGGTGGTCATCTGCAAAACCACATCAAAGATCCATTGTCCCATGGCCCCAGCGTTCATGCGCAGAGCCCCCCCCACGGAACCAGGAATACCTTCCAGGAACTCCAATCCAGCAAGACCTTGCTGGCGAGCTTGCTCGGAGAGCCGTTTCAAACGAACCCCTGCTCCGGATCTGATTTGTTCTCCCTTCACCTCGAGATCGAGGAATGCCTGGGAGGCAAGTGAGACAACCACACCCCGAACACCTTCATCTGAGACCAGGAGGTTGGATCCCCTTCCCAGCAAGTGGATGGGCATCGAGTGCTTTCCTGCCCAGGCAAGGGTTTCAGCAAGGTCCTCAACCTGACTGGGCACCACGTACAAATCCGCAGCCCCACCAACCTTGAGTGTCGTTTTCGGACCAAGAGGCTCCATCGTGCGAACCAGGGTATCTTTGCTGAGTAGCCGCTGCAGATCACTGGCCGCAGTATACAGATCCGACACACTCACACCGGGATGCCGCTCCGTGGTAGCAGACACACCCTGATCTGTCAGAGATCTGGCGCTCAGGCTGGATTGATTCATGAAGGGCTTACTTCGGGTTGAAGTGAATGGAACTGCGATGATGGATCCATGTTTAGTGAATTGGCCAAACCCGACTTAGTTTGCCTAGGCGAGTCGCCCGGCTTTTGACCCAGCCGATGCAAAATGTGCTCGAGAATGCATGCCGCTGATTCGGGCGTGTCAAAATGCTTCAGGCGCTGGGCCATGGCATGCCTGAGCTGTTGGTCACTCGCAAGCTGGCAAAGCGCATCGGTCAGAAGGGTTGGGGTCATGAAAGCCTCTTCAAAGGTAAGGGCAGCTCCAGATTGTGCCATCGTCTGGGCGTTGGCTTGTTGGTGAGCATCCGCTGAATGAGGAAAAGGTATTAAGAGCGTGGGCAGGCCCAGCGCGACAATTTCGGCTATGAACGAGGCTCCCGATCGCCCCACAGCGACTGTGGCTGCACCAAGAGCCAACTCCATTTGTTCCAAAAATGGAAACACCAAGGCCTTGAATCCAGCTTGAGTATAAGCAAATCGAAGCTTTTCGATGTCTTCGTGCATACCGCAAAGGTGAATGAATTGAGCCTCAGGAAGGCGTTGACTGATTTCTGGCAAAGCCTGCACCACCTGCTGGTTCACCCCCATGGCTCCCTGACTCCCTCCTGTGATCAGGATGATGGGCTTGGAAGCATCCAGACCCAGCTGCTGGCAACATTCAGACCGATCCAGGCTCCTGAGCTCGCGGCGGACTGGCGTACCGCTCACCATGAATGATCCAGGACCCAAGGCTTGGAGGGCTGACTCAAAACCAACAAATCCCATCCGGGATATTTTAGAAAGGTATCTGATTGCACGGCCAGGAATGGCATTGCTCTCATGAAAGAACACGGGCTTGCGCAAAAGACAAGCCGCCAGGCAGGGTGCCAGACTGGTGAAGCCCCCCATGGCTAGGATGGCGTCGGGTTTCCGACGAAGCATCCAGACCATGCACTTCATCAAGATCAAAGGGAAGAGAAGAAGGAAACGGATCCTTTGCCCAGCTTGCCAGCCAAGCGATCGAAATGCCATGCATTCATGGGGAACACGATCCGCTGCCTGACGATCAATGGCTTTTTCTGAAAGAATCAAGATCGCCCGATGACCCCATGATTCCAGCAAATCCGCAATGGCTAGCCCCGGAAAGAGATGGCCACCGGTTCCACCGCAGGCAATGGCAATCTGGAGAGGATGGGGGGATTTACCTCGGGCCAAGCTCATGGTTGGAACAATTCATTGGACTCAACCTGCTCGGGCACCTTCATGCCGTAGGTTTTGAGGGAATGATTCGCCACACTGACCAGGACGCCAACACCTGCCATCATGAACAGCAAATTGGATCCTCCGTAACTGATGAAGGGCAAGGAGAGCCCCTTGTTTGGGAGCGTATTGGTCACGACGGCCATATTGATCAAGGCTTGGAGCCCTATGAGAAATGTCACCCCAGCAGCCATCAGAAAACCAAATCGATCACGAGCATTCCAGGCAATGAACAACCCTGTGAGAACAAAGATCATGAAGACAATGACCACACCAATGGAAATCAGCAGGCCCATTTCCTCGCCAATCACGGCAAAAATGAAGTCAGTTTGCTGCTCAGGTAAGAAGTTAATTTTAATGCGCCCACTCCCCAGCCCCATGCCCTCCAGCCCTCCCGAGCCAAAAGCCAGCAGAGATTGCCAGATCTGGTAAGCATGATCTTCTTTATGTTTCTCTGGATCAAGCCAGGCCATGAATCGCTCGCCAGGGGTAGCCTGCGTCGAAAAGATGTAAGCCAACCCAGCCACCCCGATTAAAAAAAGGATCACAAACCCTGACCACCTGGAACCAGACAAGAGAAGTAAAACCCCTGTCAGGGCAGCCAGTAAAACGGTCGTGCCACGATCCGGTTCACTGAAAATGAGGCCGAGCAGGAGGCCGACGGGTATGAGTGGGAGAAGGAGGCCATGGCCCCAGGAGCCCATTTTTTCGGCATTTTTTTCACCGTAATAGGCAAGGAAGATCACCAATGCCAGCTTGGCAAACTCCGAGGGTTGAAAGCTGATCACATCGCCAAAGACAAACCATCGTCTGGCATTGTTCCTCACTTCCCCGAAGACAAAGATAAAACCCAACAACACGACAGCCACCATAAACAAGGCGACAGCATGCTTGCGCAACCACTGGTAATCTTTCCAGGCAAGTATTACTGCCCCACCAAGCCCCATGCTGGCATACACCAAATGTTTAATCAGCAGGAAGCTGCCTTCCTGGTGCATGCTTGCGCTGTAGAGCATCACCGAGCCGAAGGTGAGCAAAAGCGTCACACAGCTTATCAGCAGGTAGGTTGCCTGCCTGATACCGATACCCTTGCTTTCGAGGTCACCCATCTGAGAAGCTCGGAGCTCTAGTTCGGGGGTCTATTTACCAGAAGCGACGTTCTTGACTGGAATGACCAACTCCTGACCGGGGTGAATGATGTGGGTTCTGATGCCATTGGCGTCTCTCAGCGCAGTGAGGCTCACACCGTAGCGTTTGGCAATGGCACTGAGCGAATCACCTGACTTAACGATATGCACTTGCCCATTGGACTGACTGGAGGTGGGCTTGGCTGGCGTTCTGGCCAACGCATTGGCTGGATTGACTGAAGAAGATCCCTTAGGAATCACCAGTTTTTGGCCTACCCTAAGTTTCCTTGGGTCGACACCCGGGTTAGCCTCCAGGATGTCCTTGACCGTTGTCTGGTAGAGTGGCGCAATGCGACCGAGCATTTCACCGGAGTGGATGGTGTGCTCCACTAATTTACGCTCTACCTTTTCTGCAGCATTCACTACCCCTGGGGAGGTGGATTTGCCCGACGCATCACCATCCAAATTTGGTAACTCAGCGGCTGGTTCCGGTTTCTTGATGGCCCACTGGCTGGTAGGCTCGGATTTAAGGTCTGGCGCCTCGGCTGGCTCGATCCGATTAGCGGGTGAGGGCGCCAGAGGTTCGGTGTTTTCAGCCACACCACCTTCAATCGGCATAGTGATCTCTGACTCCCGGCTCACAAATTCATTGTAAAGCTCTTTCCCTTCTGTGGCGACCGCCTCGGCAACTTGTGAGGCAATGCCACTTTCCCCTGACTGCCCATCCTGGCCCGTGGAAGTAATGGACTGGGCATCAGGTTTGCAACCTTGCATGAGCAACAAACCCGTGATGGGCAGGACGTGGGCCGCCACAATGACAAAAACAGTGGACAACACCTTCGTTTTACGGCGCTGCAACTGCTCCAGACTGGATCCGGATGAGAGATTCGGCTTGGACGGGTTCATGAACTCTTAACCTAACATTCTTTTATGATTTTATCTAAGATAAGTTTACAAAAAGCCTGAGTAAAACGCGGTGGCTGTTCATTTGGACAAACCACCACCACAGCTTTGCGATGCGTCAGGAAACTTCCTCGGCATCCATAGGCTTGACGGCCTTCGAGCCCGACAAGGACACAGCATCGGGCGCCCTATTAGGGCTGAGTTGGGCTACGACTTTTTGGAACAACGCTCCAAGATGTTCGGCACTCCGGAAGGAACCCGAAGTCGAACACGCAGGCGACAAGAGAACGACGTCATGAGGTAAGGCTTTAGCGTGCGCTGCGTTGATTGCTTGTATCGGATCAGCAAATATTTGACAAGGCGCAAATAAGCTCCAGGCTGCCTGAAGATCCTTGCTGGCACTGCCGATGAGGTGAACTCCTTTGACCCGATGGGAAATAAGTGGCCCCAAGTGGTGGTAATCTAAAGCGCTGGAGTCACCCCCAGCAATAAGCCATACGTGCGGCTCATGCGGGTTAGGTCCCCTGAGGGATCGCAGCATTCGATCCAGAGCCAGCGGGTTAGCACATTTGGAATCATCAACATACTGGACCGATCCAAGCTCCCTAACTGGAACCCCACAGCCGGGAAGCGGTCTGGCCGTCACCAGAGCGCGTTTCATGGATTCGATGGAAATCTTCAGCACATGGCCGACAAGCATGGCTGCCATCAGGTTTTCGGCGTGATGATCGCCCTTGAGACCGACATCGGCCATGTTGAACATGGGGCCCGACCATCCATTGATTCGACTAATCAAGAGGCCACGGTCCATGAAGACATCCGCACGCCGGTTTTGTGCGCTAAAACTGATCACCTTGCCTGGAATGGAAACCCCGAGGCTATGCAACTTTGCCAGAGCTTCACTTTGGATAATCAACCAATCATGAGCCTGCTGATTGCGGAATAGGGTTGCCATCTGATGGCAGTAAGCATCGAAATCCAGCGCCTCGTAACGTGCGTGGGGTGCCAGGTTGAGCAAAACAGCCACCGAAGGGCGAAAGTAGCTGGTGTGTACCAGTTGCTCAGCTTCAATCTGAAGCGTCAAAAAGTCGCATTTCCCGCTTTGTTCTAACACCGATCCAATGGGAGCTTGCTCGGGTCCAGCCATGGCAACATGCCGCTGTCCTGACTCAAGGACCCTTTGAACGCAGCCCATAGCGCTGGACTTACCGTTGGATCCTGCGATCGCGATATTCAAGCAATGACTCTCCCGGTAACCGAATTCAAGGTCTCCCATGACAGGAATGCCAGGATCCGTGAGCTGCCAGCTTTCATCCCAAGCCAGAGATGGGTCCTTGAGAACCCAAGTCACTGCCCCCTCCTGCAGGGGTGCACCCCATGGCATCCACTCCGCCTTGGAAAGATCATCGGGAAGGGTTTGTGCTTTGGAACCACCGAAACACTCGCCTGGATCCGAGAGGTAGACACGAGCGCCTTGTCGAATCAGGTAGCGCGCCATGGCAATGCCTCGAGGACGCATACCCATCACCAAAACTTTCTCTTGTTTCCAATCCGTCATTCCAATTCTTCCTTTAACGTATCTTGAGTGTGAGCAAGGCGAGGCTGGCGAATAAACCTGCTAAGATATAGAAGCGCATGACCACCTGATTTTCATGCCAACCCAGCTGCTCAAAGTGGTGATGCAGAGGTGCTCGCAGGAGAATACGCTTACCGACGCCAGTGCGTCGCTTGTGATATTTAAAATAACTCACCTGCAACATCACAGAAAGGGCCTCCAGCACAAACACGCCTCCGGCTATCATCAGAATCAGAGGCTGATGAATCAAAACAGCCATGATCCCTAAGACGCCCCCCAGGGCTAGCGAACCGGTGTCCCCCATGAACACCTGTGCAGGATGACAGTTGAACCAAAGAAAACCGACACAGGCCCCCATCATGGCTGCACAGAATACTGTCAATTCTGAAGCCCCGGGCACATGGGGCACCTGGAGGTAACTCGACCAGTTGGCGTTACCAGCGATATAAGTCAAAACAATGAACACACCGGTCACAATGACTGTGCAGCCGATGGCCAGACCATCTAAACCATCGGTTAGATTCACGGCATTCGAGCTCCCCATGATAGCCAGTAAGGTTAGTCCCATACCAAGGACCGATGCATGGGTAAGGAGGGGTTCCTTGAAAAACGGGATCATGATCTCGTCGATCAGGGGACGGGTAGAAGGCACAAAATAGAGATAGAGGGCTACGGAACATCCCAGCATAAGCTGAACCCAGAGTTTGACCTTTGATTTAACCCCTTCGGCATCCTGCCTGGTCACCTTGAGGTAATCATCATAAAAACCCAAAGCCGATAGCACGACCAGTGAAAGCAGGCACAAAAGGATCATCGCATTCCACTGAGCCCAGATAATCACTGAAAAATCCATCGCCAGCACGATCAGCACCCCCCCCATGGTGGGTGTCCCCTTCTTGTCCGTCACCCTTACCATTCCTCCTGCTTGTTCGGATTTGTCAGCATAGAATTGACGGAACTTGAGATCCTTGAGCCATCTGATGATCCTCGGACCCATGAGTAAACTAAATGCCAGGGCTGTGATCACCGCCCCAATACTTCGTACAGACAGGTAGCGAAACACCCTGACTGGTGAAAGGATGTCTTCCCAGGCCGTGCCTTGACTCCATTGAAGGATCCACTCGTGAAGGTAGTAAATCATCAGCCTATGCTTTGGTTTGATGAGCTCGCACCCACAGGGGAGTCATCCCCACCTAGGATGTGGGCTTTCAATGGAGCGATTAATTGTTCCAATTTGGCACCTCGAGAAGCTTTCAATAACACCTGATCATTGGGCCTCAACCAGTCCTTAAAGCTTTGGGTGGCTTCCTCTAAGGTGGCGAAATGAAAGGTTTCCTTCTGAGGATTCTCTTTTCGGATGGTTTCCACCCACTTCAAGGTCTCCTGGCCAATACCCACACAGGATTCAAGGCCATGGCTTGCGGTCATCTCCCCTAAGCGGCGATACACCGCATCCCCATGAACCCCCAACTCCTTAAGTTCACCTAAAACAACCACCTTCCTGCGCCCAGCCTCGGCCACAGACATGAAGGTCTCTATGGCTGAGCGGACCGAGTCTTCGTTGGCGTTGTAGGCATCATTCCAAAGATTCAGCGAACCCAGGGTTGAAGCGCTCATCCGCATCCCTGGCAGAGCGGCTCCAGCCACAGCCTGGATCAAGGCTTGAGGATTGCCGCCCATGGTGATACCGGCAGCAAGAGCCAGGCTGGTATTGATTGCCTGATGGGTTCCGTGAAGCGCTATTTGCACAGGATCACAAAAACCGTGAGCACTGGATTGAAGTTCAAAGGATGTTCCCTTTGCGCTGACTTCGACGCGGCTGATTTGAAAATCGTGATCTGGCGTCGTGCCCACGGTAATCACTTTAGCCCGAGTCCGCTTCCCTAGTGCAAGGGTCCTTGGACAATCACCATTGAGCAGAAGCCAGCCCCCTTCAGAGAGGCCCTCAGCCAAGGCTCCTTTCTCTTTGGCAATGGCATCCAGGCTGCCGAAGTTTCCGAGATGGGATCCACCAATTGAGGTGATGATGCCATGGGTGGGCTTGGCAAGCTCGACAAGTGAAGCTATCTCGCCGGGATGATTGGTGCCTATTTCGACAACTAGAAATTGATGATTTCCATCCAAGCCCAAAAGCGTCAAAGGAACCCCTATTTCGTTATTGAAGCTAGCTGGGCTGGCGTGGACCTTCCCCATAGCACCCAGCGCCGTAGCTAGGATTGATTTGGTCGATGTCTTACCATTGGATCCAGTGATGCCCACCACAGGAATCTCAAAACCGCTACGATACCATCTTGCCAACCGCCCCAAGGCAAAACGGGTATCGGGCACATCAATGATGGGGAAACCAGCTGGCAGGGCTTTCAATCTTGATTGATTGACCAGCACACAGCCTGGAGCAGGGCTCATTTGCGAGCTCACAAATTCATGCGCATCGAATCGATCTCCCTGCAAAGCAACAAACAGATCGTCTTTACCGAGGCTTCTTGAATCGGTCGAGACACCTCTGAGCAGGTGGTGACCCTGCCCTTGCAGCAGGCACCCCCCCACGGCTTGGGCAGCCTGATCACAAGAAAAAGGGGTCATACGCACCGCCTCTCTTTGACACCACCAGTCCACACATCCGGCATGATGGCCCAGTGGCCGTCACGGTGTTTCCAGGATGAGGGGTCAAAGGGCATCACCGTGTCAGTTCAATAAGCCATGGCCTGGCTCTGTAAAACGAGTTCCTGCGGCATCTCATGAGCTGGCAAATACCAATTACTTGGCTTGAGGTTCAGGTAATTGGCTGCTCGCTCAGCAATTGCCTTGAATACTGGAGCTGAATGAATGCCTCCGTAACCGGTACCTTCGGGTTCATTGAACAACACCGAGATACAGATTTCTGGAGATTCGGCCGGTAGGAATCCCACAAACGAGGCCAGATGCTTGGCATAGGAGTAATGGCCGTTGACAATTTTCCTAGCCGTCCCCGTCTTACCCGCCACCGTATAATCCTCCAGTTGAGCCCTCCTGGCAGTGCCATGTTCACTGGCAACCCGGGTGAGGGCTTCAGTCAATTGGCGCGTGGATTTGGAAGTTAAAACCTGACGCACTTCATGAGGATCATACTGAGACATGACCCTGCCATCAGGGTATTCAATACGATCAATGATCATGGGTTGCATGAGGTAGCCCCCATTGGCGATAGCGGCCATGGCCATGGTGATTTGGAGTGGTGTCACTGAGATCGTGTAACCAATGGCTACCCTTGAAAGGGTGACATCCCGCCAGTGACGCACCGGGTGCACCGTGCCTGAAAGCTCCCCAGGAAGCTGAATCCCCGTCATGCTACCGAAACCAAAGTCGCTGATATATTTGTGAAAGCGGTTCTCCCCAACTCTGCGAATGATCTTGTAGGTTCCAATATTGCTAGACTTAGCCAAAACCTCCATCACCGAAAGCGAACCATAACCGTGATCATCACTCAGGCTCCAACGCCCATTGGAAAACCTTCCATTCTCGCAGAAAACCTTATCCTCTAGCCGCGAGGTTCCCTCACTCAGGGCTGAGGCAATGGAAACGATCTTGAAAGTACTACCGGGCTCGAACTGATCACTGATGGCCCGATTCTTGTCCGATGAATTCGACCGATTGATGGTAGAAGGTCGATTGGGATTGAAAGTGGGGTAACTGGCCATGGCTAGGATTTCCCCAGTCTGAGGCCGCACTAAAATAATTGAAGCACTCGTCGGATGCGACTGCTCAACACCCTTTTGGAGCTCTTCCTCTACGATTGCCTGAAGGCCAGCATCCAAGGTCAGCACCACGTTCATACCAGCTCTTGGAGAAAGATCTCGGTATCGGTATTCACGCAACTCTCGCTTGCGTGGAGCCCGTTCAGTTTCCGTCCACCCAATGGCTCCCTTGAGCATGTCATCACATGTCTTTTCAATCCCTGCAACCCCTTGGGTCAGGAACACGGTATGCCCGCCGTGAATGGTCTCTTGAGATCGGGTGAAACCCAAGGTGTGAGCCGCAAGCATGCCATTGGGATAAATCCTCTTAAAATCATCCACTGGTTCGACAAATACGGCGTGCTTGCGCATTTTTTCGATAAAACCAAGGTCCGAGGCATGCAGTCCCTGGTGCACCTCTTCGAAAGGATATTGAGCCAGGTAAGCTTTCAAACCCTCAAACTCTTCGTGCGTCACCTTAACCTTGAGTCGGACATGAGGATCTAGCACTTCTTGCCCTTTGACTGTCACATAGGCAAGTTCGAGACGATCCCTGATGGCTGATTCATCCACTTCAAGATATGTCGCAATCGCCTTTGCCATCGCATCGTTGTAACGATCAATGTAGGCTAAGTTGGCGCACAGAATGCGCACCCTTTGATTGGAGGCAAGCAACACACCCTGCCGATCGAGGATTTGCCCTCTTTCACTTTCCCTCAACCAAGTCCGTCGGGTTTTTTCCTGCGCTTTGGAGAGCAGTTCCTCGTGGAGGAATAGCTGAATGTATACAAGACGGCCGGCGATCACCAAAAATCCCAACAGCAACATCACCGCGAAGGTCACCATGCGTCTTAACTGCTTGGCGTAAACCGTGCGGGTCTTCATGCTGTGGGCGCGTTGATTCATGGAATATAGCGGGTTCGGCCTGAATCCATTGCGATTCCTTTGCCAGATGCCCTAGAAGAAGGGCCAGATGGTGACGCCTTCAGACGGCCTGCCTGTGATTTGACTGACTCAGCTGATGGGAGGGGCAGACTGAGGATATCCTCGGGCTGAGGGGCGACCAAATTAAGGGCGCGCCTCCTGACTTCCAGTTCCAGTTGCTTGGGTGAAATCAATGCCGCATACGCTTGGTGACGCAGTTCATTTTCACGCTTTAGCAATCGTAATTCCCTCTCAAGCTTTTCCACTTCTTCTGCCTTTTTGTGCAAAGACTCCTTTTGAAAGAGGTAGCCCACGCAGGCTGCCCCCACCACCAGAAAGACCGCCCCGCACCGGATGAACCAGCCCACACTGATGGTTTTGCTTGTTTGTTGATGATACGTATTCATGACTGCTTACAACTTCGGAATGACTTACTTCTATGGTCCTCTTCTTAAAACTCCAGATTCTGCCCAAACCTTGGATGATCGGCTTGAAATCCGCCTTTCAGCTATCTCCCCGCCACGCCCATTCACGTCCCTCGGGTAAATCTTCTATTTTCTCCATGACCCTTAATTGCGCACTCCTGGCTCGAGGGTTACGCAGCACTTCTTGCCGGGATGCCTTGATTGATTTTCTCGGATACCAGCGCATTACCGGCCTTCTCGGCCTCCTGAGAGCTGGCGTGTCGGCGGCGTCGCCTGCCTCATAGTCAGCACCCCAGAACTGAGCAAACCGCTTAACCATCCGAGCCTCTAGCGAGTGGAAGGTAATCGTCGCCAACTTGCCCCCACATCGCAGGACTTTCCATGCGCTCACCAGGCCTTTTTCGAGTTGCCCGAGCTCATCATTGACAACCATCCTTAGAGCCTGAAAAACCCTCGTTGCAGGATGGTGCTTCCCTGCTCGCCCCCCTAAAGCCCCTTCGACACACCGCGCCAACTGGAGCGTGGTCTCGAAGGAAGAGACAACACGCTGTCTGACAATGGCCTGAGCCACTCTCCCGGATCTAGGCTCCTCACCCAATTGTCTAAATACCCGGACCAACTCCTCTTCGCCCCACTGATTCACCACATCGGCAGCGCTCATACCTTCTCCCTGGCTCATGCGCATATCCAGAGGACCATCCTTGATGAAGCTAAATCCGCGCTCCGCATGATCCACCTGAGGACTACTGATCCCCAAATCCATCAAAACCCCATCGCAACTCCCTGGCTCGATCCAATGGGCGGCCTCAGCAAAACACACTTGCCGAACCTCTAGTCTGGCTTCGAATTCTGCCAAACGTTCAGACGCCGCCCGAATGGCTCTGGCATCCCGATCTGTCGCCAAGACCCTGCCCTCTGGCGCCGTCGCCTTCAGCAAACCCTCGGTATGCCCACCCCCACCCAAGGTCATGTCCAGAAAAACCTGACCCGGCAAGGGGTTCAGCGCCCTGAGAGTCTCCTCATACAGAACGGGTATGTGTTCGAAAGCCGGCGTCATCCATGCTTATCCTTGGCGTAACCATGTCGACAATTGCTCACTGAGCCGCCCCCACCAAGAGGGCGCACGGGCAGGCAAATCTTCTCCTGCTGGCATCAGGTTCAGTCGCCGTTCAATCCCCACCTGAAAAGTGTGCTCCCCCAAATCAGATCCCTCGATGGGGATGATTTTTTCAAAGAGATCGGTCTGGACCTGGTCACGGGTCGAATCAGGGCTACCACTCGCAGCATGGGCACGCTTGAAAACGCCCGTCACACCCCGGCGCGAGGCATTCGGCCGGGATGTAACGGAGTGTTCCCCTGATGCAGGATCCAGGATCGGTTGTGCGACCTGCCTGGACCTGGAAAATGCTTCAAAATCAATAGATGGATGCCTATCAGTCTGTGTCGATGACTTGGAACTAAAGATAATGTGCCTGCCTCCTTTTACTGGTGCCGAGGAACGGGCAGCTCCCAGTTTACGCCGATCAAAGCGAGGGATCATACCGGGTTGGCAAGGCGCATAGCGCCCATGGAGATGGTTCATGTCCTCGACCACATGGCCTACGGAAAGGTATTTTTTCAAATTCATTGCTAGCTTTGTCTAGAAGAGCTTGATGGCCTCAGGGTATGCAGCATCATCCTCTTCACTCACTGCGCTGTAATCTTCCTGGTT
Source organism: Verrucomicrobiota bacterium (assembly GCA_023257935.1). Classification (GTDB taxonomy): domain Bacteria; phylum Verrucomicrobiota; class Verrucomicrobiia; order Limisphaerales; family AAA164-E04; genus UBA7971. The sequence continues at coordinate 14,681 of JALRAZ010000313.1, forward strand.
CCATATCTGAAACCGATCAAACATCCCAACAACGACAAGCTTACTTCTGGGCTCCAAGCCCGAGGCCTTCATCAGGTTGACTGGAAGGGTTAATCTTCCGGCTCCATCGAGCTCAACCAAGGCTGCTTCCCGTGACAGCGACCTCCTGACCCGCTCGGCCTCTGCATCGGAAAAGGGGCGTTCATTCATCTTCCTGACCAAGTCGTAGAGCAGCGATGGCATCATGCCCATCACACAGGGCTTCTGCGCTAAATCAGGCCGCCATTTGACAAGCGCAAACTTCGACGACCCACATGCAGAACGCCAAGATGAGGGAATCTGAACCCTCCTCTTCACATCCAAACTGAGGTCCAAAGACCCCAGGAACATGGTCATTTCTTCTGACACGACATCAAAACACGACATCACCCAACTGAACCACAAACTGGGCGAATGCAACATTTATTGGTCAAATGCCCCACCTGGTCAACCAAAAAAAGAATTTTTTAACCTCACCAAAAACGAACCAGGGTTTCAATTGAGATATTATGTAGTGTTTTTAACGTTAAAGTTTTGATTTTTGAGTTGGATGATGATTGGTTTCAGTCGCTGGGAGCGTTCTCTGCTACAAACAGTGCTTGGGCGTTTCCCCCACCCTGCCATGATTCCAAGGCTTCCAAGGCATCGGTATGGATTGATGGAGAGCCATGCCTTGGCCCGAGTTGCGGTTGTTTTTGTTGCCAAGGGTGGGCATTTGCTGAAATCGTGGGTGTATGGGCTCAGGGCATCAGATTATTCCACCATTGAGGACAGATCAGTTTGACTTTCACTTACCTCAAGAACTGATCGCCCAGCACCCCATTGAGGGTCCCAGGGATAGTTCCAGGCTTCTGGTATACGAGCGTCATACAGGCCAGAGAAAACATCACTGTTTCCGCGATCACCTGAAATATTGCCGGGCTGGGGATCTCTTGATCATGAATAATTCCAGGGTCATTCCTGCTCGACTTCGAGGAACCAAACGGGGAACTGGGGGCCAGATCGAAATTTTCATGTTGGAAGAAACCTCACCGAACCACTGGCTCGTCATGCTCAAACCAGGCAAGAGGACTCCCCCTGGAACGACCATCGAGATCATGCACCCTCGTAAAGGGGTCACCGGCCTGAGCTGTCGGGTGGAATCAAAAACCCCATCAGGACATTTTCAGGTGATATTTGAGGGGCCGGAGCCCAATGCCATCGAGAATCAACTCGATGAGCTAGGTGAGATACCTCTACCACCTTACATCCGTCGCTCAGGCGCCCCATCTCAAGAAGATGCCGATCGCTACCAGACCGTTTACGCTGACCAGGGAGGATCGGTTGCGGCTCCAACCGCAGGCCTGCACTATACTCCGAATCTGCTTGAGGCAGTTCGAAGTTCCGGTGTTCAGATTGGCTGGGTCACCCTCCACGTAGGGCTTGGAACCTTCAATCCCATCAAAACCGAACTAGCCTCCGAGCACCGCATGCATGAGGAGCGTTTCAGCGTCCCCCAAGAAACCCTCTCAGCAATCAAACAGACTCGGGAACGCGGTGGCAGAGTGATCGCCGTTGGCACGACATCCCTCCGAGTGCTTGAGTCGATCCCATCCGATGTGCTCTCCAAGACCATGCACTGCCCCTATCAGGCCAGGACCAGTATTTTCATCTATCCCCCGCATGATTTCAGGCTGACCGACGCCCTAATCACCAATTTCCACCTGCCTCAGAGTAGCCTGATGATGCTTGTTTCGGCATTCACCTCTCCGGGTAGCCTTGATGGGTTGAATATCGTCAAGGATCTCTATCAAGGAGCCATTGCCGAGCGCTACCGATTTTTTAGCTTTGGTGACGCCATGATGATTCTCTGAAGCGCCCTCGTGAGAATGAAAACGGCTTCCTTACCATGGCTTGTGATCAACATGGCGATCACTGCGGACGGCAAAATCTGCGGCCCCAGGGCGTCAACAAACACGCCACCAGATGCCAGGATGGCACGCTTCTCAAGCGCGGCTGATCATCGTAGGCTGCTTCGGATTCGATCGACTTGCGATGCGGTAATCAGCGGCAGGAAAACCGTTGAAGCTGATCGGGTGGATTTGGGCCCAGGGTCAACCTACTGGCAGCAACGACGCGTCAGGCAAGGACTCAGCCCATTCAACAAACGAATCGTCATTTCCTCATCAGGAAATATCCAGCCGACCTGCCATGTCTACCAATACCCTTTTTCCCCTTTGCTCATTGCGACCACCGATGCAGGCCTGGAGCGCAGTCGCCCAGTGGCGCAGACCACCGACTGGATTCAAGCCCACTCATTCGGCAAAAATCATGTGAATCTGCATACCTTGCTGGCTTGGCTTGGTGCCCATTGGCAAGTTCGCAGGGTGGTTGCAGAAGGAGGCGGCGAACTCAACGATGCGCTGTTTCGAGACGGTCTTGTGGATGAACTTTTTCTAACCGTCTGCCCTATCATTTTTGGTGGTACGACCCATGGAACTCTGGCCGATGGGATGGGTGCTAGCAACCTTGGTGAAGCCTACGGACTCAGATGTGTTGAACATCAAACTCGAAATGGCGAGCAATTCCTTCGCTTCCTCAAATCAAGACCCGCTTGAATCCAAGCACTGAAAGCATGAAATAAGCAGGGAGCTACAAAACCCTAAAACCCAAAGTAGCGATATCTCCCTTCAACCTAAGCTCCTCAATGGAAGGGAATGGGAGGGCATCGAGACGAGACGTCAGTTGCCTGATGAGGCTCTCCTCCCAGCCCAATGCAGAGGCAGCTGATCGCTTGAACCCATGAAGCACCGCCTGCTGGTAATGAGCTAGCCCTTGCCTGAGCGGTAGAGAGAAGGTGTGTAGCACCACACCATAGACAAGCACATGCCAACCGTGAACTTGGCTCCTTGCCAGGGCATCCCGATAGCGATTGAGCAATCGGACATCATGCAGGCTTCGCAAGCGATTGAGTTGGCGTGAAGCAAGGTAACGGCTCGCTCTAGCCAAAGGCATCATCGCCTGTTGCTCTTGCAGCCATTGATCGGCTTCAATCAACCCTTGCATGCCTTGCTCCTGAGCTGAAAAAGCCGCACTAAGGATGGCTGGCAATTCGCAGGGATGAAGGACTTTCGACACATACTCCTCAATAAATGAAAGGAAAGATGGACCATCCTTGACCTGATCCATCTTGAACATTCCCCGATCCAGATCATCACCCATCTGCCAGGCGCGACCACAATGCTGAGCAAGGGATCCCTGCTCCTCATGCAACAAGCTGACCTCTTTTTGGAAGGATGATTTCATGAATAAACCAGCAAGGAAGCCCTGTAGTTCCCTTCAAAAAGGTGATGCCCCATTGGATTGAGTGACTCAAGCCAATTCACACAGTTCTCTGGATTACCTTGACACCCCAACCAATATTTTACGGGCACCCAAAGCGGGATTGACAACACTTGAAGCAGCGTCTCCTCAAACAGCACGAGCAGGATCGTTCTGGCAAGGGCATCGGTGCTTGATTGATTGACATAGGATTTCACAAACCTCTATGTTTGAAAGGATTCCACAACACCATACCCCCATGAAATCTCCCCGCGCTTCTCGTTACCAAAGAGGAGGTATTATTTGCATGAGCCTGAACCGGGCAACTGATGAAGTCTGAATGATGCTCCTTCTTATTGCACACGGAGGACAATAGGGATTGCATGATTGAA